>JAISOS010000080.1 GCA_031275485.1 Clostridiales bacterium | reverse complement strand
TACCCGCAACGCCTCTATGTACCTCTCGCTGCCGTTCTCCATAGCCTCTATATCCCACCTATGCAAAAATAGACGCGCCGGCGCTACTGATACCTGTATTGTATCAAAACAAAGTTTTTAACTTTTTTTATTGATTTATATTGCATTTTTATCGAAAAAGTTGTATAATATTCACGGCGCGGTATAGCATTAATACCGAAAGGATATTCTTTCGGTCGTTTTCGGAGAAAACCTTTTTTGAGGAACGGTTTAAATGCGGAGGAAACCTTTTTGAAAAAAGGTTCTCCCACGCACTCTTTCCAAAAACTATTTGCGATTTGTGGCGCAAACTGAAGAACGGCTTAACGTAAAGACGGGAGATTTTTCGATTCGGTAAGTCTACGCCGAAATATGCGGCGTTCCGTTTTGTTGCTTTGAAAGAGGGTTTTTACCCTCGCCCCATTTCAAAAACCTTTCTGCGATTCGGTGAGCAAACGAAGAACGGCTTTAACGGAAATACGGGGAATTTTCGATCGGCAAGTCTTAGCCGAAATGCGCGGCGTTTCTTTTTGCCGTGTCGGCTCGCCCGTTTTCGCGGACGCTCCTTTTAATTAGCTCCACACCGGTCGCGTAAGCGCGGCGCGTCCTTTTGAAAAGGGGCTTTGGCAAAAAACGCCTAAACGGCGTCAGGCTTGTTTTTCGCGGAAAAACGCCGTAGCGGCGCCGACTGTTGTTTCGCGAACGCAACGATCGCCGCGTTCGGTCTGAACGGAAGTTCAAATATAAGAAGTTTTTGAAAGAAGCGTCCGGGAAACCTTGTTATTCAAGAAAAGACTTTCCGCGAATAAGCCCGTTCTCCCTTTCAAAAATAATATTCGGCATAAACGACAAGGATAGCTATTATGAAAATTTTACACACCTCGGATTGGAATTTGGGGAAAAAGTTTTTCGGTCGCGACCGTTTTTCCGAGAAAAAAGCGGTACTTGCGGAAATCGTCAAAATCGCGGGCGAAAAAAAGCCCGATATAGTTTTGATTGCGGGCAATACGTTAGGCGTTTTGGACGCGCCGCCAAAGTGCGTCGAGTTGCTTTGCGAAACGCTTACGAGGCTTGCGGCGGGTGGCAGGCGCGCGGTATTACTCGTGAGTGGCGGCGGCGATTCGGCGGAGCGGCTGAGGGCGATAGCGCGTCTTGCGGATAAGCAGGGAATATCCGTAATTACGGATCCGAACGCCGCGCCCGTAAAGACAAATCCCTCGTTTCCGACGAAAATTACGGCGTCGGGCGCGGGCTATGCCGAAATAACCTGCGAGAGCGGGGAGCGCGTTTCGGTTTCCGTCGTGCCGTATATAGGCGCGGCGGGCTATTTGTCGCTGAAGGGCGACGATTTGGAGAGTAAAACTGCGGGCGTGCTTGCCGGGAACGGGAGTACCGCTCCTGTAAAAATCGTGTTGATACACGCCGCCCGGTCTGATATTTCAGCGGAAAAGGAGAGCGGCAAGCTGTCCGAAAGGATATTCGACGGCTTCATGTACGTCGCGCTTGGCGGCGCGGACGCGGGTTCCGGCGGCAAATTTTTTGCGAGCGGCGGCATTACGGACTACGATTTTTCCGAAAAGGGACGGAGCGTGATTTTGGCGGAATTGACGGAGGAAGGCTTGCGGTCCGCGGAGTACGTTCCGCTCAGAGCGGCGCGTCGGTCGAAGGTTATAACCGTGTCGGGCTTCGGCGAGGCCGGAAAAGCCCTAAACGGCTATAAGAATTGCTATACGCGGCTGATTATATCGTCGGACAAGTCTGCGGACGCGGCGGGAGCGGAACGCTTGTACGGCGAATTTCCGTTGCTTGCGGATGTGGTTTTCAACTGCGTCAAGGCGGCGGAATACGCGCCTCCCGTGTTTATTGACCCGTCGGACAAATCGGTATTCGCCGATTTTCTCGCTAAGACGGGAGCGGACGGGTCGCTTTCGGAAATTTTCGGAGAGATTATGGAGGACAACAAATGAAACCGATAAAGCTTGAATTCTTCGGACTTTTTAATTTCAACGAGAATCAAACCGTCGATTTCGGCGCGTTCGCGGGAGCGGACCGCGTCTATCTGTCCGGCGGCGCGAGCGTGCTTGCCGATTTGTTGCTGTACGCGCTTTTCGGCAGGTCTGACCGCGGCAAAACCGAGAGGTTCGTCATAAATAAAAAGACGGGGCGCGCGGGAGTCGGTCTTCTGTTCGAGCACGGCGGCGAGAGATACCTTATCGAGAGGGAATTCGGCATAATACGGGGCGGTAAATTCGCCTCGTCCGACGCCGTTCTCAACGCCGTTCGCGGCGGCGTGAATTATCTTAAAGCCGAGGGCGCGGACGCGGTTGACGCCCAAATCGAGGGCATTTTGGGCGCGGACGCGGCGGCGTATAAAAAAGCCGTTTCCGCGGACGTTTGCCGCGTTCTCAAGTTGCTGTCGAGAACGGACGAGGCGCAATCGCGGTTTTTTAAGGACTATTTCGGCATACGCGATTTTTCGGCGCGTTTTGAAAAACGCGTGAGCGGCAGTCTTGCGGAATTGAAAATTAAAAAAACCGCTTTGGGCGCGAAGGGCGCGGCAGCGGACGCGGGCGCGTTAAGAAGCGAGAAAGACGGGCTTAATAAAAAACTTGCGGAGCTGACCGAAAGGCGCGAGTTTATCGCGGACAGAGTTGCGAAAGCCGGCGAGATAATTTCGATGAGAGAGAGGTTGACCGCCTTAAACGCGGAAATAGACGCCCTGGATGCCGAAAAGAAGGACTACGACGAATTGGAGAAAAAAATAAGAGACTCGGAGAGAGCCGCGAAAATTCTTCCGGCATATAAGAGGCGCGAGACTCTGATAAGCGAAAACGCGGAGCTTGCCGCGCAAAGAGAGGAGCTTATCGCCAAAGCGGCGTATCTCGACGCGGAGGCGGAGGCGGCGCGGCTTGACGAGGAGCGTGCCGACCGCGAATACGCGGTCGTTTTCGCGGAATACGGGGAGAAACGCGCGGAGCTGAAAAGGAACCTGTCGCGCGGTGCGGATAGCGGCGGCGTGGATTCGGACAATTCGGCTTATGTTCGCGGAAACGGCGGCGTGGCGGACTTCGGCGGAACGGCGACGGCTTATCCCGAGATAAATTCCGTTGAAAATTCGGTTGAAAACGGCGATGAGAATTTACGCGCGGGTTCTGTCGAAATAGGCGTTGAAAATTCGCGGGAGGCTTCGGACGGAACGGCTTGCGCCGTTGAAAACGCGGACGGAAATTTCGCCGGAAACGGCGGCGGGAACGCGGGCGAATACGCTTGCGCCGACGGAAACGGCGTTGAAACTCTAAACGGAAGCGGCGACGGAAATTTCGGAAATACCGCCGGAAACGCGGACGAAAACGTTTACGCGAAGATAACCTTAACCGACGGAGAATTCGGAACAATCCTCGCCCGCAAGCGCGATTTAATCAAGCGCCGCGACGAGACCGCCGCCGAATGTGACGCGATAAAAAAGAAAATCAACGAATTGACGGTAGACCCCGCGCTTAGCTTCGATATGTCCAAGGCGAATTCCGAGGAGGGGCTTTTGAAGAGACTCTTAAAGGAACGCCGTTATCTCGAGAAAAAGGCCGACGAACTGGACGACAAAATTAACGCCGCCGCGCTGAGACGCGAGCGCGCGTCCGAGCGTATTCTGGAGTTGGAGGAGCGCGCGAACGACTTGAGCCGTGAAAAATTGCGTCTTATAGGCGATAACGATATCTACGACGTTTTCACGCGCGAGTATCTCCGCTATAATGATCTCGCTCACCAAGTGGGAAAGGTTGACACCTACAACGACGCCATAAAGCTTTTGACCAAGAAAAGGCAGATGAACAAGGAGGAGATCGAGCGCGGGGAGAGAGAGCTTGACCGTGCCGAAGCAACCAAGCGTAACGCCGAAAAAAATCTCTATAACGTCAATGCGAAAACCGATATAGCCCAAAAGGAAAGGGAAAAGGTTTCTAACGCCAATTACTTCGCGGGCATTTCCAACGCGGTCAGAATAGGCGATTTTTGTCCGATTTGTAGCAACGTGACGACCTACAAGCAGTCTAAGACCGTGCTGTCGGTCGTGCCTGTCGATATGGAACTGAACAAGCTGCGCGACGACAGAACCCGCGCCGAGGAAATCCTCGCGAACGCCGCTGCTATTATCGCGGGGCTGAAAGCGAATATTCTCCACATGAAAAGGCTCAATCAGGATTTAGACCGCGACGAGAGATTTTATATAGACTGTATAAGCGATATTTTACGCGAGGGCGGATTCGATTCGGTTCAATCGCTCTACGAAGTTTATATGCTCCAACGCGAAAAATACGACCGACTGCGCGGCGTGTTTGAAAGGGCGGGCAAAATTCTGTCCGAAATCGACGAATTAAAGGACGCCATGCGCGACGCGGAAATCGAAAAAGCGAACGCCGACAAGGAAGTCGCCGTATATTCGGAGCAATACAACGAGCGCAAATACGCATTGGAACTTGTGGATGTGGAGTATGCGAAGTCGCTGGAAAGCTATACGTCCTTGAATTCGCTGAGCGAATACGACACGCCCGAACGGATTCTTAAGCATATAGAGGAAATGTCTTCCGAAAGGTTGAGCTACGAAAAGGAATTAGAGAAAAAATCGGGCGAGCGCGACGGACTGGAACGGCTGATAGCCGAATGCGGCAGGCTGGAAGCTCTTTCGCTTGACGGGACGGGCGGTACGGCGTATTTCGCGAACGCGGCGGTTTCCGAGAGACTTGGATGCGACGTGGCGGGCGTGCTGGAATACGAGGAAAGGGTTTCACTCGCCCGCGCCGCGACTGAGGAAGCGCGTGAGAAAGTTCAGTCCGCCGAAAAGGAGTTGCAAACCGTTTCGAACGAGCTTGCCGGGCTTAGCCGCGTTATAGAGGCGAACGAAAAGCAAATCGCGGGGCTTACCGCCGACTATATAAACGACGGCGGAAAGGATGCGGAGGAATACGGCGCCGAGGAATTGGAGAGTCTTATAATGGGCGGTTTTCTGTATGAGAACAGCGTACTAAGGCTTGACGAATATAAAATAAAATTCGGCGCGTTGAGCGAGGAAAGGGACAATTTGGCGTCGCTTATCGACGGCGCGGAGGCGGAAACGGACGCCGTGTCCGAAAGGGAATCGGAGGAATTGCGGGCGATCGACGAAGAGATAAACGAGGTTAAAAATCGGATATTGTTTGTCGAATACGCGGAGAAAACGGCGGACGGAGACGGCGTTCTCACGGACGCGGACGGCGGGGAAATCGACGCGAAGATAAACGCGCTGTTAGAGCTCCGCGAATTCGTCGCGGCGGACGGCGCGTATGCCGATTACGTTACGGAAATGAATGCGCGCGGGGCGCTTGACGCCGCCGACGCAATCGTAAACGGCGCGCTTAACGGGCGGTTCGGCTTAACCTACGATGACGGTATAAGGGTCAAAGACAAGCTGTTCAACGACAAATTCAGAACTATCGGCACACTCGGCGAGGGCGAAAGGCTGATTATCGCCGCAGCTATTGCGGCGGCGCTCGCGGACGCGGCGATAAAGGGCGGCTCGGACGTGCTGTTTATCGAGGGCTTCGAGGCGTTCGGTGCGGAGAGACTCGTCGAATTTAAAGCCGTCGCCGAAAAAATCGGGAAGGGGCGCGCCTTTTTGGGAGTACCCGTAAAGGAGAGAGCCGAGAACGGCGCGGCGGAGATAAAGACTGCGGCGGTCGAAAACGGATATGTTTTAGCGTGAAAGCGGCGGCTGTTTCTTAGAGCGTTGAGTAGAAAAAGCGTTTATCATATGATCCTTTTTTAACCGGTTGCGCTCGGCGGAAAGCGGATATATTTTACCGTCCGCTCGGCGGTCGGGCGCGGATACGGTTTAGATTCGCGCACGGCGGAAAGCAAATATATTTCAGCGGTTAAAAAACAACGAACGACCGCGCCGTAAGCTATCGCGGCGCAGGTTCGTTCGTTTTTTAAAAAAACGTTACGGGAAACAGAATATACATTTTACGGCTGGTGATTATGGCAAAACACAAACATTTGAATAGGAACGGCGGCGCGGAAAACGCGAACGCAAAAAGAGCGGCGGCGGGCGTAAACGAAAATACGGTGAAAGGCGGCGGCTCGCGGTCAAACGCCGGCATAAAAAACGCGAATGCGAATACGTCGGCAAACATAAACGCGGCCGCGGTTAAAGCTAACTCGAAAAGCGCGAATACGCCGGCAAAGCCGACCGGCGGGAGGCTTACGCTAGCCGAGAAGGGCGAAATCGTACTTACCACTTTCGGCAGGATTCCAATAATAGACAACGCGAGGGGTTTTATTATGTTGCTGATTCTCTTCGCCGCCTTTGTGCTGTCGAATATAAAAGCCGACTTTGCCGACTTATTCAGGTATCACAGCGTTTTTCCCGGCGTTACGATGAGAGATTTGGCAACTCCCGTCCTGATGTTTACGATAGCGATAGCCTTAAATTCGTCGTTTAGAAAGCGCGCCGCGAGAGAGGGCGTTAAGGCGGCGAAACGGCACATAATTATGCGCGGCGCGGTCTTTATAGCTTTCGGACTCGTGTTCGACGAAGCATTTTATATGTTTTTTATGTATCAAAGCGGCGGATGGACAACCGCGTTGCCCGTGACGTGGGATATTTTTCACGCGATGGGCGCGTCTTTGATAGTTATGGGGCTTACTATCGATTTGAAAAACAAATACAAGATTCCGCTGATATTCGGGCTTGCCGCCGTTCCCGTTATGCTGTCGCTGATTTTTCCGGACGCGACTACGAACTACCTGTACTCGGCGCACATACTTACGGGCGGCGGGGGCGTCGCGAAATGGGGAGGACTTTTGTCGTTTTTCAGTTTCGGACCCTTGGTTCTCGCGTATTATGTGCTGACGGAGCTGGCTTTTAAGGATATAAAAAAATATTTGATAGTCTGCGCGGCGATAGTCGCCGCCGCCGTCGTATGCTTTATTATTACGCCGACAGAGTCTGATATACTCGCGCTGGGCTATACGAAAGAGACGCTTCCGTCATATATCGCCGAGCATTACAACCCGTTTATAATTAATTTCATTACGAGCTCCGTAGGCTATCTGATATTCGGCGCGGCGATAGGCGCGCTTGCGACGGTAATCGCCGTGGTGTTCAACTATATCAGCGACCGCGACTATTTTATTCTCGCGGCAGTCGGCCGCAACTCGCTTTTGGTTTACGTGTTTTTCGGAATTTTCGACAAATTTATCCCCGCGTTTATCAAGTCTTTGGGCTTGGATGGCGGTAGCGGCGAATTTTACATTCCGATTTTCGTCGGGACGGCGATTACGGCGGCGGTATGCGGACTTATGGAATTTTTGGATCGAAAGAAGCTGTATTTCCGGTTGTAGCGTATCGGCTTTTATACGAAAAAATCCGCGTTTTACAGGTAGCCTAAATAGGAATTTTCGGGTCGAGAGAAGCCGTATTTTCGGTTGCGGTATGTCGGAATTTTCCGACGGGAAGAACCCGCGTTTACAGTCCGGCGGCTTTTATACGTTCAGGAAGCCGCGTTTTAAGTTTTTGCGGTAACGGGTTCCCTATACTTTTTTTAGAACGAACCGCAATATTGTGAGGAGCGGGGTAATTCAAGCTACGGTCGCTTAAAGAATGGGGGCATGATGATTGTAGGCGTTTATTCGAACATAAAAAGGGATAGCAAATTGACGGCGGCGAAAAGGTTCGCATCGATTCTTAAAGAGGAAGGCGTGGAGTTTTTGGCGGCGGATTTTCCCGAGCTAAACGGCGGAAAGGCGGTTTCGGTCGGCGAGCTGGCGGCGCGTTGCGGGCTTATCGTCGTGTTCGGCGGCGACGGCACGGTTTTGAGCGTCATAAAGACCGCCGCAGAAAACGGCGTGCCGGTTTTAGGCGTCAATATGGGGCGCTTGGGTTTTTTGACCGAGACGGACGGGGGAGATATTTCGGAGGTTGTGTCGGCAATCAGGACGGGCGGATATTATTTGGAGAGCCGTTCTATGATAGAGGCGGAGACGGCGGGCGGCGGCTTTACGGCGCTCAACGAGATCGCGCTTAAAGGCGACGCCTTTAAGACCACGCGAACGAGGCTTTTTGTAGACGGTTTTTTGACGGACGCCTACTTTTCGGACGGAGTTCTCGTCTGCACGCCAACGGGTTCGACGGCGTATTCGCTTGCTGCGGGCGGCCCGATCGTAGCGCCCGACGTGAGCGCGCTCATAATCAATCCTTTAAATCCGCACTCTCTGCACAGCCGTCCTTTCGTCGTATCGGACGGGAGCGTGATAGAGGTCGAGGCGTCGGAGCTCGGCGACGGATTATGTTTAGCCGCGGACGGCGTATTCAAAATCCGCGTCGGAGCCGGCGAGCGCGTGACGGTAAGAAAATCCGGAATACGGGCATTGTTCGCAAAAATAAAAACCGACAATTTTTACACGAGAATGCTTAACAAATTTTGCGGCGGCAGGGATATTTAAGAGGGGCGTAACTGCGTTAAAAACGTTTTAAACGGCATAATTCCGTTGCGGAATCGCGGCGAAAATCATCGCGCGCATATATGTCGATCCTTGATGAACCGCGGCGGAGTTGCCGAAACGTCGTTTTTTATCTTAAACGGCAAAAAAACATTTTCATATCGCGCGAATACGGAAAAGGACTCTTTAACCGCTTACGGCAAAAAATTCAATAATTATTTTTGCCCGATTATAATTCGTAACGACTGTAAATTCGGTCGCGCATTGGGAGACGGCTATGTACAGAATGAGCAGACAAGCGAAAATTCTTGAGCTGATAGAAACATACGATATAGAAACGCAGGACGATCTTGCGCTGCATTTGACGCAAAGCGGCTATTCGGTTACGCAAGCGACTGTTTCGAGAGACATAAGGGAATTGGGATTGATAAAGGTCGCCGCAAACGGGGTAAACGGGACGTACAAATACGCGGCGTTGGCGCCGCTTAACGGCGGATCAGAGGAAAAGAGAACACCGCGTCTGTCCGCGCTTTTCAAAAGCTCCGTGGTGAGCGTAAAGTACGCCGAAAACATAATCGTAATAAAGACGGTAAGCGGAGCGGCAAGCTCCGCCGCCGCGCTGATAGACGCGCTGAAAGAGCCCTTGATTTTGGGCTCCGTGGCGGGCGACGATACGATTTTTGTAGTCGTGCGGAGCAAGGCGGCGGCGGGCGGCGTCGCGGACCTGTTCAATTCGCTTTCGAAATAAGCGGAAACCGTTTCATTAGCGCGTCGATTAATCCGAAAATCGGTATGAAACGGACATATCTTATACGCGCGGTCGTCTTTTCAAATCCGGCGTTGCCGGATTTGAAAGTTTAACGGGTAAAACGATATATTCGTATAAAAACTTCTTTCAAAACCGTGCGGGCGGTATCTTTTTCCGCTTTCGGCGCGTCGGCGCGCCGCATTTTCACGGCATACCGCGAGAGTGCGCGTCGTTAAAACGCGGCGGCGGCGCGCAAAAACCGCCTGAAAACTATTCGCCGCCGGGTCAAGAAGTCAAATAAAACGGTTAAGTTTTTTGGAAGGGGGCGCGGGGAAAAGCCTTTTATTCGCAAAAGGTTTCGCCCGCATAAATTACAAAAAAACTATGATACTATCCTTACATATAAAAAACATAGCGTTGATAAAGGAACTGTCCGTCGAGTTTTCCGAAGGGCTGAACGTTCTGAGCGGCGAAACCGGCGCGGGCAAATCCATCATAATCGACTCGATAAATTTTCTTTTGGGCGGCCGTGCCGACAAAACCCTTATAAGGCACGGCGAAAGCCGGGCGTCCGCCGAGGGCTTTTTTGAATACGACGCGGAAAATTCCGAAATCGCGCAATTTTTCGCGGACAACGGCATAGACGCTGACGACGGCATAGTCGTACGCCGCGTTATGACCGCCGACAACCGCGGCGAATGCCGCGTAAACGGCAGACTCGTAACTCTGTCGATTCTGAAAAATCTCACGGGCTTACTCGCGGACATATACGGGCAGAACGAGCATCAATCGCTTTTGAAAACCTCTAGTCATATAGCGGTAATCGACGGTTTGTCTAAGGACATAGGCGCGCTGAAAGAGGAGGTGAGGCGCGCTTACGAGGCTTACGGCGGCGTATGCGGCAGAATAGCGTCCTTCGGCGACCCCGCGTACAGAGGACGGCGGCTGGATATTTTGGAATTTCAGATAGAAGAGATAGAACGCGCCGAGCTTAAAGACGGCGAGGAGGACGAGCTCAAAAAGGAGCGCGTAAGGCTGAGCAACGCGGGCAGACTGACGGAGGCGTTCGCTGAGGCTTACGAGTTGCTTGAAGGCGGCGAACAAAACGCCTATTCGGCGGTGTCTGCGGCGGCGGCGGCTTTAAATTCGGCGACGGCATACGACGAAAATATAAACGATCTTTGCGAAATTCTGACCGATTTGAAGTCGCAGTTAAAGGACGCGGTACACGACGTGAAAAGATATCTGGACGACCTGAATTACGACGAGAAATACGCCGACAGAGTGGAGGAGCGTCTGGATAAAATCAAATTGATAAAGAAAAAATACGGCGCGACGACGGAGGCGGTCAAAACATATTTGGATGGCTTAAAGGACGAGTACGACGCTTTGAAGGACAGCGAGAATATACTCGAAAAGCTGCAAAGGGAAAAGGAAAAATTTTTTAGCGAATATATAGAGCTTGCGTTCCGTCTTTCGGATTTGCGGCGTTCCGCCGCGCAGAAATTCGAGGCGGATATAAAGCGGGAGCTTGCGGAATTGAGTATGGCGGGGACGACGTTCAAGGTCGAATTCTATTCGGAAACGAGCGCGGAGTACGCCGAAAAAAATATGAGAAAGGACGGCGTAGACAGTCTCGAATTTCTCATTTCGCCGAACGCGGGGGAGCCTTTAAAGCCGTTTTCAAGGATTATATCCGGGGGCGAAATGTCGCGCTTTATGCTGGCCCTGAAAAGTATAGCGGCGGACTCTCGCGGCGTTATGATTTTCGACGAAATAGACACGGGCATAAGCGGCGCGATCGCCGAGACCGTCGCGGAAAAATTGAGCCGCCTGTCGCGCGGCGGACAGGTGCTCGCCGTAACGCATCTGCCCCAATTGGCAAGCTATGCGGACGCGCATTTTTTGATCAGCAAGGGCGCGGTCGGAGAAAAAACGCTGACGAGCTTGGAGAGACTTTCGCGCGAAAAATCCGTCGCGGAAATAGCCCGCCTCGCCGGCGGCTCCGACACCGCGCTGGCAATTCCGCACGCGAAAAATATCAAGGAAAAGGCGGACGCGAAAAAGGCGGGATGGAATTAGGACGCGTTCACATAAAGCGCGAAAGGCGTATTTTTTGCGCTTATTTGCTCTCTTTCGGCGTTGTTTTTTACCGCGCCTAAGCATCGTTAAACGTCTTAGAAAGGCACGGAAACCGCCTAAAATCCTCCCGTTTTCGTTTGAGTGAACGCGCTCACAGAATCCGTTTTCGTTTATGCGCGCGGATTCTAAATTTTTCTTCAAAAATTATACGGGGTAGGGAGTGGGGGGACCTTTTCTCCTACTAAAAGGTCTCTCCTCCTCTTTTTCAAAGACGCCGACAGCGCGAGGCTTCGCGCAGACGCAACGCTTAGGCAAAGGTTTTTTTTATAAAAAGACGAATAAAAGCCGCATGGAAATATATTAAAAAACACACGCAAAGCGCGCGGAAAATATAAAAAAGGGAGTTCTAAAAATTCGTGATGATTTTGTCTTGCCCGTATCCCGTTTTTATCACGAAAACTTAGAACCCATTAAAAAATATATGCTAAAAAAAGTAAAAAACATGCGCGAAAATGCTTCTAAAAACGCGCCTTTATGCCGCGTTTCAGCGGTATTTTATATTTTTTAAGCGCAAATCGTACTTATTTTTATCGGAATTTTTTCATCAAAATCAGAGAATAAGGTTATTGTTTCGCGTTGCCGCCGTTCGCGTTCCGGCTTTTTCGGTCTTTTAATTTTAAGGCGGTATAATTTATTAAGTAGGTTACGGAAATAATCAGCAAAATGACCGTGAAAATAGCCAGCATACCGTAGCCGAATATTATTCCGGCATTCTTTAAATCCGCCGCGTTCACGGCGAAAATGAGCGAGATTGCAGAAGCGAAAATATTATTTACATTAAGCATTTAATGCCTCCTTTCACGCCGCGCTGCGGCGTGAAAAATTTTTGCGGTTTTTTCGTAAATCTTATCGGTTTTATATGAATTTTTGCGGTTCGGGGCCGAAATAACCGAATACGCTCCCCGCGCGGCGTTGTTATTAAGGCGTGTTCGTTCAACGCGCGCCGCGCGCGTTGATACCGCCCGCGCCGCGCAAGCCTTTTGAAAAAAAAGGGGGAGATCTTTATTCGGGAAAGGTTTTCCGCCGCGAAAATCGCTCTTCTCAGAATTTTATTCGCAAAAGGTTTTCAACGTATAATTTTACGAAAAAGTTTCCGTTTTTTTCGTAACGGCTATGCCGACAAAGCCGTTACGAAAGCGATTATCAGTCCGCCGACTATGGCGGATGCGACTTGACCCGAGACGTTCACGCCTACGGCGTGCATTAGAAGGTAATTTGTGGGGTCTTCCTTTCTTCCCAATTTGTGGACGATTCTCGCGGACATAGGGAACGCGGATATGCCCGCCGCGCCTATCATAGGGTTGATTTTCTTTTTTAGAAAGAGATTCATAACGTCCGCGAATAGGATGCCGCCGATTGTGTCGAATATGAAAGCGGCAAGCCCGAGCGTTATGATTAGCAGGGTCTCCGTTCTAAGGAACATATCGTAACGCATAGTCGAAGCGATTGTGACGCCTAAAAGGAGAGTGATAAGGTTGACCAATTCGTGCTGCGCGGTTTTTGACAGCTGATCCAAGACGCCGCATTCCCGCAGGAGATTGCCGAACATCAGGAAGCCTATTAGGGCGAGGCTTTTCGGCGCTATGATACCGGAAATCAACGTTATTATGATGGGAAACAGGATTTTGACGATTTTGGGTACCGGCTTGACGATTTGGTCGTCCATGCGTATCAGCCGCTGTTTTTTGGTGGTGAAAAGCTTGATAACGGGAGGCTGAATGATGGGTACGAGCGCCATATACGAGTACGCGACGACTACGATAGGTCCCAAATAGCCGCTGCCCAAGGCCTGAGCGACGAGAATGGACGTCGGTCCGTCGGCCGCGCCGATTATACCTATCGAGGCGGCGTCGTTCATGCCGAAACCGAACAGGAGCGCGAGAATAACCGTTATGAAAATGCCGGTTTGGGCGAAACCGCCGAGAAGCATGAGCTTGGGATTGGAAATCAGCGGTCCGAAGTCTATCATCGCGCCTATGCCGATGAAAAGCAGAATCGGCATCGCCTCCGACGCCTCTATTCCTACCTCGAACAGCCAGTCGAGAATGCCCGCCGTCGTTCCTCCGTCCGCGCTCATTTGATCTATGACGTTTGAGAAAGGCATATTGACCAGAATGCAACCTATGCCTATGGGCAGAAGGAGCATAGGCTCCATATCGCGTTTTACGGCGAGATAAACGAGGACAAGCCCGATCAGCCACATTACGGGCATACCCCAACCTTTTTCCGTCGTGAAAATTTCTTTGAAGCCCTCGAAAAACAGATTCGCTAAATTCATAGTCGTCCTTTCTCCTTAAAAACCCGCGCGTTTTTTGTTTTTGTGCGGCAAACCTCTTTTAGCGCGCGTCGCATAATATGCAAGCGGCGTGTTTTTTTGCGCTTATTTGCCGTTTTCAGCATTGTTTTTTTCACCGCGAGGCGCCGCCGCGCATGGCTGAACGTCCCCGCCGGACGCGAAAAGAGTACGATAATCCGCTCCCGCGCCGTCGGCGTCCGCGCGTTCCGGTTTTTAACCCGTGCGAGCCGTTGCCGGGTAAAATTATAAATTATAATCCGTTCGGTTGTCAAGAAAAACCGCACGTATTAAGTAAAAAGAATATTTGAAAATTTTTTGACGTTTAAGGGGCGAAACCGGAATATATGTGATATAATATAAATGCGGTAGCCGCGAATCGGAGCCGCACGGATTAAACGCCGCGTTTTTCGCCGTAAGCGGCGAAAAGAACGGTTTTTCGTATCGTTAAAATACAAAAATTTCTCTTTTAGTATTTCGCGGCAAAAAAAATTCAACGTTACCCTTAAAGCGATTACGGTTCGCGGCGACCGTAATCGCGCGGTGCGCGATTTAAAAAAAATCAACAAATATAAAGCGTGAAATTTTCGGAGGTTCGGAGTATGGAATACCGCGTATTTAATAATAATATTATAGCGAGGATAGATAAGGGCGAGGAAATTTTGAACGCGCTCGCGGAAATCGCGGAGCGCGAGGGGATACGGGCGGGTTGCTTGTCCGCAATCGGCGCGGTAGACTATCTGAAAGCCGGTCTGTTTGATCCGAAGCAAAAAAAATATTTTGTAAACGTCTTTGAAAAGGATATGGAAATCGTCTCGCTGGTGGGAAATATTTCGCGGATGGACGGCAGACCGTATTTGCACGCTCATATATCCGCCGCCGACGTAAACGGCGCCGTCGTGGGCGGACACCTGAACGAGGCGAGGGTAAGCCTCACCTGCGAGCTCGTAATAACCGTCTTCGAAGGCGGCACGGGACGCAAATTCGACGCGGAAACGGGGCTTAATTTATTGGATTTTTGAAGGACTTTTTTAAAGATTTTGCGGGCGTAAGGTTTGCGCGTAAAAAAACTTTTTAAAAAAAATTACGCGGGGACGGGAAAGCTTTTGCGAACGAAACGTTTCTCCGGAGCAGTCTTTAAAAAGGGGAAAAATCTACACGGAAAAACGCGGGTTTATACCGCGTTTTTTGAGCGCGGAGGGGGTTGAGTCCGTCTTTGGGCTGAAAATTGCGGAAAACATAAGAATATTTTTAAAATTTTGCAAAATTTCGCTTGAACATAGTTGCAAATTCGCTAAAAATGTTTTATAATAATATATAAATAAAGGATGAAGACGCGGCGTTCGTAAAACGACCGTTGTCGGTTCGCTCTTTCTCGGGGAAAGCCGAGGGTTTTAAAATATCTAAAAGGTAATCGACATTTTTAAGGAGTTAAATTTTTTATGGAAAACACGTTGGTTTCGGGCAAGAGGAAAGGCGTTTACATAGGTCTCTTTTCGGTCGTGTTCGCAATAGGACTCGCCGCCGAAATAATTCTTCTCGCGACGGCCGCCGTCGAGGAGATAGGATATTTCGGACATATCTCGGTCATAGTAAATCTTTTCGCCGACTTATGGCTGATCGCCGCCGCGTTGCGTTTGATTTTAGGCTATGACAAGACGAAGAGAATAAGCCGCTTTATCGGCGGTAAGACCGAGGGACTGATTACCGCGTATCTTTTGGCGGTCGCGATTATTTTTTGGATTTTGTTCATATGGGGCGAGTCGGAATTTATCGCCGCGGGCTATCTTTCCGGTTGGACGGGCGTTTTCAACGTGTTTAACAACGCCGTTATGCCCGTATTTATGTTGCTCGTTTGGATTTTTTTGCCGACGGAGCAAAAACGTCTCGGCAAGCATTTGGCGTTCGGATGGATTTTGCCGATATATCTTTATTTTTCCGCGTTGATTATAACGGGTCTTATAACCGGAAAATTTTTGTACGGCTTCCTTGATCCGTATTGGGCGGCGAAATATACGATCGAGACCGTATCGACGCTGCTTCTCGCCGTCGCGATAGTGCTGGTATTCGGATTGATTTTTTATTCGACGGGCCGAATTGTGATCGCGATAAGAAACGCGGCCGTCGAGAGCGCGGAGCGCGAAAGAATAAGAAACGCGGTGGAGGAGGCACGGGCGGAAAGAGCCTCGGGCGTGAAGGCTTACGCTAAGTCCGCCGAAGTCAACGCTTGGGCGCAACTCGTTTTGGGCGCGGCGTACGAGAGAGGCGACGGAGTGCCGCGCGACTGTGAAACGGCGGCGAAATGGTACGCGGTGGCGGCGTCGGTAAATAACGCGGACGCGCTTAACAATCTCGGCGTACTCTACCAAAAGGGCGAAGGCGTGCCGCAAAGCTATGGTGAAGCGGCCGAATTATACGCAAGGGCCGCGGCGCTCGGCAACGCGAAAGCCGAATATAATCTCGGAAATCTTTACGCGGCGGGCGCGGGCGTGCCGCAGAGCTATGAAAAGGCGGCGGGGTTATATCTGAAAGCCGCCGAAAAGGGTTTGGCGAAGGCTCAAAGCAATCTTGCGATTTGTTACGGAAAAGGTCTGGGCGTGCCGCAGGACTATGTGAAAGCGACGGAGTGGAACGGAAAAGCGGCCGAACGGGGCGAGGTCTACGCGGTCGACGGCTCGGGTATGTGTCGCGAGTCGGCGTCCTATCCTTGCGGGTATATTTATGAAAAGGTTTTCGGTATAGACGAAAGCGTCTTGAAAAACCGCGACTCCGAGGGCGCGCTTTTGAACGGTTTGGCTTGCGAAAGAGGCTTGGGCACGGAAAAGAACGCCGCCGCTGCGGCGGAATGGTATAAAGCGGCGGGTGATTTGGGCGACGCGAGGGCGTTGAACAAGCTAGGCAACTGTTATTACGACGGACGCGGCGTGCCGCAAAACTATGAGAAAGCCGTCGAATTATACGAAAAAGCCGCGAACGCCGGCAACGCCGACGCCGCTTATAATCTCGGAAATTGCTATTATTACGGCAAGGGCGTACAGCGCGACGGCGCAAAGGCTACGGAATTCTATCAAAAAGCTGCGGATAAAGGTTGCGCGGACGCGTTGAACGCCTTGGCGGAGTGCTATGAAAACGGAAAAGGCGTGCTTCAAGACCGCGAAAAAGCCGAGTCGTTTAGAAAAACGGCGGCGGAGAAGGGCGCGGGAACGGCGGCGCGGCGCGGCGTCGCCGGCTATCCCGACGGCGCGGATGTTTTGGAGATAGCCGCGCTTGATTTGAGAGAATTAGCGGCGGAAAACGACGGCGAGGCGCAGTTTATACTCGGCGTGTCGTATGAGAACGGACGCGGAGTGCCGAAAAATTATGAAAAAGCCGCCGAATGGTACGGTAAAGCCGCCGCGAACGGCAATGCCGAGGCTCTGAATAATTTGGGCGCGCTGACGCAGCGCGGCGTCGGCGCGCCGCAAGATTACGCGAGAGCTTTCGAGCTGTACGCGCGCGCCGCGAAGCAAAACAACGCGAACGCGCTTTATAATCTCGGCAATTGTTATTATAACGGTTGGGGCGCGCCGCGTGACGAAAAGAAAGCCGCGGAATTGTACGCGAGAGCGGCGGAACTCGGGCAAGCCAAAGCGCAGAATAATTTGGCTTATATGTACGAGAAAGGCGATGGCGTGCCGCGCGACGCCGATAAAGCCGCGAAGCTGTACGGCGAAGCTGTGAGAGGGGGCGACGTTTACGCGCGCGAGTTGCTGGGCATGTGCCGCGAACCCGCCGAATATCCGGAGGGCGTTGCCGTTCGGGATATGGGAGAGTACGACGTTGTCGGCGGAAGACTTGTGCAACGCGGAGAAAGCGCCGGAATATACGGCGGGATAGAGGATGAGGAAGCGTTAGCGGCGGAAGCGAGAGCGGAGGAAATCGCGAGGGCAAAAGAGGAAGCGTTGGCGGAGATAGCGGCGGAAGAAGCGGCGAGAGCGGAAGCGGCGGCTACGGCAAAAGCCGGAGCGGAGGAAATTGCGAGAGTGAAAGAGAAAGCAAGAGCGGAAGCGTTGGCGGAGATAGCGGCGGAAGAAGCGGCGAGAACCGAAGCGGCGGAAGCGAGAGCGGAGGAAATCGCGAGGGCAAAAGAGGAAGCGTCGGCGGCGACGGCGGCTAGGGAAACGGCGATAGCGGAAGAAACGGCAAAGACGGACGACGAGGACTATTTGGAGTCCGTCGAGAGTTTCTCGGTAGTCAAGGGTAAGGGCAAGCTTGTGGACGAGGACGATGAAACGGCCGTCTTTGATGCCGCCGCCGTGCCGGAAGGATACCGTCTGGTCTATCAGGACGGATGGTACTATGTCAGCGAAACGGGAGACAAGCTCGATGCGGTCGGCGTGCGCGACGACTACTACTACAGTCTGCCGGATCGTTTGAAACCTGAATTCCGCGACTTATTTGTGGACGGCAAGGTGATTTCTATTCCGAGATTCCCGTTCTATGTTATAGACGGCGACAATACGATGTTTTTCAGGCTGGTTTTTACGTTCATCACGAGATACCGCAAGATTATCTCCATAGAATTGCTTGATAATCTTTACGGATACCTTGTGCAAAAATTCTCCGAAATGCCGCAGACAATCGCTAAACTAAACGATAAGCTCATAAGAATCTATTTCGCAAGACGTAGCGAGGAGAACGTTTTGGAGAAGTGCGAAGCAAAGTGCCGCGAGGATGTGGATTTCTGCCTTAAATACGTTCCGAATTATCCGGCGAATCTCTATTCTTTCAAGCGTCTCATAATGATTTTGGAGAAGCAGGACAAATTGCGCGAAGCGGAGGCGCTTTGCGTCAAGGCTATAGATTTGGGGCTTGTGGACGGCACGAAAGCCGGCTATAAAGGGCGGTTGTCCAGAATCCGTGAGAAATTGAGCGGGGAAGAAAACGGTTAAATTTTAGATTCTGTTTTTTATATGCGAGAGAAATCTTTTGTGAACACAAGATTTCTCTCGCGCCTCTTTCCAAAAAGCAATTAAACGTATATAATAGATCTGTCCTAAAATCCGTGTTTGCGGTTATAAGCGGCGTAACCCGGTGTCGTTCGGTGTGCCGTGTCTTGCGTTAATTCGCAAGTTTTAGGACATGTTATATATTTATACATAGAAGCAAAACCGCGATAAAAAATCGTTTTTATCCTTTTTAAGCGTAGAGTTTTTTTCGGAGGTATTGTGTTTATGAAAATCAGAGATCCTCAAATCCGCATTATATGGGAACGGGCGAGGTGAAGCGGTTCCGTGAAGATTAATTTGACCGATCTGAAAAAATTATGGAAATAACAAGGGAAAAGAGCGTCGCCGGAGGCGCGGACGAAAACTTTGAACGGCGGGTTTAAAAAAATCCGCGCGCGGGATTGCGAGAGATTTTCGCGGCTTTTAAGACCGTTTTTTTAAAGTTGCGGCGTCGCGAATATTTTGCCGCCGCGTCCGAATAAGATTGCGAAAGGTTTTTTTCCGGTATAATTTTTTTATTAAAAAAATTTTTCACTTTGACCTTTAAAACGGTTGCTAATTTTTGCGCATTTGGTTAAAATATATATGCTGGTAACGTAGGGTCGCTATGATTATTGCGCGGATTAGACGGCGGCTTTTAGCGGTTTACGATGAAAAATTCAGCGCTCACATTTAACGTAATTTCAATTTATGACGACTATATCTATACCTAACATATAATTTTTTATAATATAATTTTTGGAGGAACTTCAATGGCAAACACTGTAAAAATAGGTATCAACGGTTTCGGCCGTATCGGACGGCTGGTTTTCAGAGCCGCGCTCAACAATCCCGACGTGCGGGTTACGGGTATAAACGACCCGTTTGTCGATTTTGAATACATGAAGTATATGCTGAAATACGACAGCATTCACGGTCAGTTCAAGGGCGAAATTTCCGACAAAAACGGCAAGTTGCTTGTCAACGGGCAGGAGATAACCGTTTTTGCGGAGAAAGACCCTGCGGCTATCAAATGGTCGGACTGCGGCGCGGAATATATTGCGGAGGCGACTGGCGTTTTCACGGATACGGCGGGGGCTTCCGCGCACTTTACGGGCGGAGCGAAAAAAGTCGTAATCACCGCGCCGTCAAAGGACGCGCCGATGTTCGTTATGGGCGTAAATAATACCGCCTATACGAAAGATATGAAGGTAATTTCCAACGCCAGCTGTACGACGAACTGTCTCGCGCCTCTCGCGAAAGTCATAAACGATAATTTCGGATTGACGGAAGGACTTATGACGACGGTTCATTCTACCACCGCCACGCAAAAAACCGTCGACGGTCCGTCCAAAAAGGATTGGAGAGGCGGGCGCGCCGCTTCGAATAATATAATTCCGTCAAGCACGGGCGCGGCAAAGGCTGTGGGTAAAGTCATACCGGAGCTTAACGGCAAGCTGACGGGTATGTCTATCAGAGTTCCGACATTGGACGTTTCCGTTGTGGACTTGACATGCAAACTCCAAAAGGAAACCACCTATGAGGAAATCAAGGCGGCGGTGAAAAAAGCGGCGGAAACAACGCTCAAAGGCATACTCGCATACACCGAGGACGCCGTCGTTTCCACGGATTTTATCGGCAACCCTAACACTTCGATTTTTGACGCGGAAGCGGGTATTATGCTCAATCCGACGTTCGTCAAGTTGCTCGCATGGTACGACAACGAGTGGGGTTACAGCAACAAGGTCGTAGACCTTATCGCGTATATTGCCGGCGTAGACAAAAAGTGATAAATACACGGTGTTTTCGTTAGGGGCTTCCTTTTCCCAAAAAGCCCGGTATTCTTAAATAACTTGTAGAGACTGTATATAAAAGACCGCTTAAACCGACCGAACGTTCTTCTTGAAACGGGATTCGTATCGTCGGTTGCGGTCTTTTTTGCAACGGCGCGTAAAAGACGGGAAAAACTGCTTTTTGATTCCGTGTTTTGTCCGCTTTAAGGGACGGAAAGTCCGTTGCGAAATACGCGCTTTTTTAAACGGATTCGCTTTTTTTATTGATTTATATTGCATTTTTATCGAAAAGGTTGTATAATATTTTTTAGTTTGAAAAACGGTTAAACGCGGATGAAACCTTTTTGAAAAAAGGTTCTTTCCCGTGCCCCTTTCTAAAAACTTTCAGCGCGCGCGGCTTAAACGGAACGTTTTCGAACCGCTTCGCCGATTTCCGAAAATTTTCGGTAATTCGGATAAAAAACGGTAAAAGAGGAAATTTGTTTGATTTACAAGCTCCGGTCGAAATATGTGGCGGCTCGTGTTATCTTTCGCGAAAAAACGTTGCGGCGGATAGTTTTGTTTAGTGGACAAAACGATTGCGGCGCTCGGTTCGGTAACGGGGATTATAACCGTTGTGAATTGGAACCCGAGCGTAAGCGTTGAATTTTCCGCCGTAAACGGCTGGAAGATTCTTTTTCATGTTCGGACAATACGAAAAACGGTTTTTTTATCGCTTACGGCGAAAAAACGGCGTTAACATTTTCGCAATTCCAATTCGTAAGGACTATAAAATACCTGTTGGAATTAAAATGCCGGAAATCTTTTGGAAAGGGGCGGGGAAAAACCTTTTTCTAAGAAAAGGGTTTCCCGCGCGTAATTCAGCCCCTTTTCCACAGAACCTTATCAATTTTAGTAAGAAGTCTAATAAAATGATTACGATACATACGGCAAAAACGACTGACGGCATACTTGCGGGCGTTATGGGCGCGCTGATTGCAAACAGAGAGCGTGACGGGAGCGGCGGCAAAGGTCGTGATGCGAGGCACATAGTTATCGTGCCGGAGAACGCCGCGCTTTATATCGAGCTAAGGCTCATGGAGATGTTGAAAGTTTCCTCCGTTTTCGACATAGAGGTTGCGTCGTTTATGCGTTTAGCGAAGAAATACGTGAGTCTCTCGGGGGTGTTGACGGACGAAGGCGCGATGATGATTTTGAAAAAGGTCGTCGCGGACAACCCCGACAGTTTGAAATGCTTCAAAAAAGCCGCGGAGTCTTACGGGTTCATCAAGGAAATGTACGACTTAATCAAGGATATAAGGAGCAGTCGCGTGGATTTGTCGATAGACGGGGCGCGGCGCGGTCTGCCGACGAAATTGAGATACAAGCTCGACGACGCGGAATATTTATATAAGAACTATGTCAGAGAATTGCAGGACAAGCACAGCGACGGACTCAGCTATCTCGAGAAGCTGTATTTGAAAATTGACGATATTCCGCAGCTTGCGGGAGCGCGTGTCTATATTATGCTGTACGACGGCTTTTCCGCGCTCGAATACGGCATTATAGAGAAACTTTTCGCGAATTCCGCGAGCGTGGACGTAGGCGTTATGAGTAACGACGGCGCGCCCAATGCGGGCGTGTATGCCGAGGGCGGCGTCAAGGAGAGTCTTATCGCCCGCGCCGCGAGGTTTAAATATACCGTAAGGGAAAGCCGCTCTTTGCCGTCCGCCGTGTTCGGACATATAGCGGACAATTTGTTTTCTTACGCCAAACGCCCGAAAATAGAGGCGAACGGCGCGGTCTTGCTGATAGAGGCGGAGAACCCTTACTGCGAGGCGCTTTTCGCGGCGAGAGAGATAAACGCCTCGGTGGAAAGAGGAGCGGCATACGGCGATATCGCCGTCGTCGCCGCCGATCCTGTCAAATATTCGGCGTATATAAAAATCGTGTTTGGACGCTTAGGTATCCCGTACTCCGCGGGAGCAAAGGACAAGTTGGCGAACGGCGCGCTCGCGAAATTTATAAAAGCGGCGGCGGAGATTTACAGAAAGAGGTATAGCGCCGAGGCTTTTTTGGAATTTGTCAAGAATCCGTATTCGGGGATAGAGACTGGCTCCGGCGAAGAATTTGAAAACTATTGCGAAAAGCGTAACGCCGAATATCTTTCCGTTTCGTTTACTTCTAATATGCCGGATTCGGAAAGAGACGAAGAGACAAAAAATACTTTACATTTTAAGAGAAACGCGGCGTATTCGGAAGCCGAAAAAGCCGAGCTTGTGAGGATTGCCGTTCTTGAAGCGTCGGACGCGTTTAAAAATCCGAACGCGCGCGTGACGGCGGAGAACTTTATTGCCCGCGTCAACGAGTTTTTTACGCGGAACGGAATAGCCGAAAGGACGGAGGAAAGAACCGACTCGGAGTCCGACGGGGAAGCCGCGTATTTCACCGCGCAATGCTACAACGGAATACGCACGATTTTGAACGAAATCGGAAGAGTTTTCTCCGGACGCGTATTCGGCTTCGCGGAATTCACGGATATTTTGCTTGCCGAAATCGCCGCGTCGGAAACGGCGCGGTTGCAACAAAGACTGAACGTCTTTACGGGAGGTATATCCGACTGCGTTTTCGATAAAAAAATACTGTTCGTTTTGGGTGCGGATTACGGCTCGTTCCCCGCCGAACGCGGGCTTTCGAAAATTATTTCGGAGAGGGAGTCGGAGATATTGAAAACCGCCGGCATAGTCTTTAACGACGGGGAAAGACTCATGCGCGCCCGCGCCGCCGCGTTGCTGTCCTCGCCGAGAGAAAAACTTTTTTTGTGCCGTAGCGCGGGGCGCGGCAGACCGTCGCCCGTTTTCGGACAGCTCGAGAATATATTTTCGGACGTGAAAACGACCGCCGCCAAAGCCGCGCCGCAGTTTACTTTCTACACGGAAAAGACTGCTGAAAAGGAAAAGGGAACGACGGATTTAAAAACTGAAAGTAACGCCGGAAAAACGGCGGGATCGTTGAATTCCGATATGAAAAATAACGCGGGCAGCAATGCGGAAACGGCGGATTTGAAAGTGAAAAAAGACGCCGAAACGATGAATTTCAATGCGGAAAACCGTATCGAAAAAATCAAAAGAGAGTCGGATCTCGACGCGGAGAAAATTTCAGAAGGATTGATTTTAAACGCCGGAAAAACGGCGGAATTGTTGAATTTTAACGCCGAAAACAAAGCGGGAAACGATGCCGGAAGGGCGTCGGAAGAGGCGGCTTTTTCGGAGAAAAAAAGGCGCGCGGACGAGTTTCTATACCTCGCGTCAAGGCGTGAGAATTTGCTGTTTACTCTGCTTGGCGGACTGAAAAATGCGGACGAAAATAACGCGGATATATACGGCGCGGCGTTTACGCTTTTGGACGGCGTAGAGAAACAAAAAACGCTGAGCCGCATACGTGAAATCGACGGGGAAAACGGCGCGGCAACCTTCGCGGACGAGGAGTATACCGACCGCGCCGACGAGCTTTTTTTTCGCGCGAAAACCCTTCGCGTAACGCAGGCGGAAAGCTATTACCGCTGTCCGTATATGCATTTTTTGCGGTACGGAATCAGACTGAAAGAAAACGACGACGGCGGCTTAGAAGCGCGCGACGCAGGTAATATTATGCACAAGGTTTTGGAGGAATTCATCGTAAAAGCCAAGGATGAGGACGGGGCCGCTGCCGCCGTTATCGCGGAAAGCCTCACGGACAAAATTCTGAACGGCGAACGGTATGCCGTAAAGCTCGGGTCCCCAAAGAATATCGGCGTAAAAAAACGGTTCAGACGCGATATTCTTAGGATTTGCGCGGATCTGCACGGCTTTATCCGCAATTCCGATTTCAAGCCCGCCTATACCGAGGCGGCGATCGCGGACGGCGGCGCGTTCAAGCCGCTTTCGCTCGGCGCCGGCTTGAAACTGACGGGAAAAATCGACCGGATAGACCTGTTCGGAAATTATGCCGCCGTTTTCGATTACAAAACGGGCGGAGCGCCCGGCAACGTCGTGAGCGAAGCGTATTACGGCAATAATTTACAGCCGTTCGCCTACCTCGCCGCGCTCAAAGAGAGCGGTTACAAGCCCTCCGCCGCGCTGTATTTGAAGATCAAGGACGATTTTTTGCCGTTAAAAGACGCGGAATCGCGCTACCGCGCGAGCGGTGTGGTTTTGAACGACGCGGAGGTGATTGGCGGACTCGACAACGATCTCAAAAAACGAGCGGGAAGGAGCAGGATTTTGCCCGTTGAAATTAAGGAAGACAAGGACGGCGGAACGACGGCGGCGGGTTCCGCGTTGGACGCGGAGAAATTCGACGCGCTGTTGCGGCTTGGCGCGAGTATGGCGGACGGCGCGGCAAGGGAAATCGCGAGCGGATATATGGCGAAAAAGCCGGTGAAAAGCGTCGGCGCGGAGGCGTGCGCAAAATGCGATTACGCGTCGGTTTGCCGTGGGGTAAGAAGGGCGCGGATTCAAAAGACCGTAGACGCGGACGACGTTTTTAAGGCGGCGGCGGAAGCGCCGCCGGCGGGAGATTAAGCGTTTTTTTTGTAAAAATGGGGAATTTACGGTTTATACGGTGGGCATTTTGTTTACAAAAGGTTTTCCCTTCCGCACCCCTTTATCAAAAACTTCAATGTTTGCTTTACAGTCGTTGTGAATGGAAATTAAGCGAAGATAAGCGTCGAATTTTTACCGTAAAGCGCGAAAAAATTTTTTCGTATTGCCGGAATACGAAAAACGTTTTTTTGCCGCCCGCTCCGAAAAAGACCGCGTTAATCTTTTCGCAATTCCAATATTTTATATGGCGGTTATATTAGAAGATAAAAACGGCGGAGATAATGTCCGGCAACGAATAAAAACCGCAATAAAAACGGCGGAATAAAGAAAGTCTGCGCCGCAAAAAAACGGTAGGGAAAATAACGAAACGTTGCCGCGTCGCGAAAAAAACTTTAAAGCGGCGTTGAAAAAGATCTTATAACGATAACGAAAAAACGGCAAAAGAAATAAAATAAAGCGTTGCCGCCGCGCCGCGAAAACCCTTCCGAAGGGCGCTATAAAAAAGCTTTTGGATATGAAAAACGATAAAATAAATATTGGAACGACGAGCATTGCCTCGCCGCAGAAAAAATAAAGCGATTAAAAGACGGTAAACGGTCGAAAGACGGAAAGAGAACGTTTAAAGAAACTGATAATACGGTTTGGAGACAAGCGAATGGAATTTGACGCCGACCAAAAATACGCGATTCAAGCGGATGGGAATATTCTCGTTTCCGCGTCCGCGGGGAGCGGAAAAACGGCGGTGCTGACCGAAAGATTTGTCCGTCTTATTAAGGACGGCGTTCACCCGTCGAATATTCTCGTGCTGACCTTTTCGGAAAAAGCCGCCGCAGAAATGCGGGAAAGAATCGAGCTGAAGCTGAACGATTACGCGGCGGAGCGAGTCGCGCGCGGAGAGGGGCCGATAGACGTAAGCCTTTCGGACGCGGGAATTTCGACGATACACAGCTTTTTGCACAAGCTGATAACCAAATATTTTTACGAGCTGGACATAGATCCGTATTTTTCGTTGCTTACGGAGAGCGAGTCCGCCGCGTTCAAAAAAAAGGCGTTCGAACGGGCGCAAGGGCGCTATAACGCGCTTGACGACGAATTATACGAGACGGCGGCGCAGTCGCTGTCGGGCAGCCGCAACGACGCGGGGTTGTTCGAGGCGGCGGAGAAATACGGGGAACTCTTGACGGTTATGACGGACAAGGAGTACGATTTCGAGAAGAGTTTCGACGCTTGCGGCAAGTATATTACGGCGTATTTAAAAGAACGGCTCGCCGCGTTTTGCGCGCTCGCCGCCGCAATTCCGGATATGTGCGCCGGAAGCGAAAGGTATCTCTTCGTCTTAGATGAAATCCTCGATAAAATCAACGGAATTCTGGCCGCAAAGGAAGAGTCTTTTATGGACGCGATTATCAAAACTGCGCCCGTGTCCGTCCGCGTTACGGGTAAGGACGACCCGAGAAACGAAACGATAGCCGCTTTTAAAAACGCTTTCAACGAGGAGCTCAGGCACACTTGGCAGGAGATAGCCGGAAATATCGACGAATGGCGGCGGGAGGCCGTTGAAGACCGCGGAATTATTGAAAAATTCGTCGAATTTTCGCGGTACTATACCGCGAAATACGCGGAGCTTAAGGCGGCGGAAAACAAGCTTGATTACGCGGATTTGGAAGGCTTTTTTTTGAAGCTGATAAGAAATTCAGCCGTTAAAAACGAGATAAAATCGCAGTATACGCATATCATGCTCGACGAGTATCAGGACACGAACAGAATCCAGGAATATATATTGAACGAGATTACGGGCGGACAGTTTTTCGCCGTAGGCGACGTCAAACAGAGCATTTTTAATTTTCGGCTTGCCGACCCTGAAATTTTTTTGGAAAGGGAGGATGCGTACAGGCGGGGCGCGGGCAGGCGTATACGCCTCAACAATAATTACAGAACGTCGGCACGCGTGATAGATTTTATAAATTCCGTATTTTCCGCCGTTATGACCGAATCGAACGGAGGCGTCGATTACGCGGGCGAGGCGAGGTTAGTCGCGAAAACCGAATTTTTACCGGAACGCGCCGCGCCGTATTCCGTAAAGTTTTTTAAAAAAATCGAATGCAAGACTGAGATTAACGGGCTTTACGGCGTGATAAAGGACGAAAATTTCGCGGAGGCGTCCGCCGCCGAATACGAGGGGCTATACATCGCCGAAACTATAGAGGAACTGCTGTCTAAAGAAATTTACGCGCCGCGCGAGGGGCGGTACAAACGCGTCGGTTACGGCGATATCGCGCTGATTTTCAGAAGTAAAAAAAACGATAACGCGAGAACGATTTTGAGGGTGTTAAAAGACAAGGGCATTCCGCTTTCCGAGGACGCCGCAAGGGACGGGGCGTGCGGCACGGTTTTGGAGCTTTTGAAGGTCGTGGACAATATGCGGCGCGATATTCCGCTCGCCGCCGTTATGCTCTCCTTTTTCGGCGGCTTCACCGACCGCGATTTGGAGGAAATACGTCTAAACGATTACGACGGCAAGGTTTTTTCGGACAGCGTGAAAAAGTATGTTTCAGATTACGGCGGCGTTGCGGGCGGCGGTTCAGAGATGGAGGCAGAATATTGCGACGGCGTTATCTTAGGAGATTCGGAGAAAACGCGTCTTAGCGGTTACAACGGCAAAATTCTTTCCGATAATGCGAAAAGATGCGTTTTTAACTGTAAAGAAAATCCGGAAAGAGATGAAAAGACGCGGTATAGAACCGCACTCGCGCTTCGACTGGAAGCCTTTTTGAAATACATAGAACGCCTAAGAAAAATAGCGGCGGACGGCGACCTTTATTCGTTGCTTTGCGAAATAGTTTACGGCGGCGGATACGACGCTTATCTCGGCGCGGACGGGGGAGCGGTAGGAGATTTTGTGGAAAGCTTTTACGGCTACGAATACTCTCTTTCGCGTTTCATAAAAACTGCGGCCGTTCCCGACGCGCAAAACGGCGGAGCGCATAAGAGCGGCAGGGTTTCGACGTTGACCATGCACGCGTCCAAGGGGTTGGAGTTTCCGATAGTTTTTCTCGCCGACTGCGCGAAGCAGTTCAACATGGACGACGAGCGCGGAGCGTTCGTTTTCGACGCGAAATTAGGCATAGGCTTTTATCACAAGGATTTTAACGCGCTGACAAGAAAGGACGGACTTTTCCGCCGCGCGATAATTTTGAAAAAGGAAAGGGAGCGCCGGGAGGAGGAAGCGCGGCTGCTGTACGTAGCTATGACGCGCGCCCAAAACCACCTCTTTATAAGCGGCGGAGGCAGAGAGCCGAGCGGCAACGCCGTCCTAGAACTGCTGAAAGAGCCGAACAGCTTTATGAGCTTTTTGAGAAGGGCGGAGGGCGGCGCGTTCTCAATCGAAGCGATTGACGGGGCGTATTTTTTAAAAGGCTTTAAGAGACAAAAAAAATTGCCGGATATAAGCGCGCGTTACGATGAAAAAGTCGCTTCGTATATGGCGGAAAGACTGCGGAAAACGGCGGTCATCGCGGAAAAAACGCCGTTGAAAGAGTCCGCGACCGCCGTCGCCAAGGGCAAAAGGCTGACGCTCGCGGAGCCGTTTTCCGGACTGTTCGACAGAGGCGGCGCATACCACAAGGTCATGCAATTTATAGACTTCGACGAATGTGAAATCCGGGATATAGAGGCGTCCGTGAGGCGGCTGGTTTTGGACGGAATTTTGAGCGAGGAGGAAGCCGCGCTCGTCAATCTTTACGACGTCGAAAAATGCCTAAAAAGCGAGATAATCGAATATGCTCGGAATAACTCGTTTGTTCGCGAAAAGGAGTTTATGCTCTATATCCCGTCTAAAGAGTTGTACGCGGACGGAGACGACGGCAGGATACTCGTGCAGGGCGTCATAGACTTGCTGATTCTCGGCGAAAAAAACGTCGTTGTAGATTACAAGACTGGCGGGCTTGGAGGCGGACTCCTCGAGGCGTACAAAAAACAGCTCGCCGTGTATAGGCGCGCGGTCGAAAGCGCGGGTATAAAAATCGACGCGGCGTATATATATTTATTCGGCTCGGGATTGATAGAGGCGTGAAAAATACGGCTTAGAATTGTCGGATGGGTGAAAGCGCGACGGCTTGGAATTGATAAAGGCGCGACGGGTATGAAAGCGTAAATTTTATAAATTATCCGGCGAAAACGCCGCGCTTGTTGACTTTTGCTTTTTTTCATTGTATAATGTGATTGGCGGTCGCGGCGCAGGAACTAAAAAAGCGCCGTATTAAAATAAAATACCGTATCAAAATTTAAAATAAAATTAAAACCGAATCGAGAATCCCGCAGTTGAAAATAAACGAAACGGCGCGATAAAACAAAAAAACGGAGGCGTGAAATGACATATAAATCGGATTCGTCCTACGCGGAGTTTGCCGAAAAGTACGGCGAACAAGCGAAGGAGAGGATGTTTTATTACATTAAAATCGGTGAAAAAATTCTCACGATAAAAAGAAGAGGCGATAGGACGCTCGCGCTCAGAGGAAAAATTATCGAGACGCAGCCTCTGAGGGTCGCCTTTATCGATACGTTCGCGATTAGGTTCGGCGCGCTTTACGCCGCGCTTATGTTTTTCGTGCTGCTGGGCGGATATATGGACGTTTTTGCCGTAGTTTCGCTTAGCGTTGCGGTTTATACCGCGCTTTTTCTCGCGTCGAAGACGCGGGGCGCGGAAACCGCAAGAATGCTCGCGAACGATTTCAAGCTGACGCCGTCGCTGGAAAAGGAAAAATATTATATACCGTATAATTATTTCTATTTCTATCTCGCGATAATATTTTTCCTCGTCTATCCCGTCTATTTTATGCTTAACGCGGGTTTTAATGTCGACGGCTTTATAAGTATCGTCGTAACGTCCGCCGCCGCCCTTGCCGCCGTAGTTTGGCTGACGTTTACGCGGAACTTCACGGAGATTTTTATCGCGGACAGAGAGGGGATTATCAGGCAGAATATATTCCTCGCGAAGGATAAATTGTTTTATTCCGCGGAGAGCATAGAGAGCGTTACCGTGAGGAATAAAAATATAAGGGGCGAGGATAAAGAGGGCGCGTTTTGTTTCGAGATAGTTTTGAAGGACGGCGCGCTGTACCGTCCCGCGTCTAAATTTCCGCACATAAAGGAAAAAAAGACGATTTATTTGCCTTTTAATAAAATCAACGCGGAAATTATCAAGGAAAAGCTTGGTATAGACGCCGATGCCTTTAATTACGACGAATATTATAAATAGGAAATTGAAAAAAGACGGATATTATTATAAATATGGCGTTACGCTTTAAAACCGTAACCGCGCGTACTTTTTCCGTAGCGCTTTATGCGTCGGGAAAGAGCGGAGTTTTTTTACGTAATCACCGCGAACCGCATTATACGGGCGGTAAAGCCTTCCGCGCCGTTCTAAAAAAGGACGGCTGTCTTTTCAAATACCGCTCCGCCGCGTTTGAAAGCGCAATTATGGCGTGTTCGCATAAAGCGCAAACGGCGCGTTTTTTGTGTTTATTTGTCCGTTTCTGCGTCGTCGTTCCCCTCCTATCGTCGTCAAACGCTTTGAAAAGCACGGAAACCGCCTGAAATTCTCTCGTTTTCGTTTATGCGAGCGCCATATTATAAAAAATATGAATTTTTAAAAGCGGATATTAAAATCGGGAATTTAAAAAATATGAAAGACGAATATTTGAGATTTGAAGAGGAATTTCTGTCGCCCTTCGCTAAAAAATCCAAGGACGCCGGAAAACGCGAAAAGCCGATGGAACCGTGCCCCTTGCGAACCGACTTTCAGCGCGACCGCGACAGAATACTGCACAGCAAGTCGTTCAGGCGGCTGAAACACAAAACGCAGGTATTTTTGTCGCCCGAGGGCGATCATTACAGGACGCGGCTCACGCACACTTTGGAGGTCGCTCAAATCGCGAGAACCGTCGCGCGCGCTCTCCGCCTGAACGAGGATTTGACCGAAGCCATAAGTCTTGGGCACGACTTAGGACATACGCCTTTCGGGCATTCGGGCGAAAATACGCTGAACGCTCTGACGGGGCGTTTTCACCACAACGAGCAAAGCATCCGAGTCGTCGAAAAGCTGGAAAACGACGGCAAGGGGTTGAACCTCACTCCCGAGGTAAGAGACGGCATACTTAACCACAGGCAGGGAATGACGCCCTCGACGCTCGAAGGCGCGGTCGTCAATTATTCGGACAGAATAGCTTACATAAATCACGACATAGACGACGCGGTGCACGCGGGTTTTTTGACGGAGGATATGTTGCCGAAGGAATGCACGGAGCTTTTGGGCGCGAGTAAGGGCGCGAGAATCGACGCGCTGATAACCGATATAATCGCGGTTTCTTACGGAAATAATTTTATAAAAATGTCCGAGGGCGTCGAACGCGTTTTTAGACGGTTGAGAAAATTTATGTTTGAAAACGTGTACGAAAATCCGCATATCAAGGGCTACGTAAAAAAGGCCGACAGGATGATTAAGCTCCTGTACGAGCATTATTCGTCCTCGCCCGAGGAAATCCCGCCCGTGTACCTTAAAACCGCCGACGGTCAAACCGCCGTTACCGATTATATCGCAGCCATGACAGACAGGTACGCCGTTAGAAAATTCGAGTCGGTTTTTGTGCCTGACAGTTGGAGAGAGGATTGAGAGGGATACTGGCGTGAGATTTTTTTAAAGTTTACGGAAGGGAACCTTTTGTGAACTTACAAAGCGCGGATGCGAAAAGGCGCGAGAGGCGCGGCGGTGAAATTTTCGGACGACGTTTAGTTTGGAAACGCGGTCTTTAAAAAAAGGGCGGCGCGGGCGGAAAACCGTCCTCGTAATGCCGTTCGCGGTGATTGCGCGAAAAGCGAAACTTTTTTTCCGTAGCGTAAAACGCGGCGGAAAAAGTATCCGCAATGCGATTTTAAAATGTAATCATTAGCGCATAACGCCGCGCAACTCGAATGAAATTATTTTTACCGCTTAACGGAACTCCGCAAAATATGGGCGGAATTATTTTTTTTAATTTGTCAGCGATGTGTCGGCGGACTTTTAAAATATTTTTAAATTTACGCGTATTTCTTTATTTAACGGGTAGAAAAAGCCTATTTTAGTATTAAAAACAAGCTTTTTTATCTATTGAAATAAAAAAAATTTTATACGTAAATTTTACAATATCTAAAATTACCGCCGTCGTTTGTTTGACGATCTTAATAAAAGCTCTCCCAAAAAATGTTCGCCCTATTGACAACATAAAAAATTTATTCTATAATATACTTAGTTGTGTTTTAGAATTAAACGGCTATAAATTACGGTTATAAATTTTCCTGATAAAACGATATCAGGCAGGTTTATTCATGACGAAAATTCGGAATATTCAGATACGATAATACAGATATAAAGTTATAAGGAACGGACCAAAAAAATTATGAAAAAATACTATTCTCCGCTTAAACCGTATTCGAGAGTGCCGAGACCGCACATTCTGTTCAACGCCGCTTTTGCTGTGGCGCGGTTGTTCGTCAAGCCTAACGTTTTGCTCTCCGAGGCGCTGCCCGACGAGCCGGTGATATTTATGGCGAACCACGCTTTCGATTACGGACCGCGCGCGATGGTATTCGCGGGCAAGAGAATAAAACGGAAATTCAGAACATGGTCAAGCTTCAACACGCTTTCGATCAAGCGCGCGCCTAATCAGATGATGAAAACAACCTATCCGAACGTCAAAAAGCCGTGGCGGTATCTCGCGAGACTTTCGACCTATATCGTCGCGCCCGTACTCGGTTTAGTTTTCAGAGCGGCGGGCGTCATACCCGTTTACCGCGATATGCGCATAAAAACCACGTACACAAAGACTTTCGAGTCTCTGAGGACGGGCTACGACGTCGTAATTTTTCCCGATTCGATCATTCCGGATCCGGAAAACGAATTCGTAGACAAGACCCAAAAGGGCGCGTTCAAGACCTTTGAAATGTGCCGCCGCTTTTTGGGACGCGCGCCCAAGCTCTACCCCGTCTATTGCTGCAAGTCGCTCAACACGGTTTCCGTCGGCAGACCGCTGACTTTCGACACGGAAATCCCCGCAAGCGAAGCCGAGGTCAAGCTTGAAGCCGAATTCCGCGAGGAAATGAAACGCTTAGGTCAAGCACTGCCGCCGCATAAAATAATTCATGCGGCGTCAATACCGAAAGACTACGACTCCGTGAAAAAATATCTTACATACAACGAGGAAAAAATGTACGCCGAATTGAACCGTCCGAAAGAAACGGAGGAAGCGGAATCCGCCGTAAAATAGTTTTTTTTAGAGATTATGAGGAAATTATTTTTAAAAAAACTATGCGTGAAAAATTTTTTTTTGCGGGCTTATAGAACGCGGCGCCCGGTTTATTGTCTCCCGCTACCCTACGTATTCCGCAAAAACCCGTCGAATTCCGTTATAAAAAGGTGTGCTTTACGAGCGCGGTAATTCTTAGTTCCGTGACGGCTTATACGCACTCGGGCGCTCACGCGTTGCTATGCAATTATAATATTATAATATATTATGTTTTTAACAGTGAAACTCCGCGTCCGCAGTCAAGCGTCAACGTAATTTACGGGTATAAATAAGTTCGATTGCAAAAATTTACAATTCCGGGCATAAGCGCGGACACACGGACAAGACCGCCGCAAACCGGGCGGCCGATGCGAACCGCATTTCATGTATCGACAATCATTTGCGAAATTACGCGGAAGCGTTTACGCGCCAATTGCGATGCGTAAGCGACAGCCCCGACATTGTTATAGGCAAAAATTTCTGTAAAAGAAATGCCGACAGATATCGATAAAACGTAAAAAGTAATTATTTAACTCAAAAAATCAATGAGGCGCAGAATCAAAAAGTATACGGCGCGTTTATCGATACGGAAAAAACTCTACCGCAAACGTATTAGGCGGTATGTATTGGGTAACGTTTGAAAACGGCGGCGAGCTCGATGCGCGATACGGGGAGCTGGGCGATAGCGGACGCGGACGGCAATTAATATATTAGCAAAAGAAGTGGCGATGTAGCGGGAAAATCTTTATGCATTGCTTCAAATAACGCCAAAACAAAACGGCAATTCGACTTTTTTTTTGGGGGGGGGTAATCGCCGTTCTTTAATTTAGAGCGCAGAAATTCATCGTTCTTTTTTCGCAGTCTCAAAATACGCGTGCGTATTTTATATTTTGCAATATTTTAAAAAAAGGCGACAAGATAATAGATTTTTAGTTGACGGCAACTTAAAAAGTATGCTAAGGGGCAAACTTTCCGGACGGTTCAGCTTAGCAACTTTTACGGCAATAACGAGCTTGCCGAGAATTTTAGTCTCTCCGACTTATTTAAAATAAATTATTATAATAGACTTGCCGACTTTAAATAATGTGAACGACGATTCCGTTGAGACTTTTGACTTTTAAAATAAAAAAGGAAACCAAACGGATATGACGGCGGAATTAACGGAAGAATTAGGGCGCGTTCGCGCAAACGAAAACGAGGGGATTTTAAGCGGCTCTCGTGTCTTTATAAGACGTTTAACGATGGACGGTAGCGTTGCGCAAGAAAAAATCAACGCCGAAAAGAGCAAATAATCGCCTAAACTCGCCGTTCGCGTTTTATGTGAACGCGTCCTTACAATTGTTTTCCGCCGCGCCGTCCGTTCGTTCGGATTGAACCGCGAACGTCTCTCGTCCATGAAACTAAACGGCGGTTTCCTCGCGTAATTTGCTTTCGCCGTTCGCTTTTGCGCTGTTCACGGCGTTTTCAGACGGCGCGCGGTTTATTTGTTCTATGACTTCGTCGAGGATTTTCATAGCCTCCGCATCGTCCGACAAATCGCCGAATTTACCGCGCAAATCCTCGACAGCCGCCGCCTTGTAATCATTCAGCGCTCCGACCTTTGCCGCCGTCGTAACGACTATCGCGCCCGCCGAGCCTGACATAAGAAACGCGGTAATTACCGCTATCAAAATATTTTGATTTTTACGTTTTTTTAAGTTTGCGAAAAGTTTCATACCCGATACCGTTCCTTTAATTTTTTTAACGATACAAATTTCCGCGATAGCTAATGAGTTATCGGAATGGAAGCGGGCGGACAGAAACGTTGTCAAGCCGGTTGCAACGGGGCTCTAAACGACGCGGGTAAGCCGCCGCAATCGGTTTTTCGGTTATAAACCCGTATAACCGCACTCGCGGCAAAGATATGTCCGCCGTTAAACCCGTTCTTAAATATTCTCTCGCTTTTACGTCTAACATGTTTACATATAAATATTATATCATAATTTCTTATTCTTGTCATGCGTTTCCCGCGAAAATTTAACGTCGTTTTTTAATTTACGCGGGTAAAATTTTTCGTTTAGAAAATGAAGTCTCCCATGCATAATCTTAATCCGAAGAAAGACGGAATATCTAAACGTATTATGTATTCCGAGCGCGGAAGTATTCTACATATGTCGTTATTCCGTAATACCCTCTCTGTACAAGTACGCCGTTTGTTGTTTTTTAAGCGGCTAACACGCAAAAACACGCTTTACCGCTTGCATATAAAAAGAAATTATGCTATTATTTAATGACGGTTAAAAACTCTTCGTCAGGGTTTAACGGCGCGCGTAAAGATACGTGAAAAGTGTAAAAATATAAAAATAAGCCTTGCCGGAAGCGTAAAAAATGGATATTATCGAAAAGATAAAAAATAGGGCGTTGGATCTGTCCGTACCGATAATAAGGGACGGGGGCGCGGAAATTCTCACCGCTCTGCTACGCGAAAGGCGGTGCGCTAAGATTCTTGAAATAGGTACGGGCGTCGGCTATTCGGGCGCGCTTATGCTGAGCGCGGCAAAAAACGCCTCTCTCGTCACCGTCGAAATCGACGGCGTTTTCGCGGAGCTTGCGCGGAGTTTTTTCAGAGAGGCGGGCTTGGAAAAACGCGTCCGGCTCATCGAGGGCGACGCGACGGAGGCGGTGCTTCTGATGGACGGAGGCTTCGATTTTATTCTGCTTGACGGTCCGAAAGGACAATACGAACGTTTGCGCCCCTACCTTGTCGGATTGCTAAATCCGGGCGGGATTATTTTCGCCGATAACGCGCTTTTTAAAGGGTACGTCGAGGATTTCTATATACGCCGCAAGCACCGCTCGATAGTGAAAAGTCTGAAAGCCTTTATTGAAAATATGCGAAACGACGCGAGGTTCCGAACGACGCTTTCGGACGCGGGCGACGGAATATTGATTGCGGAATATATAAAAACCGAATAAAAATTTCAAATAAAAAAAGCCGTAAAAGGCGGATAAACACCGTCAAAAAACCAATTTAATATCATGAAAAACGTATGAATGTTCTTAAAAAAGACGAGCGGCGCGCTTTCGTGAAACAAGCGAACGCACTTCCTGAAAACGGGTGAATATCTAGCGGAAAATCGAATAATATCTTTAAAAAAATCGAAAATTTAACGGAAAAAACTATGCGGAAAATAGAATTACTGGCGCCGGCGGGAAATCTGAATAAGCTCTTTACGGCCTTTCATTTCGGCGCGGACGCCGCGTATATCGGCGGCGGTAATTTCAGCTTGAGAGCTTTCGCCGATAATTTTAGTTTGGACGATATGAAAATCGGTGCGGACTTTGCTCACGCGGCGGGAAAAAAGATTTTTGTCGCCCTAAACGCCTTTCCGCGCTCGCGCGAGTTCGGCGCGATTCGGGAATACCTCGTCGAGCTTCGCGGAATCGGCGCGGACGCGGTTATCGTAAGCGATCCCGGCGTACTGAATACCGTCCTTAAATATACGCCCGAGTTGCCCGTTCACATCAGCACGCAGGCGAATACCGTAAACGCGGAGGCGGTCGGGTTTTACGCCGGACTGGGTGTGAAAAGAGTCGTGCTGGCGAGGGAGCTGTCGTTGGATGAAATTAGGGAGATCAGGGACGCGGTGCCCGGCGTCGAGCTGGAATGTTTCGTTCACGGCGCGATGTGCATTTCTTACAGCGGCAGATGCCTTTTGAGCAATTATTTTACCGGAAGAGATTCTAACCGCGGCGAATGCGTGCAGGCGTGCAGATGGAAATACAGGGTGAAACGGCGGGAAATTCGGGACGGGGAGGACTCGATAGACGCTTGCGGCGACGCCGTCTTTGAACGGCGGAAAAACGCCGACTCGGCGGACGCTGGCGCCGCAAGCCTCCCCGCCTTTCTTCTAAACGGCGGGGAATATCCGATAGGAGAGGTTTCGGGAGACGGCTTTTGCGGCGTTCTCACGGAGGACGAAAGAGGAACCTATATCCTAAACGGCAAAGATCTTCGCATGATAGAGCACCTCGACAAGTTGATTGACGCGGGCGTCGATTCTTTCAAAATAGAGGGCAGAATGAAGTCGGAATATTATGTCGCTTGCGCGGTCAACGCGTACAGACGCGCCCTCGACGCGTATCTTTGCGGCGGGGATCCCGATCTCGGCGCGGAAGCCCGCCTGCCGCGGGACCGAGCGGACGCAAAGCGGGATAAAATCGGAAACTTCGTCCGCGCCGCGAGGTTACTCTCCGCCGAATTGGAAAAAATCGGGAACAGAGGCTATACTACGGGCTTCTATTTGGGAGAAAACGACCATATAAATACGGACTCGTCTAGGACTGCGGGAGGAAACGCTTTCATAGCCTCGGTTTCGGGTTATGACGAAAACAGGGGAGCGCTCGTCGTTGAGCAACGCAACCGCTTCAAAAGGGGAGACGTTTTGGAGGCGTTGTCCTGCGGCGGAAATTTTTTAAAAACTCTGACCGTAGGCGATATGTACGGCGAAAACGGAGAGCTGATAGAGGACGCGAAAATAGTTATGCAAAAAATTTATTTAAAAACCGATTTGAGACTCGATAGGTTCGATATATTGAGGGAATTTAAGGGAGAACAGACCGCCGATCGGGGCGGATAATTCGTGTCGCGGCAAAAAAATTTCGGGGACGGGTTCGGAGAAAAACGACGGATTCTAAAGCGAAAAAACATCGGAGGGAAAGGCGGCTGATTTTCGGGTGAAAAAAATAGCCGGAAATTTAATTGCAAGCGTATAACCGCCGTTTTTTAGGGTCCGGAGCGATTCGGTATATCGGCAGAATTTAAGGGAGAAACTGGGTTAGAAGAGAATGAGACGGCGTTTTTTAATCACCGTCGAATACGACGGAAAAAATTATTGCGGCTGGCAAAGACAGCGCAACGGAACGGGCGTCCAAGCGGTGATAGAGGACGCTCTTTACGGGCTTTTCGGAAACGCGATTACGCTGTTCGGGAGCGGCAGAACCGACGCGGGCGTGAGCGCGGAGGAGCAGACCGCGCATTTCGACGCGGATACGGACATACCGCCGGAGCGTATTCCGCACGCTCTGAATTTTCGACTGCCGAGGGATATAAGCGTCAAAAGCTGTCGTGTTGTCGGCGGCGATTTTCATGCGCGTTCCAACAAAAAGAAAAAAACATACGTCTATAAGCTGTACGTTTCCGATGTGCGTCGGCCGCTTTTGGACAGGGACAGGCTGTTTATAAAAAAGCCGCTCGATATAGAAAGTATGCGGCGGGCCGCGGAGCTTATGGTCGGCGTTTACGATTGCAGGTGCTACGAAAAGTCGGGCAGCGCGGGCGGCAATCCCGTAAAAACCGTCTATTCCGCCGCCGTCGGCGATTTAGGCGGCGGGCGCTTAGACATAGCGATTACGGGGAGCGGCTTCCTCTACAAAATGGCGCGTACGATGGCGGGAACGCTGGTCTATGTCGGCATCGGCAAACTGACGGCGGAGGACGTGGGCGAGGCGGTTAAAAACTGCGACAAAATCAAAACGGGAAAGACTCTGCCGGCGGAATTTTTGCGTTTGGTCAAAACAGAATATATAGACGCCGAACGGTAGACCTCCCGCGGAACCGTTCGCTTTTTTATTTTTTTAATTTATACGGGAAAAATCTTTTGCGAACAAAAGGTTTTTCCCGCGCCCCTTTCCGGAACGCTTTGGCATTAGACCTCTTTCCAAACTTGACGGCGAATAGCTTTCAGGCGGTTTTTACACGCCGCCGCGTCGTTTTTGACGGCGCATACTCTCGCGCGGTATTCCGGAAAAAACAACGCCGAAAGGCGCAAAATCGCACAGAATCCTCTCGTTTTCGTTTGTGTGAACGCGTCGTAGTCGAATTATCCGGCGTATCGGCTATTTTACCGAATTTAGTCCGCACAATTCCGATTAGTAACGACTATAATATAGTATAGCCGTTATGAAATATAACAGCGCAAGCAAACGCCGCTTTTTAGCCGCTTACGACTAAAAATATTTATCTTTAACGCAATTCTTGTTCATAACGGCTATATCGCTTAATTATGCGAACATAATATTTCGGAGGATTTTTTATGGGCAGATTTAATACGGAAACAAAAGTCAGGGAGGTTTTGGCGTATCCGCCCGCAGAGGCTTTGACGGAAAGCTTTGCGCCGGGAATAACAAAACATCCGTTGGTCGGTGTGGTAAAAACGATGACGCTCGGGCAGGTGTTTTCGTATAGAGAGGTTGTCAAAACGCATCTGAAAATCAGCGACGGCGAAATAGACGGCTTTATCGAAAAACTGATGAATTTGTAATAGACGTAGCGTAAAAAGTCCGTTCAAAAATGACGGAAAAATACGGATTAATCCGTGCCGAAAGTGGAGCGAAAAAATTCCGAAACGGCTGAAAAACGATTAAAAACGACCGGAAAACGCGCGAAAATTACCGTTAAATACGGATGAAACCGTTGCAAAACGCGGATCAAATTATCCGAAACGAAAATAGAAACGCGCGTAAAAATCAAATCGAAAGCAGGAATTCCTTGCTTCTGTCCATAGCCTTTTTTGCCATTTTGAAGTTGTGATTGAGATGGAAGCAATGATTATCCAAGAGACTCGTCGAATGAAAAGACGAAACACGCACTCCTTTTTCGGCAAGGCGTTTTTCGAATACCTCTCCGTGATTTTTGCAGAATATGTCCTTTTGGGAATAGACCAAAAACGCTTTGGGATAATTCGCGTCTATATAATCCATAGGCGAGAATTGATTTAAATATTTAAATTCTGAAATGCGCGTCCTGTCGTAACCCGTGATATCGGTCATAATCTTGTTTATCAAATCAAGCGGAACCTTGGAATTTAAGGCGGTCGCGATGTCGTAGGGTCCGCAGTAGAGCAGAACCGCCGCAGGCTTTACGGGCGGTTTTTCGACGTCTGCGGATTTCGCGAAGTCCTCCCGAGAAGCCGTGAGCGCGCCGAGCGCGGCAAGACTGGCGCCTGCGGAATCGCCGCTCAGTACGAGTTTAGACATATCGAAGCCGTATTTTTCCGAGTTTTCGTTAGCCCACGTTATAGCCTTCGCGACGCTTTGCAGACAGAACGGAAATTTATATTCCGGTCCTACGCCGTAGTTTATGTTGTAGACGGCGTATCCGATATCGGCGATATACGCCGAAAAATACCTCCTGTGATATTTCTCTCCCGCGACGAAGCCGCCGCCGTGGATGTTTATCAGTAGCGGTTTCAGCCGGCTTTCGGCCGAATTTCCCGCGCTGTCGGAGCTTGCCTTGAAATACAAATCGCCCGCTCTGATTTCGGGGAATTTGTCGTCGTATACTATGTCGAACACGACGGAAATATTATTTTTTTTAATGAAACTCTTGTATCCGTTGTTTTGGACGGGGTCCATAGACGCGTCTATGATTTTGAATACCGTTTTCGCTTTCATAAATGTATTTCCTTCATAACGACCGTATTTTTCCGCGCGGATTCTCTCGCCGTTATTTCGTTACTTTTTTATTGAAATTTTTTGAAAAAGAGCGCGAGGGAGGGATGGGTATACGATTTTTCACATTATGATTTATTATAACTCATATGCGCTGAAAAGTAAATCTTTTTTAGCGAATTTTATGAAAAACTTTATAATTTTGCGGAGAGGATCTTTTATTGGCGAAAGGTTCTTCCTTTTTACCATTTACCACTTCCCGAAAACTTTTTGAAAAAATTTGGCGGTTCTAAATTTTCGCGATAAAAAGCGGATACCCGTATGGCGAAATCATCACGAGTTTTTAGAACTATCACCAATTTTAGTTCTGCATTTAACCAGCCTTTGTTTTATCGTCCGTTTTTATTCCGCTTTTATACCGTCAGCTCTTTTTGCAGTTCTATCGTTTTATTTAAAATACGGACGACTTTCCGAATATGTTGAAATTTCTCGAAGTCAAACGCTTCGCCTTTACGGCTTTTGAACCATTTTGCAAGAACCTGATAACCGCAGACGTAATAATTCCAAACATTTTCGGCGACGCCGGTTATTTTTGCCGTTTTGTTTATAAACAATTCGCCGTTTATGTATTTAACCGTGCCGATTACCGAATCCCCACCGACAAATTCCGGCTCGGCGGCGGCAACGTCGGCGTTGGTTTGCATTAAATGAAGCCGTCTTAATTGTCCGCCTACGGAAATGCATTTTCCGAACGCGGTCTCGTTTTCGATAACCGGAACTCTGGGATAATCCCGCTTTAAAAATTTGTCGTATTTTTCACGATAGCCCGGGTCGTACAGCGCGCCGTAACAATAGTCGAAAACTTGTAACGGGGTTGGTTTTACCGTTAGATTTCGCGTCAATTTATTCAAATTCGCTTTATCAAAATTCGGCGACGCTTCTTCTTTGCCGAAAGCGTTTTGATAGAGATAGAGAGGCGCAATCGACCCGATGCTCGGAGAGGCGGTAATATGGGCTTCGGTTATTTTATCCGCTATACTAATCATTGAAAACGACTACCGCGCCGTATCGCCGCGCGCAAATATTAGTCCTATATTTTCTTTATTCACAAAATTTTTCATAACCTCGCTTTGCGGACGGCTATGAAATCCGTTTGGCGTTCCGGTGTAATACGACCAACGGTCGTCAAACGGACGATAGGCAATTTTTATGTAATTACCGTCGTTCGTTTCAATATCTTTTTGGGCTCTTTCGATTGCCCAATCCGCCGAATTGGCTCCTAATTTATAATTTTTTCTTACTTGCTCCGCCGTTAACGTTTTAATGTCCAATATAACCTTTTCAATTTCGTTCCGCGCGTTGCGGACGCAAAATTCGTCTTTTCCGCAGACAATACCGGCGGAGTATCGCTTAAACAATTCAACGATCGATATCCCGCCGTCATACTCGTTTTTACCGCTTGTTTTTGTCGGTATAAACGCCGCGGTTTTATTTTCAATCTCAATTTTTTCAAATCGGACGTCCTCGCTTTCTAAGCATAAAAACTTCCTTTCGCGTTTGCCGTATAATTCGGCATAGCGAACGTTTGCCCATTGTTCGTTTCGCGTTTTTTTAATCGCCATAATAGCCGCGACGCCGACTTTTATGTCGAACGCATTCTCGTCGCCGCCGCCGTCCGGACAAGTTTCTTTTTTGTTCGAGTTGCCGTGTAAATTTAATATATGTATTTCGTCAAAAGAGCGGAGCAGGCTTCCGCGCATTCCGCGGAACGTAGGATTATCCAAATAGCCGTTGTTGGAAATGAAAGCTAAAATACCTTTTCCGTCTTTTTCAATGCGCCGTTCGGCAAAGCGAATAAATTTTACGTAATCGTCGTTAAGCCATTTTGGGTTGCCTCGTTTAATTTCGTTCCGCCGTCGGGTTCGAACTTATATGCGGAAATATCGAAAGGCTGAACGGAGCTTGCCAAATACGGCGGATTGCCTATAATTACTTTAATCGGTCTCCGCGCTTTCCAATTATCGGCATTTTTCGCTTCCTCGGTTATCGCGCAGGAGAAGTCGATAAGCCGCCAGATATTCAATTCGCCGCCGTCTTTGAGCGACGATTTAGGCTCGGACAAGGCATTCGTTAAAAATATATTGACGGGCAGATTCTCTTCGGGCGCTTCGCCCGCCGTTTCCACAACCGTTCTGCAAATTTTTAACCGCGCGACGATATAGCCTGTCATCATAATTTCAAAGGCGATTAAACGGGAAAGCAATCCGTCTTTTCTCCTTATCCATTCTTTGTAAAAGACCGCGTTTGCGCCGCTGAAATATTTTTCTTTAACGAACTTTATAATCTCCGCGTGAAACGTGCCGGTCCCGCAGGCGGGATCGAGAATTGCGACTCGCGGAACGGTTATCGATTTCTTCGTTAATTCTTTCCTGCCGATATGGTACGGCGTGCAATCAACCTCAATATCGGCTGTTTCGTTATTTGAAAGCCCGCCTTTTATGTTCAGCTCTTCGGCAAGAAATTTATCGACGCTTTTAACCATATATCTGACGACCTCGACGGGAGTATAGAACGCGCCGAAGGCTTTTCGTTCGGCGGGGTCGTAATAACTCAAAAATTCCTCGTAGAAATGAACGACCGTGTCTTTTGGCTCGCGTTTATCGAGTAGCGCCGCGACGTCGGCAATCGAAAATAATTTACATAATTTTTCTATCGCGTCGTTAAGCGTCGTGTGAGCCGGAGTCGCGATGTGCTGAAAAAACTGTTTCAGCAATTGCGATTCCTTTGAAAGATTGATAATCGCTTCGCCGCAGTCGAAACCGTTTAACGTTTTATCGTTATACCTTGCGATAAATAAGCCGTAAACTACCGTTTGAGCATACATATTTGAGAAATCGTTTACGTTAAGTCTTGCAGCAAATCGCTTTTCAGCTTCGAATGTAAAGCGAACAATTCGTTATACATCGGTTTCGTATTCGCGCCGTTCAAAATCCCGCGTACAATTTCTCTTATCGTTTGAGCGTGATGCGCCATATATTCGGCAAGTTTATTCGAGCTTTTTATGCTTGCCGGAGTCGATAATAAAAAATCTTTTACGGCTTGAACGAACAAATCAATTTTAGTTTTGTCAACGCTTAATTCCTATTTGTTTTGAATAATGAGCTGAAAGCCGTTGTACATTTTTGCGTCGCCGTTTTGGTAAAACTGCAAAATCTTGTTATCGGTTAAAATCACGTTGCCGTAACGCTTTATCTCTATGGGTAAATTCTTTTTCGCTCTTTCGTCAATGCCGCCGATTTTTTTTACTTCGATAGCTCCGAAAGGTTCGATATCGTTTATTTCTTCGTCGATATGCCAAAGCTTGATGTCTATATTTTCACCCGTTTCGCCGCCGCGCTCACCGGATACGTCCGCGCACTTACAGCCCAAAGTTTCAAATAATTCAATAATATGTTTATTGTAAGCGGACTCCGTATTTCAGCGTCTGTATTCGGTGTTTGCCGCCTGAAAATATTTTTCAACCGCAAGCCGCGGGTTATTATTGTTTGCCGCCATTTCCGTAAAACTCCTTTTAAATCTTTAATATTATATCGAATACGGCGCTAAATGGCAAGCTATGTTAAGCGTAAATTTCGTTTCTATCGTCCGACGGCTTAGGATAACGGTTATTTATTTGGGGAAGTTTTAAAAATTCGTTATGATTCGCCCTACCGGCATCCGTTTTTTATCGCAAAAATTTAGAACCGCCTTATTTTTTAATCGTTCGGTTAAAAATAAAAAAGCTATGCGTATACGCCGCGTTTCACAAATTCCGCTTTTCAGGCGAATCGGCGCGCGCGAGATATACGACGTGTCAAACGAACGGACGAAGGCGGGGGAAAAGGAAAGCGGACAAGAGGGGCGGCACGGCGCGGAAAGGCGTTTTTTAGGATAAGTTTGCGAAAGAAATATTATTATAAGACATTTTGTAAAAATTTTTTCGATTTTTGTACAAAAATAATAAAACCTCATTATAATAAGCCGTAAAATAATATAAAGCCGTATAACCGCAAATATTTTTGGATATTTTATATTGTTTTTTGTGTTTTTTTGTTTTATAATAATGGTATCAAAATGCGGAGGACTTCTGTAGTTATGGAAAAAATTAGGAAAAATACCTTTCAAGCGCTTGCGTTGGAAGCGAAAAATAGGTTGAAACACGGCTATTGGAACGAAATCAAAGAAAAACGTAAGCAAACCGAGCCGTCCGACCGTAATAAAAAACGCGCCGCCGCTTTGCTGACAAAGGAGGAGGAAGCGTATTACGTCAGAGTCAAAAAAATACTCGCGGAAAGCGCGGAGGCGGATGCCGTCGTTATCAACCCTATCGGGCGGCTGATAGATAAAAAATATTATGCGGAGCTAAGCGCGGAGGAAAAGCAACAGTATGTTTTCAGACTGTCCGAGATATATATCAGTATAAAGAAAAAAATTTCAAACGGCGCGAATTGCGCCGCCTCTATGTGAGCCGAAAACGGCGCGGAGCAAGAAATCGTTTGTTTTTTCAATTTTTTAACCGTTCGGGGAAACTTTCGCGGATTTATCGGGCGCGGCGGCGAGAACGCGTTTTTATTTGCGGCAGACGCTACCGCCGCCGTTTGCCGTAAGGACAAAGAGACCGGATAAAATCCTCGGGTTTGCCGTAAACGGCGGCGGAATAGGCGCGGAGCGCATAATAAAGCGCGCTTGCGTCAAAGTATCCGACACGACAGTCAACCGAATTATTAAAAAAACGCCGTTAATTATTTAAAGAATTTAGAAACTAACACGGAAAAACGCTTGCGTTAAAAAAAAAATTGCTGTATAATAATAGCAAATAATTTATAATGTTCTTGACGGGTTAGCTCCGTTAAATCTTAGGGGCATTAGATTGAGAGTGAGTAAATGGATATAATAATGTATGTGATGATAGGAGTTATCGTTCTTATGTTCGGTTTTCAGTTCATTTCGGGCAGAAAAAAGAACAAACAGCGCGAGGCGCTTTTGAACAGTATCGGACCGGGGACGAAGATTTTGACGGTCGGCGGGTTTTACGGCACCGTTAGGGGCGTGACGACCGAAAATAAGGTCATAGTCGACTTGGGTACGCCCGAGAGCGAGACGCTCGTCGTTTTGAGTCGGCAGGGAATAAGGAATATCGAGAGCAATTACGCCGCCAACGCCGTTGGGACTCCGTCTGTCGCTCCCGCCGCCGAACCTAAAAAAGAGGACGGAAAAGATGATAAATAGCATCTCGTTACGCTTTCAAATGCGATATTGCCGCGCTTGAAAACGCCGTTCTTAGAAAGGAGCGGCGCGGGCGGTAAAACCGTCCGCATAATCGCCGTACTAAGACTTATTGTAAGTAATATGTTTGCGTAACTAAAAAGACGAAACCGCTTCTTCGGTTTCGTCTTTCATTTTTTCGGTATAGTTTTTTCCTATATCTAATATATATTTTTAAGTATTAGCTATATATGCCCGAAAGTGATATAATCATAATACGCCGCGTTTAACGACAGGAACCGTACGCGGTAAAAAACGCGGTGAAAAATTTACGGAGAGGGGTATATATCATGAGGGGCGGTAGGAATACGGCGGATTACATCCACGAATTTAGAACGGAAAAAGAATTGAAAAAAACCGAATTTAAGACGGCGGTCATAGGCTTTCCGCGCATAGGCGAGATGCGCGAGCTGAAATTCGCGGCGGAAAAATATTTTCGCGGCGAAATAGGCGAGGACGAATTGATGGAGACCGCGAAAACGATCAGAAAAAAACATTGGCTTTTGCAGGCGCAAAGCGGCATAGACTACATAACCGTAGGAGATTTTTCGTTTTACGACAATCTTTTGGACGCCGCCGCGCTTTTTAATTGCGTACCCAAGCGGTATAAATTGGACGGACTGACCCCGCTCGGGGAATATTTCGCGATGGCGCGCGGTTATCAGGGCTATAAAGGCGATGTCAAGGCGCTTGCTATGAAAAAATGGTTCAATACCAACTATCATTATATCGCGCCCGAAATAGACGGCGATACGGAAATAAAGCTCATAGGTTCGAAGCTTTCGGACGAATACGCGGAGGCAAGGGCTTTGTTATTTGCCCCCGGCTTTTACTCCGCAGACGGCGGGGCTGTGGGAGCGGATACGGGCGGCGGTAATGGAATAAAGCCTAAATGGACGGAGCTTCCGGGCGAACGCGGCGAGAAGAGAATCGACGGAATAAGGATTGTTCCCGCGGTTATAGGCGGCTTTACGTTCGTCAAATTGGCGAGATTGAAAGGCGTAACCGCCGCCGCCGCGCTCTCACGGCTCGCGGACGCATACTCCGCGCTGATTGAAAAGCTCGCCGCTGCGGGTGCGGATTGCGTTCGTTTTGACGAACCGTTTTTGGCGACGGATTTGGAACCCCTCGATGTAGAGCTTTTTACGCGTTTTTATGCGAAACCGCTTGCCGCGAGAAGGAAGTTTAAAGACTTTAAGGTCTATATTCAGACCTATTTCGGGGATATAAGGGATTGCTACCGCGAAACCGCCGCGTTGGATTTCGACGGAATCGGGCTAGATTTCACGGAGGGCGAAAATCTTGGCTTGCTTGAAAAATACGGCTTTCCTAAGGACAAAACGCTGTTCGCCGGGGTTGTCGACGGTAAAAATATATGGAAAACCGACTATAAAAAAACGCTCGCGTTAATCTCAGATATAAAAAAGTGCGCGGACGATACGGTTATAAGTACGTCCTGCTCGCTGTTGCATGTGCCGTACTCGGTGAAAAACGAGAGCAAATTAAGCGCGGAATGCGCGGGGTATTTCGCGTTCGCGGCGGAAAAACTTACGGAGATTAGAGACCTGGCGCGCGGCGGCGGCGCGGGATATGCGAAAAATGTCGCGCTGTTCGATAATTTCCGCAGTTTCCGCAATAAATTCCTCTTCTGCGCGGACGACCGCAGCGCGAAGAACGCCTTCAAATTGAACGAAGAAAATTTCGGAGCGCAACCGGCGCTTGGGGCGGGTTCGGATAACGGGATATTAAGAAAAAATGCCGGATTAAATACCGCGGATTTCGAGAGACGCCCCGCGCTTGCCGTCCGCCGCGCGATACAAAAGCGGGCGCTCAATTTGCCGCCGCTACCGACTACGACGATAGGCTCATTTCCGCAGACCGCCGACGTGAAAAACGCGCGCGCGGCGTTTAAGAGAGGCGAGTTGACGGAAGAGGAATACGCGGCGTTCAACAGAAAAAAAATCGCCGAATGTATCGCGCTGCAAGAAAAAATCGGGTTGGACGTGCTCGTTCACGGCGAATACGAGCGGAACGATATGGTCGAATATTTCGGCGAGAGATTAGAGGGGTTCGTTTTTACCGAGAACGCGTGGGTGCAATCCTACGGCACGCGGACGGTCAAACCGCCGATAATTTTCGGAGATATAAGACGCGTTAAGCCAATTACGGTCGAATACGTCGTTTACGCGCAATCCTTGACCGAAAAGCCCGTCAAGGGTATGCTGACGGGTCCTATAACTATTCTCAATTGGTCGTTCCCGCGCCCGGACGCGCCGCTTGAAGAGTCGGCGTTTCAGATCGCGCTGGCAATCAGAGAGGAGGCGCTCGACCTCGAAAGAAACGGTATTAAAATTATTCAAATAGACGAGGCGGCGTTGCGCGAAAAATTGCCTCTCAGAAAGGCGGACAGACGGACAAAATATCTCGATTGGGCGATACCCGCGTTCAGACTTACTCATTCGGGGCTGAAGCCTGAGACGCAGGTGCACACGCATATGTGTTATAGTGAGTTCGGCGGCATAATAAAGGATATCGAGGCTATGGATGCGGACGTGATTTCGTTCGAGGCGTCGCGTTCGGGCTTGGATATATTGGACGCGCCTGAATGGAACGGATTCGCCGCCGAGGTCGGACCCGGCGTGTACGACATCCATTCGCCGCGCGTGCCATCCGTATCGGAAATAAAAAACGCTTTGAGCGGAATGATAAGGAAAATCGGAGCGGATAAGCTGTGGGTGAATCCGGATTGCGGATTGAAAACGCGAGGCGAACTCGAAACCGAAGCGAGCTTAAAAAATTTGACGACGGCGGCGCGAAAAACGAGAGAAACGCTTGCGGGCGATACGGCTCCGGACGGAAGATAGTGAAAAAGCGGAGGTTCCGAATTTTCATGACGAATAAACCGTCTGGTATCGTTTTTATCGCGAAAATTCGTAACTCTTAAAAAAATATTGCCGCCCGGAATTTTACTTGGGCGGCGAATATTTTTAAAAATACGGTAAAAATGTATTGGGCGATATGTTGTTTAAAACGTTTCGTTTAAAAACGGACCTCTTTCTAAAACTCAACGGCGAATAGCTTTCAGACGGTTTCGCGCGCCGCCGCGTCGCTTTTGACGACGTATATATATTCTCGCGCGGTATGCCGAAAAAACAACGCGGAGGTATATTGAAAGCGGAAAAAGTGCCGTCGGCGCGGCTTCGAAAAAGATCTAATATGTTTTAACGGTATTAGGCTTTAAAAACGTTTTCCGCAGATACGTTTTCTGGCGCGAATACCTAAAAGACGCGGCGTTCCGATTCTAATCGAGCATTTCTTCGACCTTGTCTTTCAGCTTCTTTTTTCCTTTTTTTATGAGCGAATCGGCGGTTCTTTTCGAGTTCACGATGAGCGTCGCCGCAGTCGCGCCTATTAGCGCGCCTATAAAAATACCCTTTCTTGCCATTGTGGTTCCCTCCGTATCAATGCAGTCGTTATGAATTGAAATTGCGAAAAGATTAACGCCGTTTTTTTTCGCCGTTTACGGCGAAAAAATCAACGGTATTATTCGCGCAATTACAAAATCATTACGACTATAGTATAATATTATATCGAAAAAAAATACGCTTTCCGGACGAAAAAATTTCTCCTTGCGTGAAATACGGCGGATCGAAGCGTTTCGCTTACCAAAGTTCGCGTTTATTTGCCGATCGCCTAAGCGTGGAAAATAAGATTCGAGCCGTTCCCGAGTCGGGAACGGAGTTTTTTTAATAAGTTGAAAGACCGCTTAAAAAAATTATCGGGCTTGTTCGCGTAAACGAAAAAGGGAGGATTGTAGGCGGTTTCCGTGCCTCTGTCTAAGGCGTTTAGCGATGCGGGGCGGCGCCGCGCGGGGAAAAACAGCGCCGATATTTTTTGCTCTATGTCTTTTTTGCGGTTTCTTGTTATGCCGGAAATTTCACCGTGAATATCTTTATTTATGCCTTACTCTCCATTTTACGGCTTGCCATTTAAAAAAATTTTTTTAAAATTTATCCTAAAACTATTGACAAAGAAAAATTTTGTGCTATAATAATAATGTTGAAAATCAAAGAAAGTCAAAGTTTATTTTTTGGACTTAAAAAAAACGGTTTATTTTTTGCGCGGCGCGCGCGGGCTTTGCGGGGAGCGGGGTATGTCTAATATAAGCGATTTGATAGAGCAGTTTATTCTTAGCGCGATGAGCGGGAGCGGCGAAACTATTCTTAAACGCAACGATTTGGCGAACCGTTTCGACTGCGCGTCCAGTCAGATAAATTACGTTTTGAATACAAGATTTACCGTCGATAAGGGATATTCCATAGAGAGCAGACGCGGCGGCGGCGGCTATATACGGCTGTTCAGAATGGAGGGCGGCGAGGAGTATTTTAAAACGATTCTTAACGGAATAAAAGGCGGGTCTTTATCCTATAATAAATGTACGCATATAATGCAAAGATTGATTATCGACGGGCTGATGACGGAGAGAGAGAGAGAATTACTCGCGGCGGCTTTGAGCGATAAGTCGCTCTCGGTGGCGTGCGATAAGGAAAAGCTCAGACGGAGCATTATGACGGAGGTTATTATCGGTCTTTGGAAAGATACGGAGCGTGAGGATTGAGCGGGTTTATCTTATTGAAACATAATTTGTTTGAATGAAGACATAATTTGCCGGAAGCTTTGGGAAAGGGACGGGGGCTTTTTTCAAAAAGGTTTTTCCCGCAAAATCATCAAAAAAAGGAGTGCCGTGAATGGAAAAATGTATGATTTGCAATAAAAACTACGCGAACCTGCGGTTTTACGAGGAGGTGAACGGCAGAAGCGCGGAATTTTTTATCTGCTCGGAATGTTACGGCGATTTGAGGCGGAACGATAAATTTTTTCTCTCGGATCTCGCCTTTCACGCGAGCGCGCCTCCGCGCGCCTCGGCTACGGCGAAGGTCTGTCCGACCTGCGGCGCGACCGTTCGGGATTTTTACGAGACCTCGCTGTTGGGTTGCTCCGACTGCTTCGAGACGTTCAGAGACGAAATAAAGGAAGCCGTGCGGGAGTTGTAAAGATCGGTATAACGGCTCAAAGCGGCGGACGCCGCGCGGAATAAGGAGAAGTTGCCATATGAATAAAACCTTTGCGAATACCGTCGTTTCCTCGCGCGTGAGGCTGGCTCGGAACGTCGAGGGGATCCCGTTTCCCAACAGGCTGAAAGACGCGGAGGCGGCAAACCGCATTATAAATGACGTCATAAACTGTATACCCGATCCGGGCGGCTGCAGATTCTATAAAATGAACAAATCCGACGGCGCGGAGATTCTTTGCCTTGTCGAAAAAAATCTCGTAAGCAAGGAGCTTGCGGGCATGCCGTTTGCCGCCGCGATGATAAGCGGCGACGAATGCGTAAGCGTTATGTTCCACGAAGAAGACCACATAAGAGAGCAATGCATTTTGAAGGGCTTTTCTTTGCGCCGCGCATATGAGAGGCTTAAAACCGTCGACGACGAGATAGACCTGCGCCTCGATATCGCGAAGGATAAGGATTTCGGATACCTCACAAGCTGTCCCACCAATCTTGGACTCGGGCTACGCGCTTCGGTTATGATGTTTTTGCCGGCGTTGACTATGACGAAAAAAATGCCGGAAACCGCCGCGCACATCAAAAATTGCGGAATGACCGTGCGCGGCGGATACGGCGAGGGTAGCTCTTTCGACGGGTATATGTATCAGATTTCCAACAGGTTTTCCTTTCGGGGCGATCCGGACGGAATTTTGGCTTCCGTCGAAAAAGCCGCGGCGGAAATCGTCGCAAGCGAAGAGAGAGAGCGCGAAATTCTGTTTCGGAACGATCCCTGCGAGGTCATCGACCTCGCGCACCGCGCCTACGGAGTGCTGACGAATGCGGTCAGAATGAGCTTTAAGGAAGCGTTGGAGCTTGTCAGCCGATTGAAATTCGGAATCGTCTCGGGCGTTACCAATCAGAATGACTGCGCGCAACTCGACGCTCTTATAACCGCCGTTAAACCCGCAAACCTTATAAAACGCGCAGGAAGGGCGCTCGAACCCGAAGAACGCGATATTTTTAGAGCCGAAGTCGTCAGGGAAACGTTGCTGAACGCAAAAATAAAAATCCGCACTCCCGCCGTCGATTTTAGATAAGCGGAATATTGGGAGAATGGGGGAGTGCGACCGTGATAGGGGAACCTTATTTCACAAAGGGTTTATCCGCGAAATCTCCCTTGGAAAAATAAATTGACCTGAAAAAGGAGAAAGGAATATGAAAAAATTTACTTATAATTACAACCGCGTTATGCGTCTTGCGGAGGAGAAAGCCAGAGCGATGGGTACGGGCGAAATCGGCACGGAGCATATATTGTACGGAATGCTGAAATTGAAGGAGAGCGCCGCGGCGGAATTGCTGCAAAAGGCGGGCGTTACGCTCGCGCAAATCGAAAAATTTCTCAGAAGCGACGATTGGGCGATAACGGGCAGACCCGCCGTCGTCAACTATTCGCCGCGCGCTAAGAGAATCATTGACGAAACGGTCATAGAGTTCGCCGATTCTGGAGAGTTTATAGGCACGGAGCATTTGCTGTTTAACTTAATGAAAAATACCGATTGCATGGCGTGCCGCATTGTCAAGAGCATAGGCGCGGACATAAACCGTTTGTTGCGTAGCGCTTATCAATATATTTTGAGCAATTCGGACGACTTGGAGCAACAGCTTGCGGACGAGTTAGTGTTCGAGAATGAGAATCAAATAATAGAGTTCTTTTTCGGCAAAAGTCCCCAGACGGGCAAGTCCGACGAATCGAAAGCCGACGGTCGGAAGTATGACAAAAACGATGCGGCTTACGCCGCGCTCGGAACCGATTTGACCGAAAAGGCGCGCGACGGCAAGCTTGACCCCGTTATAGGCAGAACCAAGGAGATAGAGCGCGTCGTTCAAATTTTATCGCGCCGCACAAAAAATAATCCCGTACTGATAGGCGAGCCGGGCGTGGGAAAGTCGGCTATAGCGGAGGGATTGGCGCAATTAATCGTTTCGGGAAACATACCCGAAAATCTGAAAAATAAACGCATCTTTTCCCTAGATATAAGTAGCGTGGTCGCCGGAACGAAATACCGCGGAGAGTTTGAAGAGAGACTGAAAAAGGCCGTTGCCGCGTTGATGAAAAACGGAAATATGATAGTCTTTATAGACGAAATTCATATGATTGTGGGCGCCGGATCGTCGGAGGGTTCGCTTGACGCCGCGAATATTCTTAAGCCTCTTCTGGCGAGGGGCGAATTGCAGACCATAGGAGCGACGACGATTGCGGAATACCGGAAGCATATCGAAAAGGACGCGGCGTTGGAGCGTCGGTTTCAGCCGGTTATGGTTGATCCGCCCAACGTGGAGGATACCGTCGTAATTTTGAAAGGGTTACGCGATAAATACGAGGCGCACCATAAGGTCAAAATTACCGACGAAGCGATAGAAGCGGCGGCGGTTATGTCCGACAGATATATTACGGACAGGTTTTTGCCCGATAAGGCGATAGATTTGATAGACGAGGCGGCGAGCCGCATACGCTTGAAAAGCTACTCGAAGCCGTCCGAATTGAAAGGTCTGGAGGATAAGCTGGACGTGCTTAACGCATCGCTAAGCTCCGCCGTAAAAAAACAGGAATTTGAAAGGGCGGGAGAGCTGAAAGAGGAAAGAAAAAAGCTTGCCGCCGAAATACGGCAAAAAAACGAACGGTGGCGCGAGGAGCTTGCCGAAACCAAGCTGTCGATAGGCGAAAACGAAATAGCCGAAATAGTTTCGTCGTGGACGTCCGTTCCGGTCAAAAAACTCGTGGAGGACGAGTCTGAAAAATTGATGAAACTGGAAGAAACCATAAAAAAGAGAATTATAGGTCAAGACGAAGCGGTAAAATCGCTGTCGCGGGCAATCCGCCGCGCGCGCGCGGGCATTAAGGATCCGAAACGCCCGATAGGCTCGTTCATATTTTTGGGTCCCACGGGCGTGGGTAAAACCGAATTGTCTAAGGCGGTCGCGGAGGCTATGTTCGGCGACGAAAATCTGCTTGTCAGGATCGATATGTCCGAATATATGGAAAAATTTAATGTCAGTAAATTTATCGGCTCCGCGCCAGGCTACGTCGGCTTCGAGGAGGGCGGTCAGCTGACCGAAAAAATAAGGCGCAAGCCCTATTCCGTCGTATTGTTCGACGAGGTCGAAAAGGCGCATCCTGACGTATTTAATATCTTGCTGCAAATTTTAGAGGACGGCGTACTTACCGATTCGCACGGCAGAACCGTCAGCTTTAAAAATACGATTATAATTATGACCTCGAACGTCGGCGCTACGGATATAAAAAACACGCTCGGCTTCGGCGGCGGCGCGGGTTCGGACGGCGAATACGAGAGCATGAAAGACAAGCAGCTCGACGCTTTGAAAAACACTTTTAAACCGGAGTTTATCAACCGCATAGACGACATTATAATATTCAGAAAGCTGTCGAAGGACGACATAAAGAAAATAGCCGCGATTATGATAGAGAGCATTGCCAAACGGCTTAAGGACAGAAAAATAGGCATTTCTATAACCGATTCGGCGATAGATTATTTGGTCGATAAGGGCTACGACACGGAGTACGGCGCAAGGAATTTGAGGCGCACGATACAAAAAATGATAGAGGATAAGCTGTCCGAAGACATTATCACGGGGAATTATAAATTCGGCGACAACGTTACGATAGATTATGCGGACGGGAAGCTGAACTTCAAAAAGAGCGGCGCGGATGAAAACGCCGCCGAAAGTCTTAATGTGTAAATATACGACAAAATATATGCCGTCAAGGCATAAATATGTAAAAAATAACGCTTAAAACGAGGCGACGTAAAGCCGTATACGCATTTAAAGCATACGCGGATTAAGCGCATAAATATATGCGGGCGTACAAACGCCGGATGTACATTCTGTCGGTGTGAAGAAAACCGTAGGCTATAAAAAATAAAAATTTCGGAGGAAACGTTCATGCGCACGGAAATTATTTGCAGAAACTATAACGCCGGGGAAAAACTGAAAGAAATCGTCTTAAAAAAAATCGAAAAATTGGGTAAGTACTTTGACGATACGGCATACGCCAAGGTCAATCTTTCGGAAAACGGCGGTCGCTCCACTATGGAAATTACAATAAAATCGGTGAATTTCTGCGTCAGAGCCGAGACGACAAGCGACAATCAGTACGGCAATATAGACCTAATTATGCCTAAAATCGAAAAACAAATCGTCAAGTACCGCACGAAAAACGACGCGAAAACAAAAAAGGCGGACGCCGCCGTTCAGCAGTATCTCTTTTTGAGCGGTTACGAAAAGGAGGCTCTGCCGAAAATCACCAGAAAAAAGACGATAGACTTGATTCCGATGAGTGAGGAAGAGGCTTTGGACAATATCGAGCTTATCGATCACGACTTTTTTGTGTTTTTCAATTCGGACACGGGATACGTAAATATCGTATACAGACGGAAAGACGGCAATTTCGGCTTGCTCGGTTTGAATTACTGATTCAAAACGCCGTAGTTTTTGAATTCTTTTTTCGTTTGAAGCTTCGGATTTCCGTGATAAAAATGTAGTCCGGCAGGCTTATTCGTCACGGAAATTCGAGACTTCTTTTCGTTATACACTAGACTTCTTTCGAAACCGTGCCGACGGCGTATTTTGCCGCTGTAAGCGTGACCGTCACGCCGTTTTTTACGGCGCATAACTCTGTGTGTCGGGAAAAAGCGGCGCGGCGGTGCCCGAAAAACCGCTTGAAAGCGGTCGTTTGCCGTCGGGTTTTGAGAAAGGTCTATTGACTGTAACCGCTATGAACCGTAATTGCGCGGATATAACCGTCTTTTTGTCGCAAGCGGCAAAAATATGGCGTTCAGATTGCGCGCGGTTTCGATTCGTAACGGTCGCATAAATTAAAACCGTAACGCGGCGGGAGAAACGGAGCTTTTTTTGAATAACGACAACGGTATTGGAGACGCGAAATATTCCGAGCCGTTCTTTTTTAAGAACTGTAAAAAATCGGCGACGCGGCGTTTGAAAGCGTAACGGATATAAAATAATTGGGGAAATATCCGAAAAAAGGCAAAAAAAATCCCGCCTTTGCCGTCCGCGATACATTAGTAACCCGCCTATTCAGCAGGATGGTTGTGCTGCTTCCGCGTTTCGGCTTCCGGCTATATTTTTCCGTCAGGAGCCGGCTTGCACCGCGCGGATAGACCCGCATTCCCTTTCATTTATTGTGGGTTTAAATGAATACCGCGTAACGAACAACGCAGGATGAATTTTTTTTGGGGGGGGAGCGGTCAAAACATGCTTGCCGCGTCTTAGAACGTTTACGTTTTGTTTTTATAACGGACTCTTTTTGGGGCTTGACGGCGAATACTCTCGCGGTATGTTGTAAAAACGACGCGTCGGCACAGCTTAAAAAAAGTCCGATAATATTATATCACATATTTTCGATTTTATCAACAGAATTTTTATTTTTTATAAATCGAGGAACGTTTATTTTCGGCGGAGTTTTTTTATAACCCGTTTTCACGAACAAAACGTGCGTCTTTACGGATTTTTCCGCGTCTTTCCCATTCCGTTCTTTCCCTTATTATTAACTCCGCCGAAAACTCTCGGAAAGCGCCTTAAAACCGCGTTTCCCCATAAATCCGGCGGTTTAACTCATGAAAACGGGTTCTAACAGTGAAAGAGCGAAGCCGATTACGCCGAGCAAGCCGCTCATAAACGCCGCCGCTAAGGACGTTTTCACCGCTCCGGCGAGCGCGGAGGCAAGATAGATAACTCCGCCGATAAAACTGTTGGAAAGCGCCGCGTACACATATATCGGCTTATTTTTCACAAGCCACATCAGCGATGAAAAAACGAACGCGCCGCAAAAAAACGCCGTTATATTTTCAACCCAAAGTATTTCGCTCAATATAAATAAAACCTCCTTTAATACGGTCGTTGTGAATTGGAATGAAGGATTAACGTCGCTTTTTTCGTCGTAACGGGCGAAAAGAACGGTTTTTCGCATTGCCCCGGAAAGAAAAAGAATTTTAAAGAAAATATCGTGCCGAAAAACGGAAATAACCGCTCTTTATTATACTATTCGGCGGGTTCTCCGAATAGATATTTAATATGGGAAAAAATAAAAAATTACGGAAATTTAAAAGCATAATAATTTGTTGCGTTTTCACGTTTTTACTCGGCGCGTATTATTTCAAAGTCGCCGCACCGGCGGTAACGGCCGCCGCAGAAAGTAAAATCGCCGCCGCCGTTTCTGCGGCGGTCAACGGCGCGGCATACGAGGTTTTGAGCAAAACCGATATCGGCGGCGTTTCAGAAATCGTATACGGCGCGGACGGGGAAGCGTCTCTAATCAAAACCGACGCCGTTTTAATAAACCGCGCGGCGCGCGAGATAGTCAAAAAAACGGAGGAAAATTTGAGCGCGGGAGTCGCTTCCGTTGCGCTGAACGCGGGGATATTTTCGGGATTGCCGTCCCTTTTCGGCGTCGGTCCCGCAGTTGCGTTTAAAGCCGATTACGGCGGCGGCGCGGGTTGCGAATACAAGACCGTATTTACGGGCGCGGGAATAAACCAAACTCTTTATAAAATCTACCTCACGCTGAATGCCTCCGCGGACTTGATTTTGCCGCTTAGGCGAACCTCAATCTCTGTCAAATGTGACGTCCTGCTCGCCGAAAGCGTCATAATCGGCAGAGTTCCCGACTCGTATCTGAACGACGGCGGTAGCGTAAACGGAATAATAAATTTGATACCGTGATAGTTTTTTAGGGCGTGTTCACATAAATTGACAAAAATAAGTACATTTATGGTAGAATAGGGATATGGAACTTACGGATAAGCGCTATGCGATGATTAAGCGCCTGACGCCGCTTCCTCGCGGGAC
>JAISOS010000079.1 GCA_031275485.1 Clostridiales bacterium | reverse complement strand
TACCCGCAACGCCTCTATGTACCTCTCGCTGCCGTTCTCCATAGCCTCTATATCCCACCTATGCAAAAATAGACGCGCCGGCGCTACTGATACCTGTATTGTATCAAAACAAAGTTTTTTGAAAAAAAGGCGAAAAGTTATTGACTTATTTTTCGTTTAGTGCTAATATATATAAGCACCCGTGTTGGGGTGTAATTTTTTTGGAGGTCTTTGCCGTATGCGTACAAAAATTACCTTGGCTTGTTCCGAATGTAAACAAAGAAACTATGACGATATGAAAAATAAAAAAAACACTCCTGATAGGCTTGAATTGAAAAAATATTGCAGGTTCTGTAAAAAACACACCGTTCACAAAGAAACGAAATAATTAGGAAAAAACGATTTGAAAAACGGATAATCAGGGAACGGAATATAAGAACAAAATAAGGTGGAACTAAACTATGGCGCAGAATTCAAAAAAGAACGAAACCGCAGGAAACGACTCTCTTACCGTAAAAAAAAGCGACCTTGCAAAACTGAGAAAAAATAAAGCCGACGATGCGAAATCTAAAAGCGCGGTTTCTCCGCAGACCCCGGCAAACACCGCTCTCGCAAAAAGAAGAAACGAGATAATCGAAAGACGGCAAAGGGCTATGGCGCAGGCGGCTCAAAATAAAAAACTCGCAAAAGAGCCTTTGAAAAACGGCGAAAAAAGACCGAATTTTCTCGTGCGCTTCGGGCGGTGGTTGAGTAAAAAGTTCAAGGAAATGCGGTCGGAACTTAAAAAGGTTACGTGGCCGGAGCCGAAAGACGCGGTAAAGCAGACTCTCGTGGTTCTGGCTGTCGTGGCAAGTTTTTTGGTCGTGCTGTTCGTTATGGACCTCGGACTGTCAAGCCTCTTGAAGTTGCTTGTGGAAAAGGCGGCGGAGAGCGCGTAAAAACATTGGCGAGCCGTTGTTTTCGGAAGCGGAACGCGTTTGCGCGGAAAAGACGGCGGATGGCGGTAAAAACGCCTTAACCTAATTAATTTTATAAAAAAATCAACGGCTAATCCGACGCCAATTTTATAAAAAAACTGGGAACGAACCGCGCGGCGCTTGTATTTTGCGTTACGGCGCGGCGTAATGGAGAATTATTTGTTTTTTGTGCTACTATATATAACGCGGCATTTGTTTTTTGGCGTTATAATAGGCGTTGTAATAACGGCATTATTTATTCGTATTTAATTTTTTGTGTTTTTGTTATGTCCGCCAATCCGGATGCGTCCTCGCGCTTGAAATTTTCACGGAAAGCGAAGGTCGGGAGAATAAACTGAAAAGCCAAGGCGTAAAGTCCTTAAAAGGAGCGTAAATGAGCGAAGATTTAAACAAAACCGCCGAAACGGAAGCGGGCGCGGAAAACGGCGCGGAGAATACGGTCGCAGCGGTTGCTTATGACGGCGGAAGCGCCGAGGTTATGATGGACGGCGCGGATGATATCGGGAACACGGATAACGGAAACACCGGAGCTGTTGCGGACGGAAAAAATATTGAAAACATATACGGGGACGCGGAAAATACGGGCGGTGAAAGCATCGGCGGCACGGATATTGAAAGCTTTGATAACGGCGGCGGGGACGCGAAAAACGCGGGCGGCGCGCCGTCGTTTATCGCCGAAAACACGGGCAGAGAGGGCGCGGGGCAGACTCCGAAATGGTACGTCATTCATACCTATTCGGGCTATGAGAATATGGTAGAGCAAAACCTCAAAAAAATGGCGGAATCTAATAATATTCAGGATATGATAACCGATATTGCCATTCCCGTCAAGGATGACATTGTCGAAAAGGCGAACGGCAAAAAAAAGGTCGTGCAGAGAAAAAAATTCCCCGGCTATGTGTTTATCAAAATGGTGCATACCAAACAAATGTGGTATATGGTTACTAGTACGCGCGGCGTAACTAGCTTTGTGGGCGCGGCGGGGCATGCGATTCCGCTGACTGCCGACGAGGTTAGGAGAATGGGTCTTGAAAAGGTCGAGGTAACGGAGACCGTCGCCGCCTCGTTCTCGGTCGGCGATAACGTTATCGTCGTGTCGGGAGCTTTGGAGAAGTTTATCGGCGTAATAGATTCCATAAGCCACGACCGCAAAAAGGCGCGGGTTACGGTTTCGATGTTCGGCAGAGATACCGCCGTAGATTTGGATTTTACGCAAATCGAGAAGCTGTGAAAAAAATGGCCGGCAGGATTGCGCCGCGTAATGCCGCAATGGAGAATTTGGAAATTACCGAAAAGATATGCGCTTATATGCCTTTTGGAGAATCGGCGGATTAAAATAAAGAAATTTGATTTCGCCGTTTCGGAATCGAGTTAGATATATTGCCTTGGCGGTGAGCTTTCCTGTTTGAGATTGGCGGATTTTTGAAATCAATCAAAATATGCGCGCCGTTTTTTGGAGATCGGCGGATAAACTTTCATTAACCGACGGATAACCTTTCGGATATATGGATATAACGTCAAAGTTTTTCGGAAATGGGCGCACGGAAAAACTTTTGCGGACAAAAATTTTTCCGCGTATAAATAAATTAAAAAATATATAAATTTTATATATTGTGGGAGTGCGTAAATTTTTTAATGCGCACATTCAGACCACGTTTTAGTCGGAGGTTTCTATGGCTAAGAAAATTTCAGCGGTTGTAAAGTTGCAGTTGCCGGCAGGCAAGGCGACTCCAGGCCCGCCGGTAGGTTCCACGCTCGGTCCGCACGGCATCAACATTCCTATGTTCACAAAAGAGTTCAACGAAAAGACGGCGGATAAGGTCGGACTTATCATTCCGGTGGTCATCACTATTTATTCCGACCGTTCATTCTCGCTTGTGTTTAAGACGCCGCCCGCGGCTATTCTCATCAAGAAAGCCGTCGGAATTGAAAGCGGCTCGGCTAAGCCGAATAAGGATAAGGTCGGAAAAATTTCCGCCGCCGCCGTAAGGGAAATCGCGGCGCAGAAAATGCCCGATCTGAACGCGGCGAGCTTGGAAGCCGCCGTCAGTATGGTCAAGGGTACGGCTCGCAGTATGGGCATCGTAGTGGAAGAATAATAAATCTTTGGAGGTGATTTTAATATGAAAGGAAAAAAATATGAAGATTCTCTGAAGATTATCGAGAATTCTAAATTATACGAAGCGCAAGACGCGCTGGACTTGGTTTTAAAGACCGCGAAAGCGAAGTTCGACGAAACCGTCGAATTGCACGTCAGACTCGGCGTAGACCCGAGACACGCCGACCAGCAGGTCAGAGGCGTGGTAATTCTTCCGAACGGAACGGGCAAAAAAGTCCGCGTTTTGGTCATAGCGAAAGGCGCTAAAGCCGACGAGGCGACGGTTGCGGGTGCGGAATTTGTGGGAGCGGAGGATATGTTGCAAAAAATCCAGTCGGAAAATTGGTTCGGTTTCGACGTGTGCATAACCACGCCCGACATGATGGGTCTTGTGGGGCGCTTGGGTAAGGTTTTAGGTCCTAAGGGACTTATGCCGAACCCGAAGTCGGGAACGGTTACGACGGACGTGGCGAAAGCCGTCGCCGACGTGAAAGCCGGTAAAGTCGAATATAGGGTGGATAAGACCGCCATAGTGCACGTGCCTATCGGCAAAGCGTCGTTCGGCAGGGAGAAACTTTTTGAAAACTTGCAGACGCTTATGGACGCTATTATAAAGGCGAAGCCGGCGGCGGCGAAGGGAACGTATCTTAAAAGCGTTTCTCTCGCTAGTACGATGGGTCCCGGTATAAAGGTCGCGTACAGAACTTAATCGTAACTGAATTGAAATTTGGGGGTTCTAAATTTTCGTGATAAAAACGGGATACAAGCGAGGCAAAATCGTCACGAATTTCTAGAACTCCCTGAAATTTAATTCGGATTCTAAAATCTGAAGTCTGAAATTTATATCGAATTTGTTTGGCGGTTTGTTAAAATTGTCTTAAATTCGTTTGACAAACCGCTTGAATTGAGATATAATTATTACCGTAAAAAGTGTTTTTCCGAAGACGGCAAGTGTCCGCGCATTTTAGCGGACGTAAGCGTTTATCACCGCTTGCTCAGGCGAAATTGAAATTTCTTATTTTTACTACCGCGTTGCGGGCGTATTATAAATATGATTTTTGTTTTTCCTGCCTTGTCTTTTTTAGGAAAGATAAGGCATTTTTTATTCCAAAATAATAAATAAGGAGGGTAATTCATGGCAGTATCAAAAGCTTCTAAGTCCGAACAGTTGGACGAAATCCGCCAAAGATTGAAAGAGTCCGCCTCGTTCGTGCTGATAGATTATGTCGGCATAACCGTCAAGGACGACACGGCTTTTCGCAGGAATTTCCGCGAAAAGGGCGTCGAGTACAAGGTGTATAAAAACCGTCTTTTAAAAATCGCGCTCAAAGAAGCGGGCGTAACGGGCTTTGACGGATTCCTGGAGGGCACGACGGCGGCGGCGTTCAGTAAAGAGCCTGCGGCGGCGGCGGCGGCGATTATCGGCGGCTCTAAGGATATACCGAAAATCAAAATCAAATGCGGCTATATCGACGGCGCGTTTCTTGACGAAGACGGCGTTAAAAGCCTTGCGGCTATGCCGTCCAAGGAAACCTTGCTCGCTATGTTGCTCGGCGTTATGCAGGCGCCCGTCAGAGGGCTTGCGGTCAGTTTGAACGCGGTTATCGCGGGACTGGCGAGAGCGCTTCAAGGCGTGGCTGACAAAAAGAGCGCGGCAAATTAGAGGGGGCGCTCACCTAAAACGCCAATGGCGTGTTTTTGCGCTTAATTTACCCTTTCGTTTCGTTTTTCCCCATACAACGGCGTTGCCGCGCGTCGTTAAACGTCTTGAAAGGCACGGGAACCGCCTTAAATCCTCTCGTTTTCGTTTGCGTGAACACGTCGTAGGAAAGCATCGTGAAAATCCTTTGGAATACTCTATACGGCTCGTAATAATTAATCCGTTTATATATCATAACCGCGTTAAGAATTAGAAACACGTTCAACGAAAAATTGCGTGAAACCGCGAAAATAAACCGCAAACTGGTCAAAAATATTACGGAAAAACTTTTCGGAGTGCTGTGCGGCTCGAATAATTAATCCGTACTCCGTACGCTTATGAAAGTATGCGGAAAAATCTAACCTAAATAATTAAAAATTAAAAAATTTATTCGGAGGAATATTAAAATGGCAGATATTGCAAAATTGTTGGAAGATATAAAAAACCTTACGGTCGTAGACCTTAGCAAACTCGTTAAGTCTATCGAGGAAGAATTCGGCGTCAGCGCCGCCGCGCCTGCGGCTGTAGCGGCAACCGCCGCGCCCGCGGGAGTAGCCGCCGCGCCTGCGGCGGAGGAAAAGACCGAGTTCGACGTCGTTTTGAAAGAGGTCGGGCCGAACAAGGTTCCGGTAATTAAGGTCGTCAGAGACGCTACTGGCTTGGGACTTGTGGAGGCTAAGGCGGTTGTTGACGGCGCGCCTAAGGCGGTCAAGGAAGGGCTTGCGAAAGCGGCGGCGGAGGAGCTTATCGCCAAGTTTAAGGATGTCGGCGCCGTTGCCGAGCTGAAGTAAAAAGCGCTTCGGCGGCTTGGCGGCAACGTGCGGTAGAGCGGCGGTTTAGTTTGACTTTTTTCGTTTATTTAAGGTAGTTTGTCAATACGGCGGGTAAAGCCGTGTGTAAGCGGCTTTTACTGGACGAAAAAAATTTCTCAAAAATCCGTTTGCGCGGACCGACGCGTTGTAGCCTTTATTTGTTGAAATAAAAAACTTTTTAGGCGGTGCGTAAATTTAATTACGCGCCGCTTTTAAAATACGGGGCTCCCCTTGTTCGCCGTAAGATTTACTGAAAATTCACCGAAAAACCGATCGAAAACTTATCGGGAACTTGCGGTAAAATAAGCGAAAGGATGTCGGGAATCCGCCCTAAAATCGACCGAAAAATTCGCTCGGAAAAACGGCGAAAATCCGCCGAAAAACCCAATGAAATTAACCGGAAATCAGCCGCGAAACCAACCGAGAACGCCGTCGGAAATTTACCGAAGAGCCGAGCGAAAAATCGTCGGAAGTCAGCCGCAAAAATTGAGCGAGGAGCCATCGAAAATTCGCCTTAAAATCCATCCGAATTTATACCGGAAAAAATTGTGAAAACCCGCCGAAAACGATCGGTCGGGCAACGGGAGCGATCATATGTCTTTAATAAACGTAAATAATTTGACTTTTTCATACGACGGCGCCCTCGAGAACGTTTTTGAAAACGTGAGCTTTCAAATCGACACCGATTGGCGGCTGGGCTTTACGGGACGCAACGGACGCGGCAAAACGACGTTTTTGAACCTGCTTTTAGGCAAATACGAGTACGGCGGCGTTATCGATTCGTCAACGGATTTCGTATATTTTCCGTTCGAGGTCAAGGATTTGGAGCGTATGACGGCGGATGTGCTTTCCGCCGTTTGCCCGACGGCCGCAGAGTGGGAAATCCTGCGAGAAATATCCCTTCTCGGCGTTGCAACGAAGGCTTTGTACCGTCCGTTCCGCACTTTGTCGGATGGAGAGCGAACAAAATGTTTGCTTGCCGCATTGTTCCTTGACGACGGTAAATACCGCCTCTTGGACGAACCGACCAACCACCTGGACGCGGCGGCGCGGGAAAGACTCGGCGAGTATCTGAAAACTAAGCGGGGATTTCTTTTGGTTTCACACGACCGCAAATTACTCGACGCGTGCGCCGATCGTATCCTGTCAATCAACAAGACGAATATAGAAATAACGCGGGGAAATTTTTCGGTATGGCTGGAAAACAAAGAGCGGAAGGATAATTTTGAATTCGCCGAAAACGAGCGTATCGCGAAAGATATAGAGCGGCTCAAAACGGCGGCGGCGCGGACGGCGGATTGGTCGGATAGGATCGAACGCTCAAAAATCGGGAGCCACGTCGGGGACAGGGGATATATAGGTCACAAAGCGGCGAAAATGGCGGCGCGTTCCAAGGCGACGGAAAAACGGCTGGACGCCGCCGCGCGCGAAAAATCGAAACTTTTAAAAAACGTCGAGCAAAACGAGGATTTAAAATTGCGGCCTCTGACGTTCCGCGGACGGCGCGTCGCGGAATTTTCCGACGTTTCCGTATTCTACGGAAACCGCGCCGTAGCGGAGCGCATCTCTTTTGCAATCGAGCCGGGCGACCGCATAAATATATCGGGTAAAAACGGTAGCGGCAAGTCCACGCTTTTGAAATTACTTGTCGACGGTAATTTACGACATACGGAAATGCCGAAGACGTCGCAAACGTCCGATTTGCCGCGAATATCGGGCGCACCGCAAACGCCCGATTTATCGCCGACGCCGGAAACCGGCGTTCGCTATACGGGCGGTTTGTATATACCTCCGAACCTGAAAATATCCTTTGTGCCGCAGGGCGCTTCGCGTCTGTCGGGTACGCTTGACGATTATGCGGGAGAGTACGGCATAGACGTTTCACTGTTCAAGACGATTTTGAGCAAGCTGAACTTTTCGCGCGCGCAGTTTGAAAAAGATATCGCCGATTTCAGCGACGGGCAAAAGAGAAAGGTTTTGATTTCGCGCAGTCTTTGCGAGGAGGCGCACCTCTATATTTGGGACGAGCCGTTGAATTTCATAGACGTATTGTCGCGTATTCAAATAGAGAACCTGGTTTCGCGCTACGAGCCGACGCTTATATTTGTCGAACACGACCGAACCTTTTGCGAAAAGACGGCGACGAAATTTATCGCGTTATAATTTTTTTAAGAAAATAACGGCGGAATTTATTGCGTGGCGACTTATTTTTGGGATACGACCGCGTAAATGCGTAAAAAGGTTTTTGATAACGGGGGGGTGACGGTTCTAAATTTTCGTTAGAACAAAGAAAATAAAAATAAGAACGGACTTGACGGGCGTTAAATAAAAAGACGCCGACGTCGTCGGAGAAGGAAATGCCGCGCATGCAATAATTAAAAGCCGAACTTTAATCGGCGTTCAAAATCGCCTTAATTCCGATACCTGCGACAATGCGGGAGAAAAAATAGATTATATCCGTTTTTTGAGGCGGCGAATAAAAATAAAGTTAAAAACGATACTAAATGATGAGCGCGTAAATGCCGCCGTTCTCGGCGAAGCGGCGGCAAACGGTTTCCAAGCTTAAAACGGCGCGGAAATATTAGGACGCGGAGGTGGGAAAGGGTGCGTACCGATTTAAATAAGCTGAAAATCGATTTAAAAAATGCCTTCCACGGCTCCGTCGATTTAAGTTTTAAGGAGTTTTATATTAAAAATACGCTTGCGGCGGTCTGCTTTATGGACGGACTGACGGATAAGAGCAGTATCGAATTAAATATTATAAACGCCCTAATAAAGGAAAACGAATTCAACGCCGGAAAAACGGAAAAAAAATCGGACGGAATTAATACCGGAACGGAGAAAAACGCGGACGGAATCGGCGCCGAAAGCGCGGGTGCGATTAGCGCCGTCACGAGAAAAAAATCGGACGGAATTAACACAAACGCGGGCGAAACCGATATAAAAACGGGAAAAGAATCGAACGGAGTTAATACGGAAAGCGCGGGTGCGATTGATACGAAAACTAACAAAAATGAAAGCGCCGCGCCGCCGTACCGCAGGCTTATAAGAAACCGCGTCAGCGCGGCGGACGAATTCAAGACGGAAACCGACTTCGGCGCGCTCGCCGGACGGATTGCCGACGGAGAGGTCGCTCTGCTTATCGACGGCGCGGAGGAATTTTATCTGTTCGCGATTAAGAGCCAGCCCTCGCGCGCGATTTCGGAGCCGCCGACCTCGACGGTTCTGAAGGGTCCGAGGGAGGGTTTCACCGAGGATATGAAAACGAACGCCGCGCTTTTGCGTAAACGGCTGCGCACGGTGGATTTTGTCGTTGAAAATTTTAAGATAGGGCGGTATACTGCGACGGGCGTCGCGGTGGCGTATATTTCAGGCATAGCCGAGCCGAAAGTCGTTGAAAAAATCAAAGAAAGGCTGAAAAGCATCGATATAGACGGCATAATAGATTCCTCTTATCTTACGGAATACCTAAAAGAACGCAAGTACAGTATGCTGAAACAAATCGGCGTCAGCGAAAAGCCTGACATCGTTACGGCGAAGCTCTTGGAGGGGCGGGTGGCGATTATCGCCGACGGCTCGCCCATTGTTTTGACCGTGCCGTTCATACTGTTGGAGGATTTGCAGGACAGCAGCGACTATTACAAAAACGACTTCCGCTCTTTTTTCATAAGGCTTATACGGATTTTCGGTGAAATTTTGGCGTTGCTGCTACCGGGCTTTTATGTCGCGGTGCTGACGCGGCACTATCAGCTGCTACCTATGAATTTTCTGATATCCATCATAACATCCGTACACGAGCTACCGTTTACGGCGGAAATCGAAATGATTTTCGTATTGCTGTTGTTCGAGATTTTAAACGAGGCGAGTATAAGAATGCCGCGTTATATAGGTATGTCTCTGTCGCTCATCGGCGCGATTATATTGGGCGATACGGCGGTCAAGGCGGGACTTATAAGCTCGCCGACAGTCTTAATCGCCGCTATGTCGAATATCGGAATTTATTGCATACCCGACGAAATAAGCTCTTTTAGCCTTTTCAGGCTTATGCTAGTGCTGGCGTCCTCGCTTTTCGGCTTTTTCGGGCTGATTTTAAGTGCGACGGCGATAGCCGCGTATCTACTCACCTACAACAGCTACGGCGCGCCGTACCTCGCGCCGTTTGCGCCTTATACGCACGGCGATATGAAGGACGCGATTAATAAGGAGAGCCTTATAAATATGAAATACCGTCCGCGCGCGATTCCGAACGTCAACGGACGCAGACAAAAATAGAACGGCGTTTAACGAAAACTCGCATAAAAAATACGCGGGAAAATATATGAAAAAAGATATAAAAATATAAAAAACGCATAAAATACACGGAAAAATGTGAAAAGCGTGAAAAAAACGAATAGAAAAGCGGATGAAAAAAGCGCGGCGGCTGCGTAAAAAAAAACCGAAAAAAGAGCGTGAAAATATGCGGAAAACACGTAAAAAAGAAGGTATAGTATGAACGTAAACGCGGTGTATAAGCGGCAATTCGCGATAGCGGTTTTTTTTGCCGGTACGGTATTCAAAATAGCCTTTTTGCCGGCGTATATAACCGGTGTTTTGGCAAACGAAAACGTGCTGCTCGCGGCGGCGTACTTGGTTTTTGACTTTATACTTTTGGGGCTTATATGGTATATAGTCAAAACCCGCGCCCTCGAAACGCTGCCGGATAAATTCCGCGCCGCGGTTATGCTCGTACTTTTTTGCCGGTGCGCGGTGAAATTTGCCGTTATGGCGGGCGAGGCGTCGTTTTGCGCGGCGGACAACCTCTTCGATGACGCGAACGTACTTTTCATCTACGCCGCGATAGGCGCGCTGACCTCGTATATCGCGGTTAAAGGCGCGAATACGCTCGTGCGTCTCGGCGAAATTTTTATAGCGGTAACGTTACTGTGCCTTGTCCTTAACCTGATAACCGCCGAATCCGAGATAGATTTCGGGCACAATCTGCCGCTTTTTACGGTCAAGGCGGCTGATTTTTTCTCGGCGTTCGATAAGTTTTATATGTGGACGGGCGATTTTTTGCCGCTTATAGTATTCGGTCTGAAAGAAACCCGCAGAAAATCTAAGCTTCCGCCGTTTATCATAGCGGCGGTCGCGCTTACGGTCGTCGGGTATTACGTATTTTTGAACGCGGTATTCCGCGGCGGCGCGGCGAATACGGGTAATCTGATAGTCGAACTCGGCTCGTTCAATATAGGGAATATTCTCGTCGGGCGCACCGAATCGCTCTCGCTCGCGCTGTGGTTCGTTATGATAACCGTCAACCTCTCGCTGACGATGCTCGCGGCGACCGACGCGTCCTCGTATTTTCTCAAAGACAGACGTTGGGGAACGGCCGCCGTCAACGCTTTCGCCGTTTTTACGCTCGTGTTTTTGGCGGGCAATATGCGCGAATTGTTCGGGTTCGCGGTCGGCGGCATTCGGTATTTTATGCTCGCGGCGGACGTTTTTATACCGCTCTCGGTAATAGCGGCGGCAATGTTCGGCAAAAATAAAAATAGGCGTAAGCCGCTTTTCGAAGGATCGGCCGCTAAGGAGCCGAGCGTTAAACGGAGAGACAAATCTCCGCCCTTAAACGAACGCGCGTAAATTATATCCGTTATGAAATGTGACGGCGCAAGCCGAACGCCGCCTTTTTCGACCTAAGCGGCAAGAAATAACGGTTTTTCGTACCGCGCGAATACGGGAAGAAAACCTTTTAGCCGGTTACGGCAAAAAAATCAAGATATTATTCGCACAATTCCGATTCGTGACGGTTTTATACTTTGCCGCGGCGTTCGATAATCTCAAAAAAAATTTCCGCCCGCGTAAATTAAAAAACAATAAGAAAAAGAAAAGGAAAATTCCCAAAATGTTTAAACGTAAAAAAGGTATAATTTTCTTCATTCTCCTGTCCTTTTTCGTCGTTTTGAGCGCGAATATAAAAAACGTCGATTTGAATAAGCGCGCTATTATAATCGGGTTGGGCGTGGACCGGACGGTGGATATGTACGAATTGACTATTCAGACGTATGTGGCGAAACAGCTCTCCGATTCGTCGCCCGACGCGAGCAAAGCGCTGACGGTAAGCGCGGCGGGGAGAACGGTAGGCGAGGCGGCGGCGGCTTTGAACGTCAAAACGGGCAAAACGTTATCTTTCGCCCTTTGTTACGTCGTTATTTTCGGCGCGGGAGCGGCGGAGGGCGGCATTATGGACGCGATAGATTTTTTAATAAACAAATCGGACACGGCAAGCAGCGCCGCGCTGCTCTATACGGGCGGGACGGCTAAGGATATTATGAAAATCGAATCGCCGATAAACGCGAGCGGTATGCTGCTCGCTCACGATATGCTGTCCGATAAACGCAACAAAAATTACGACGCGAAAACTTTAAAAGATTTTTACGCCGATTATTTTTCGCGGAGCGCCGCGTCCGTTATGCCCGTTTTAAGAAAAACCGAGGGCGGTCGCGACGAGGAAAGCAATAACGACAGCGAAAACGACAGAGAGAAAAAAGAATATTACGAAATTTCATCTCTCGCCGTCTTTAAAAAAGACAAATTCGCGTTCGAGACCGACGCGGGAGAAACCGCGGCCTTTTCGATGCTTAGCGGCGGCAAGGCGAGAAGCGTTTTCAGCGCGGATCTGGAATGCGGACGCGTAACGTTCGAGGTTGCCGGGAAACGTCTGCGCGAAAAATACGTTATGGGCGGCGCGGACGGCGGGGCGGCGTACCGCGCCGAAATAAAACTGTCTTTGAAAGTTTCCGAGATAGCCGACGGCGAACGGACGGCGGCGAACGTAGCAAGTCTGACGCGCGGAGAAAAGAACGCCGCAGCGGAAAGGCTTAAAGCTGATATGCTGTCCCTTATTGAAAAATGCGGCGCAAGCGGCGCGGACATTCTGTTTTTGAACGATAAATTTTACCGCCGCTTCGGAAATAAATGGAAAACCGAAACGGACGGCGATTACTTTTCAAATATATCAAAGGAAATAAGCGTAAAAATCGAAACGGTATAAACGGCGCGCGGTCTTTACGGACGGGAATTACGGCGCGCGGCGGTTTCCGGAATTTTTTGGAAAGGAGCGAGAGAGGGGGAGAACCTTTTGTGAATAAAGGGTTTCCTACGCGCGGTTTGAAAAAAGAATCGCGACTAAAAAAACATTTTAATTTATAAATTTGCCCGCGATTTCATTTGTTAAAAATTGCGGATATATGGTATAATATCCGTCGGGACGTAGCGTCGCGGCGCAAGCCGGCGCGTAAACCGAAACATTTTACTGTGATACCGAGGTGCGGATTCATGCAAAAGCTTACTTCTAAGGAGCTAAGAACTAAATATTTGAAATATTTCAAGGAACGCGGACACGCCGTTCTCGGCTCGGCGTCGCTCATTCCCGAAAACGATCCGACCGTGCTTTTTACGACCGCGGGTATGCATCCGCTTGTGCCGTATCTTATGGGCGAAAAACACCCTTTGGGCAAACGGCTCGCGAGCGTGCAAAAATGCGTAAGAACCGTGGATATAGACGAGGTGGGCGACGCGACGCATTGCACTTTCTTCGAAATGCTTGGAAACTGGTCGCTCGGCGATTATTTCAAAAAGGAATCTATAAATTTCAGCTACGGCTTTTTGACGGACGTGTTGAAAATACCTAAGGAAAGGCTGGCGGTTTCGGTTTTTAGCGGCGATTCGGATTGCGAAAGAGACGAGGAAAGCGCGGATTATTGGGTAAAGGAGGGGCTGTCGTTCGGACAGGTTTATTTTTTGCCGAAAAAAAATAATTGGTGGGGTCCCGCGGGGCTTACGGGTCCGTGCGGTCCCGATACGGAAATTTTCATCGATACGGGCAGGGAAAAATGCTCTCCCGATTGCTCGCCCGCGTGCGGATGCGGAAAATTTATCGAGATTTGGAACAACGTCTTTATGCAATACAACAAAACGGCGGAGGGGAAATTCGAGCCGCTTTCGAACAAAAACGTAGACACGGGTATGGGGCTCGAACGCACGGTTTGTATTTTGAACGGTCTGAAATCCGTCTACGAAACCGACCTGTTTTCGGACGCGGTTGAGTTGATACGGACGTGCGCCGGTCTGAAAAACGGCGGCGAAAGCCCCGACGCCGTAAGAGCGGTCAGAATCATAGCCGACCATATCCGCACGGCGACCTTTATTATCGGCGACCAAAACGGCGTAAGTCCGGGAAACCTCGACAGAGGCTACGTTTTGAGACGGCTCATAAGGCGCGCCGTAAGATACGCGAGACAGCTGTCGACGGACGCGTCCCTGCTTGCCGAGCTTGCCGAGCTGTACGTTGAAAAATACGCGGGGATTTACGGCGAGCTGACGGTAAACGGGGAACGGATTATTTCGGAAATCAATAAGGAAACGGAAAAATTCGGCAGAACGCTCTCGGACGGTTTGAAGGAATTTGAAAAAGTCGCGGCTACCGCCGTTAAAGCGGTTAAAGGCGTAACTGCGAACGGCGCCGCCGCGATTGCAAGCGGAGCGATAAACGGCGTTAATGACACCGCTAAAAGCGGAACGACGGGCAATGTAGACGCCGCCGTTAAAGAAGAAGCGATGACCGGCCGCCTATCCGTAGCCGCAAGCGGAGCGGCGGACGCCGCTGAAAACGGAACAATAGACGGCGCGGCGGCGTTCAGACTGTACGACACGTTCGGTTTTCCGATAGAAATCACCGAGGAATTAGCCCGCGACAGGGGACTCGGCGTGGATCGCGCGGGCTTCGAGGCGGCGTTTTCAGAGCATCGCCAAAAATCGCAGGCGGGCGCGGAGCAGAAATTTAAGGGCGGTCTGCACGACCATTCCGACGAAACCACGAGACTGCACACGGCGACGCACCTATTGCAGGCGGCGCTGAGAGAGGTTTTGGGCGCGGCGGTGTTTCAGCGCGGAAGTAACATCACCGCCGAGCGGTTGCGGTTCGATTTCAGCTTTGACAGACCGATGACGGCAGACGAAATAGCCGCCGTTGAAAGACGCGTCAACGAGGTCATAGCGCAAAAATTGGACGTCGTTATAGAGGAAATGACCGTAGAAAGCGCGAAAAAAGCGAACGCGCTCGGGGTGTTCGAGTCGAAATACGGCGAAATAGTCAAGGTCTATACCGTAGGCGGTTTCAGTAAGGAAATTTGCGGAGGACCGCACGTCAAAAATACGGGCGAGCTGGGCGTTTTAAAAATCGAAAAGGAGCAAAGCTCGTCCTCCGGCGTCCGTCGCATAAAAGCGACGCTTTCATAGGCAAAGGAATTTCTCGTTTTTGGGAGAGGGATGTTATTTGCGCGGGGGAAACATTTTCTTTCAAGAAAAGGTTTCCCCCGCGCTTCTTTCCAAAGACCTTGATGATTTTCCATATTAAGACATATAAAGAATAGATTTTCCGTTTATATTTTTTTTGGCGTGCCCGGCGTATGTCGGCCGGGAGCGGAGCTCATACAAGGCGGCACGGAAGCCCGATGACATGTACTCAATTCGCCATGATATTTTGTTTTGCGGCGCAACCTTATCGCCTACTTTTATGTATTCAATATTCTTTGCAAAAGCGTACAGTTCGAAAGTGTCGGCGTAGCCGGTCTTCATCGACTTTAAGGCATACGCGCCGGATATATGCGTTCGCTTATCGATAACTATATCATTGCAAGCGCGAGTGAAAAGCTCGGTGCGTTTGACGATTTCACCGTGCTTGATTTTATTTTAGCGCAAGAGGATAAGCTCAAAAACGAAAAGGACAAACCCGCGCAAGAGGCGGCGGCTGAGGCAATCGAGAACAATATCCGTAAAAAGATAATCGAAAAGCAGGTCGTTAACCCGATATACTACGAAAAAATGTCCGCGATTTTGAAAAAACTGATTGAGGACAGAAAAAACGGCATCATCGCATACAAGGATATGCTCGACAAGTACATGGAGCTTTTGAGCAAGACGACCAAGCCGAAGGATAACGATATTTACCCGACCGAGGTCAAAAAGAGCGCGGCAAAGCGGGCGTTTTACGACGCTTTCGGAGAGGACATAGACGCCGCCGAAAATATATGGAATGCAATAGCGGGCAAAATTATGCCGGATTTTAGGGGTAACCAAGTCAAGGAAAATAGGATAAAAATCGCGCTCAAAAAGACTCTTAAAGATGACGGGCTTGTGGAAAAGGCGTTTGACATTTTTTGCGCGCAGGATGAAAGGGAGTTTTTTCAATGATAATAATGGTTCAAGGAATTGAAATCGAGGTGCTAAAAAAGCAAATTAAGAATTTGCACCTTTCCGTGCTGCCTCCAAATGGGGCGGTGCGTATTTCCGTTCCTGCAACCGTGAGCGACGAGAGCATACGTCTTTTTGCGGTGTCCAAAATCAGTTGGATAAAGGAACAACAAAATAAATTCAAGACACAGCTTCGGCACAATGAGCGCGAATATGTGTCGGGAGAAACGCTCTTTATTTGGGGTAAGCAACATTACTTAAAAGTTGAATACTCGAACAAAGGAAACGGCTTTGAAATACAAGGGGAAACGGCGGTGTTGACGGTGCGTAAGGAAAGCTCGGCACGTCAACGCGAGAATTACGTTCACGAGGTTTTGCGCGGTTATCTTAAAACCGAGATAACTCGATTACTTCCGATTTGGGAGGCGAAAACGGGGCTTAATTGCAAGCGATGGCAGACAAAATACATGAAAACGCACTGGGGTTCATACAGCAAAAAAACGGGCTCGATTTCATTCAACCTGCAACTTGCTAAAAAGCCCGTCGATTGCTTGGAGTATATAATTGTTCACGAACTCGGACACATACAACATCGTAACCATGGAAAAGGGTTTATCGAATATATGGATAAATACCTCGCTTATTGGCGGGAAACCAAAGACAAACTCAACGGCTTAACGCTTGATTTCATTGAATAAAAGGAGCAAATAAAAATGGCTAAGAAAAAAGAAATATCGGGAAACCGCAAATATATCTTGAAACACAAGGATATAGCCGTAGTCGAAGTCGAGCTTGACGATAGCGGTTCTATTTCCGCTTTCGGTGCAGTTTGTGCCGAGGAGCACTTGCCCGTCGGGACGGTTTCAAAAAAAGGTATAGATTTTTCCGGCATAAAGGAATGGTGGAACGGCAGAGCGATTCCCGCAAGCCGCGAGGGGCTCAAAGAACTTCTCGACGCGCTCAATATGCACTTGCCGCAGGAACTACTCGATAAGAGTTTCGGCTTGAGTTTATCCGACCAATACTGGATTTGCCCCGCGAGCGAGTCGGTCAAATGGTCGGAAGTGAACTTTTTTTATAATAACTTTTCCGAGGATGTCGGCAACTTGCTTTTTAGCAAAATAGAGGCACAGGACTTAAACGCAATAAGTCTTTTTTCACCGGATAACACGTCGGACGGCGTACTTAAAAAGAAGTGGAAAATTGTCGGCGGCAAACGTTGTTTAATAAAGGGCGGGAGCGGAGATTTTCGTCAAAAGATTGCAAATGAGGTGCTCGCTTCACGCATTTGTGAGCGTCTCGAAATACCCTATACGAACTACGAAATTGTAGAAGTTGACGGCGACAAATATTCCTCTTGAAAGGGCTGAGTTCGCCTTATAAGGTTTGGGGTGTCAGCAAGGCGGACGCAATACTTGAATATTGTAAAGAGCCGAGAAGCGGGCGTGAAATTATAGAGTTTTTAGGCTTAGAATACAGGCACTGGTCGCGAATGAAATATATCAAGCCTTTACTTGACAGCGGCAAATTGAAGCTTATGTTGCCGAATTACGAGCCGAACCGCAATCAGCGTTATGTGAACGCGAAGGTCGAAATAGCGATACCGACCGCCGAGGCGAGAAACACACTTACAAGGGTAGACCTAAAAAAGACGAATTAGGGATGGTCGCACAAATCTATAAATAAAAAAACCGATTGAGTTAGTATTGATGTGATCCCAAAAGTTTGGACAAAAATTAAATAATTGCATTAAGCGGCTTGAAGTCTGTATTGAACGGGCGACAAGCCGTTTAACTTTAGCTTAATTCGATCATTGTTATAATAGCGTAAGTAGTCATGTAGCTCGGACAATGGTGAATTAAAAGTTCTAACTTAACTCAGGTTCCTTATAGGATTATCGGTGCAACCAAGCAAAAAGTCTATGCTTACGTTAAAAAGGTTAGACAGTTTAATAAGCGCATCATAGGACGGCATAGCCGTCTTTTTTTGATTGCTTTCGTAGTATTGATAGGATCTGAGAGTAATATTTAATAAATCGGCCATTTTGCTTTGAGAAAGTTTTTTTTCGAGTCTTAGTTCTTTTATTCGTTTTCTGAATATTTCACGGCACATTTTTAATCCTCGCATATTTGTATTTGTCAAAGTTGCGCTTATAATGTTAAAATTATTACGAAATAGAACGACGTAATATATTTTCTTATAGAAAGGAAAAAGGATAGCTTACAATGCTAATATGATAACAGAAAAACGCAAAAAAATACAGCGTTTTTTGATTTATATAATGATTACATACTTAAAATTGCGTAAAATGCGGGATGTAAAAAGCTTTGCTTTTCTTTGTATCACTATGAGAGACATTAAACGGGCGGGCGCCGCCCTCGCCGTCTTGAAAAAAGACGGCGTTTTAAAATTCGCAGCCGCGAATTTTAAAGTTTAATTATAAAGCAAAATTTTAAGGATAATTATGAACAAAAGGAAAGGGATACTTGAAGAACTTATACGTCAATACAGCGGATTGATAGAACTGGATAATTTATTAGCGAAAATCTTGGATTACTTTGATATAGACGACTTTATAAAGCAGACGAATAATTGTCGGATATTTCATACTCTTTATGTTGAACGGAAAAAGAATTATTCGCAAATAGCTATTGATAATCATATTGACGAGGAAACGTTAAGAAGATACATAACGTCATACAATTACATAGCAAAGAGGTTTATTGAGAAATATGATTATAAAATTTTGGATAATTATTTAAAGCAATAGCAAAAAATTATATTATAGCATAAATTTTGCATTTTCAACCCCTCAATATTTGAGGGGTTGAAAATGCTTTTTTCCCGGTATAATGCTAAACGATAGAATAAAATTTCTTTTTGCGAAGAATCAAAAGAGGCGGATTATGGACATTACGCAAGTGAAAGACGAATTATCGGGCTATATTTATGACAGTCAATATTACAACGATAAGCATAACGATATCATAAAAATGAACAAGCAATTGATGGAATTATCCTATAAATTGCAGCAATTAACCAATTTTAATAAGGATACCGCAACAATTGAAGCAAGCATAGGCGAACTGATAAGAGAGCATTTAAAGGAAGAGAAATTTTTGCTTGCGGCTTTAGAGAAAAAACATATTTTGGAAAGAAAACTGAACGAAATGAAACAGCCGTACCGAACTATTTTATATTTCAGATATATACATAACATGAGTTTTAAAGAAATCGCTAATAAAATGAATTATTCCGATAAAAGAATTTATCAATTGCACAGAGAAGCGTTAGAATTGTACTCGGAAAATGCGGATAATTCCAAATAATTAGAGTGATTTAGGAAAAATTAGAGCGCATTAGAAAATGAAACGGGTATAATTAATATATAAAATTAAAGGGGATAGCATTATGGCTGAAATTATCTTAAATAACGTAGAATTAAAAAACCTTAATAATCAGGGGGACAATAAAACGGTATCGGCGGGTAAGCGTAACAACCAAAACTACTCGGCGGAACTGACGATCGATTCGCAAAGCATCAAAAACATCTTAGGCACGGACGCCAAGATCATTAACGCGACGGTCGAGTTGGATGTTGTTGACAAAACATTGACCGCCGCAAGTGCTTTTATCGTTAAAGACGAGAACAGCTTGCTTTTGGACTACATTAAGGCTCCCGGAGATAATTCAAAAATTTGCGTCAATATTACGGAGGAATTAAACGAAATAATAAAAAGCGGCGTTCAGAACGTAAAATTTATTATAGCGGCAAACGA
>JAISOS010000078.1 GCA_031275485.1 Clostridiales bacterium | reverse complement strand
CCGCCACGCGTATTATAGGGTACTTAAATCATTTCCTGGCGTACTAAAACCGATTTTTTAGGATAGGGGGGGGGATTTTTTTCGACTTTACGGCGGGTAAACCCTTTGGTTTCCCCCGCGCCCCTTTCCAAAAAAACCTCCGGCCTCTTTTAACAGCCCTATCCTGATGCAAGGCAATAAAATAGGCTACCGAGGTATTTGCGTTAGACCGGCGATTTTATTTGTAACCGTTATGAATTGAAATTATAAAAGGATAAGTGTCGGATCTCATTTCTTGCGGTCGCTTACGGCGAAAAAGGCGGCGGTTGACCCGCGCAATTCCAATTCATAACGGCTATCATACGGAGGCGGGCTATGTATGTAGTTTTTGCCCTGCTGTCGGCGGCGTTTTCATCGCTCACGGCGGTATTGTCAAAAAAGGGCTTGAAAAATATCGATTCGCATTCCGCAGTCTTTTTGCGCACATGCGTAGTCCTGATTTTCATCTGGGCTATAGTGCTTTTTACGGGCGCGCAGGAGGGTATAACGAGGCTTGACGGAAACAATATTTTGTTTTTGGCGTTGTCGGGAGCGGCTACGGGCGGCTCTTGGCTTTGTTATTATAAGGCTCTCTCGATAGGCGACGTCAACAAGGTCGCCGCCGTCGATAAATCGAGCGTTACGCTGACGGTTCTTATAGGCTTCGTTTTTTTGCGGGAAACGGTTACGGCGTTCAAAATCGCCGGGCTTATCGCCGTAACGGGCGGAACCTACCTTATGCTCGGCAAAAAAGACGCCGAAAGAAAAAATATCGGGCGGTCGTGGTTTTTGTACGCGGCTCTGTCCGCCGTATTCGCCGCGCTGACGTCCGTTTTTGCCAAGATAGGCTTGAAGGACGTGAATTCCGATTTGGGCACCGCGCTCCGAACCTGCGTCGTATTGTTTTTCGCGGGCTCGATCGCGCTGTATAAAAGCGGCGCGCATAAAAAAAACCGCGCGGGCGCAAATATAAATATCAATAAAAACGCGAATACGAACGAAAATATTAATGAAAACGCGGACGGAAATATAAAAATAAATGAAAAAGATAAAAATATAAGAATAAGCGAAAATACGGACGCGAATACAAACGCCGATACGGATATGAACGCAGGCGCGGATAATGCGGACGCAAACGCGAATTATACGGAAAATTCCGAAAATAAAAAGAACGGAAAAACCGCGCGGACGCCGTTTCGGGCGGGGAAAACCGCGAAAAAAGAAATACTGTTTCTGCTGTCGTCGGGCGTCGCGACCGGCTTGGCTTGGATAGCCTACTTCCGCGCGCTAAATCTCGGCGAAGCAAGCGTGGTCGCTCCGATAGATAAATTAAGCATAGTCTTTACCGCGCTTATATCCTGGTTCTTTTTGAAGGAAAAAATCACAAAAAAGGCCGTGTTCGGTCTTGTCCTGCTCGCCGCAGGAGGCATATTCGTCATTTTTTAATCGGTTTTAACCGACGGGACTTTCATTTTTTATTCGGAAAAATCACCCGAAACGTCGCGCCCGGACTTGTACGGTTTGACGGCGGAGCTTCGGCGATATCGCCGGCGCCATGCGTGCAATGCGCGGTATTTTGTTCTGACTTCCCCGCTTAAACGTTTCGCGAGACGTCCTATGGGCAGGTATCCCTCCCGCGCCGTTCCGTAAACGTCCCCGAAGGAGGAAAGTCCGTACACCGCCGCCAATCCCGCCAAGGCATCGAAGCAACACAGATCGACGGGGGCGACCGTTCCTCTAAATATTTTTTCAGGGTAAGGGCGGCGCGGATTAAGAGCGACACGGCTTTCTCCCCGAAGGGAATACCGTGTCCGTCTATTCGTTTGCGGGCGTCGAAGGCGTAGGGATCGGGGATTTTTTCGATCGGCTCGTCTTTGTAAACGCGGTGCGTAAAGTCGTTTTCGCCCGGGTATCCCGTGAGCTATAGCCGTCGCCGCGCACGGAGTCTCCTCGGAGGTACGCCCGCAAAAGCGGGAAAACGACCATACGCGGAAAAGAAGTTTGATCTCAGGCTCGCCGTTGCCCGCGTGCATTTTTTCAAATTTGCCGTCTTCCGCGTCTCCGTCGAACTTCGCGAGAAATCCGTTCATTTTTTTCCGGATATTTGCTTTCCTCGACGGTATAGCCGTTGGGCTTGTGATTTGCGTCGAACTTTGCGAGTTCGTAATACTGAGCGGGAGCCTGCGCCCCGTATTTTTTTTTGCAATTCCCGCTGAAGCGCGCCCTTCGTCTTTGTTCCCGCGTAATAGGCGTCGGACTTCGCGGTCGCCCGCCTCGACGGCAAGCCCGTAACGATAAGCACGGCGGCGATTATTATTATTAGCATTTTCACTTCCGTTTTCGTTGCGTTTTTTTGTCCGGCGTGGTATAATATTTACAATATTTCCGGCGCGGATCCTTAGTGTCCGGCACGGTATAATTTTAGGTATGATATTTCAGGCATACTTTCCCGGTTATGCGGAATGAATATCGCTTTAAATTTACGCGCGGCTATATGAAAAAACGCTTGAAGTTTCGGCGTAAATTTGGGGCTTTGCCGTATAATATCGCTTTGGATTCACGCCGCGCGCGGAAACGCGCAAGTTTTCCTGTTTATGTCTTCCGTTTGTCCTCCCGCGTCCTCTTTTTGTCCTCCCCCGCATAAGTGTTATTAAATGTTTATGAGTTATATAAAAGGGCAAAAAAGAACTGTTAGGCATATAATAACGTCGATTTTAATTTATATAGTAGTGGATACATACCGGCAAAAGGTTGCTAAAAGGGAATAACGGTAAATTAAAAGGATAAAATTTTTTTGCTGCAGAAATAAGTTTGCCGCGCTTTGAGGCGGACGACCGCGCGGAAACGGACTTAATGGCAAGGAGGATGTTTTATGCTGAAAGTAAACGGCGAAACGTGTGAATTTAAGAACGGGGAGAGCGTCGCCGGACTTTTGAATCGGCGCGGCGACGACAAGGACAGGGTGGTCGTCGAGTTGAATTTGGAAATTTTGAAAAAGGAACAATATAAAACCGTTTTTTTGAGGGACGGCGACGAGGTGGAAATTTTGCGGTTTATGGGCGGCGGCTGATTTGGCGGGCGGGTAAAAACAAACCGCACCGTATAATTACTTTTTACGCTATTGCGGCAAAAACACGGTAAAACGCCGCAAAATTACGTCGAAAATCGCGACATAATTACACAAAAATCGCGGGGAAAATCGTTGAAAAAATCGCGGTGAAACATACGTCGAAATCTTGCGAAACCGTATGAAAATACGGTGAAATTACGCCGAAATAATATTGAAGACCGCGTGAAAAATGCGGTGAAATTATAAGTATAAAAACGGATCACGGAAGTACGCGGAATGGAAAGAGATTTAAACGGGGACAAGCTGATTATAGGCGGACGGGCGTTCAATTCGCGCTTTATTTTGGGGTCGGGAAAGTATTCGCTTAACCTGATTGAAGCGGCTGTGAAAAACGCAGGCGCGGAGATAATAACCCTCGCTTTGCGCCGCGCCGACGGCGGCGGCAAGGATAATATTTTGGATTTTATTCCGAAAGGCGTAACCGTGCTACCGAATACGTCCGGCGCGAGAAACGCCGGCGAGGCGGTTCGGATTGCGCGGCTTTCGCGCTCGCTCGGTTGCGGCGATTTTGTCAAGATAGAGGTTATACGCGACACGAAATATTTGTTGCCCGACAACGGCGAGACCGTGAGAGCGACGGAAATTCTCGCGGGCGACGGCTTTATCGTTATGCCGTATATGTACCCCGATTTGAACGCCGCGCGCGATCTCGTGAAAGCGGGCGCCGCATGCGTTATGCCGCTTGCCGCGCCTATCGGCTCGAATAAGGGGCTTGCGGCCCGCGATTTTATAAAAATACTTATAGACGAGATAGATCTGCCGATTATAGTGGACGCGGGCATAGGCAGACCGTCGCAGGCATGCGAAGCTATGGAGATGGGCGCGGCGGCGGTTATGGCGAACACGGCGATCGCGACGGCGGGGGATATTCCGCTTATGGCGAACGCTTTCAAAAAAGCGATCGAAGCGGGGCGCGCCGCATACCTCGCGGGACTCGGGAGGGTCATAGACGGAGCGTCCGCATCTTCGCCGCTGACGGGTTTTTTGTACGGGGAAAAATGACGGCGGGCGGCACAGCCGACGGATATTCGTGAAGGAATTATCCGTGAAAAGATATTCGCGCGTCCGTTCGCTAGAGCTTTTTGGAAAGTAGCGCGGGAAAAACTTTTTGTGAATAAAAGTTTTCCCGCATAAGCGTTCGCGGCAAACATTCGCAAAAACCGGTCGCGAAATTCGCGTTTTCGGCTATGAAAATAAGTTCTGACGGCAAGCGGCGCGGTCGCGCGGTATTCGCAAAAATATAAAAAATATATTCGTTAAGTTTTTTGGGAAAGGGGCGCGGGGGAAACCTTTATTCACAAAAGGTTCCCCCCGCATATGTTTCAAAGAACAAAAAACAAAAAGGGAAGGGGTGGACGTGAACTTCGATTGCATGGCGTATATTTCCGATATGGAAAGAACCGAGTCGGATATAATGGAGCGCGTTTTGAAGGCGGTTCGGGGATACGATCCCGAGAAATTTTCCGAAAAGGACGTCGAAAACGCGCTGAGTGGCGGCGAATGTTCGGAGGACGGCTTTGCCGCGCTTTTGTCCCCCGCCGCCGAGCCTTTTTTAGAACGGGCGGCGATTGCCGCGCGCCGCGAAACGGGAAGGCGTTTCGGCAATTCCAGATACCTTTTTACGCCGCTCTATATCTCGAATTACTGTGAAAACGGCTGCGTCTATTGCGGCTTTAACCGTCGCAATAAAATAGTGCGTAAGCGGCTTGAATATTCGGAAATAGAGGAGGAATTGCTCGCCGTATCCGAAAGCGGTCTGCGTGAAATTTTGATAGTTACGGGCGAGAGCCGAAGATATTCGGACATAGAATATCTCGGCGGGGCGTGCCGTCTCGCGCGGAAATATTTCTCGACGGTCGGCTTGGAAATTTATCCGGTAGACACGACCGAATACGCCTATCTGCACGGATGTGGCGCGGATTTCGTGACGGTTTTTCAGGAGACCTACGACGTTGAAATATATTCGGAAATTCATCCGCAGGGACGCAAACGCTCCTTTCCCTACAGGTTCAACGCGCAGGAACGTGCCCTTAAAGGGGGTATGCGCGGCGTAGGCTTCGCCGCGCTTTTGGGCGTCGCCGATTTCAGGCGGGACGCATACGCTGCGGGAATTCACGCCGGTCTGATTCAGCGCAAATATCCGCATGCGGAAATATCGTTTTCCTGTCCGCGTCTTAGACCCACCGCGTCGGATAAGGGGCTTTGCCCGAAAAATATCGACGAAAGACGGTTGTTGCAGGTTATTACGGCGTTCAGAATATTTATGCCGTATGCCGGAATTACGATTTCGAGCCGCGAAAACGCGGTTTTCCGCGACAACGCCGTGAGCATAGCCGCGACGAAAATTTCGGCGGGCGTGAGCGTCGGGATAGGCGGACATACCTCGGGCGAGGCGGAAGGCGGCGAGCAGTTCGAGATAGACGACGGGCGCGGCGTATCGGAGATATGCGGGATGCTTAAAGGGAGAAATTTGCAGCCCGTTATGAACGAGTATATTTATTTATGAAAACGTGGCAAAAAGCGGCGCGCGGGTCTTGCCGTCGTTCCCTTTCAAAAAGAGAGGGCGCCGCAAGCGGCGGCGGCTTTGCTTTTGAGGAACAATCCGCGTTATTCCCGCAAAGGTTAAAAGAGCGTAAAAATTAAAATTTTCACACAACAGTTTTGTTGTGTTCAAGGCTATAGCAACACTTTTGTTGTATAATAAAAATATGCAGAATATAGGACAGCGTTTAAAGAAATTAAGAATCGAAAAGGGTTTGTCGATTATGGATTTAGGGAAAGCCATAGGGGTAAACGATATGTCGTCCGCGCTTGCGTTTGCGGAGGATTGCGAATACATAGACAGAAGCCCGTATAAACGGATTAAACTGCCGAAAGTAGAGGAAACCGAAGTCGGGGCGTTTAGCAACGAGGAACAAACACTTATAGAACGCGTGGCATTACATTCAAGCGACCCGAGAGAATTTAGCTTTTGATAATGCTGTATACGGGAATTCGATTGTGCGAAATGACCGCGTTGAAGTGGGAAAATGGAACTTGCAGGAAAAAAACTTTATATGTTAAGGTATCGCTTACTCGTGCAGAAAATTTGACGGGTAAATTGAGAGGAACCTCTAATAAAAGACATAACAAAGTATATTCGTATATCGATTATTTGGAAATATTAAAACGGGATACGGATAATGCTTAGGATTATGTGGAAAAAAGACAATACAAAAGAGCGTTCGGGAAGGGAAAACTCTTTTGGGAAATTAACAAAGCGGAAGCCGATGTACTATAAAAAAATAGCTTACTCTATCGGAGAAACAAAAGAGACTAATAAGTTTTTTCAAGCTAAATGTGATAAAATTATACAGTTATAAAAATAAACGGAAATAAATAAATTAGGTCGAAATCGACCTAATTTAAGCGGAGGTTGCATGAAAAACAGCACGATTCAAATCGGGACAATACCGGTTAATGTTAAAGGAATCGACAAAGAATTTATTCTTTGACTGACATTGCGCGGGCAAAAAATCCGGAAGCTCCGAGCGACGCGGTCAAGGATTGGATGCGGACGCGGTATGCTATCGAATACATGGGACTTTGGGGGATTAAACAACCCCAGTGCGAACGCGGAGAAGATTTTGTCATACATAAACGAAGCGGGAGCCAACTCGTTTACTATGTTGCCGATTAAATGGATTTAAACGGTTAATTCGATAGGTATAGTTTCCGCGATGGGTAGGAACGCCGGAACTTTCGCGCAATCCGATATAGCGTTTGAGTTCGCAAGTTGGATTTTTGCGGAGTTTAAGCTTTATTTAGCGGTTGAATTTCAGCGGCTAAAAAAAAACGAGCAAAGACAACTTGAGTGGAGTGCGAAGCGCGAGCTTTCAAAACTCAACTATCACATACAAACGGACGCTATAAAGGAAAACCTCATAATTCCCGAACTTACGCAAGCGCAGAAAAGTTATGTTTATGCGGACGAGGCCGACCTTTTAAATGTTGCGCTTTTCGGTAAGGCGGCTTGGGGAATGGCGAAAAGAGAATCCCGAACTCAAAGGCAATATGCACGATCACGCAACGCTTCATCAACTTTTAGTTCTTGCAAACATGGAAAGCTATAACGCCGCTTTTATCACGGAAGGCTTGCCGCAATCGGAAAGGCTTAATAATACTTCGCGGGATAGCGGAGCGTGAACTTAAAGTGCTTTTACAACAAGCGGCAAACAGCCCGTTATTACTCGGTAAACCCGATAGGGATAAAAAGCAGTAATAATTTTTCGCGCATGTTGCAAATTGCCGATAATAGTATAGATGGAAAAATAAACATCAACCTGTATAAATATAAAGTTATAAAATTTTAAAAAATTTTTTATTTGAAGTTTTCGGGAGAGGGACGCGGGGGAGAAGCCTTTTTTCAAAGAACGTTTCTTTCGCAAAATTTTTTTTAAATTATAAAAATATGAGATACAATACGGAATGGAAGGATTATAAAATAATTGCGACCGGAAGCGGTATGAAGCTTGAAAAATGGGGAAATTTCATCCTTTTACGTCCCGATCCGCAGGTTATATGGCCCGCCGCGTTCGATTTCGACGGACAAGAGGGGCTTGCCGCCGTTTATAACCGCGACAGCGCCGGGGGCGGCAAGTGGCGGTTTTTCAAGGAGATTCCGGAAAACTTCACCGTAAGCTGGCGGGATCTGACCTTTTCGCTCAAATTAACGGGCTTTAAGCATACGGGCTTGTTTCCGGAACAGGCGGTTAATTGGGCGCGAATGATTTCGTTGATAAGGGAGGCGGCGCGGCCCGTAAGCGTGCTTAATCTTTTCGCGTATACGGGCGGTGCGACTCTTGCATGCCTTTCGGCTGGCGCTTCGGTGTGCCACGTGGACGCGGCGAGAGCGATGGTGGATCGGGCGAAGGAAAACGCGTTTTTGAGCGGACTAAAGGACGCCGGCGCGCGCTACATAATGGACGATTGCATGAAATTCGTCGCGAGGGAAATAAAGCGCGGCAGACGTTACGACGCGGTCATAATGGATCCGCCGAGTTTCGGCAGAGGTCCTAATAACGAGCTGTGGAAAATAGAGGACGGGTTGTTCGCTCTGGTCGAATTGACGGAAAAGATAATGAGCGGCAGACCGCTCTTTCACTTAATAAATTCCTACACGACGGGTTTGCAACCCGGAGTGATAAAAAACGTTCAGCGGCTGGTTTTTAAGAACTCCGCGGATGCGGTTTTCGACGCATACGAAACCGGTTTGCCCACCGACGAGGGTATCATACTGCCCTGCGGAGCGAGCGGCTTTACGGTGTTTAATTAGGATGTTTTTGATAAGGTTTATTTTCGGTGACGGAGGGATCTTTTATGAACGGATTATGTACCCGCACTCTTTTTCAAAAAATTCCGTAATCGATTAGAATATGTCCGGCAAATATTCGCGGCGGCGTGGTCGGTTCCGACGCAAAACAAAAAAATTTATAAAATTATAAAATATTATAAAAGTGCAAAAATAGCGGAACAGGATTATGATAAAAAAAGAAGACATTCGGATAATGTTTGAAGACAACCACATTCTGGTCGCCGTCAAACCGCAAAACGTGCCCTCGCAGGAGGATGCGACGAAAGCCCCCGATACGCTTACATTGTTAAAGGAATATTTAAAGGAAAAATACTTTAAGACCGGCAATGTATTTTTGGGTTTGGTGCATAGACTTGACCGCCCGACGGGCGGCGTTATGGTATTCGCGAAAACGAGCAAGGCGGCGGCGCGGTTGTCCGAGAGCATACGCGGCGGCGAATTCGATAAGACCTACTTCGCCGTTACGGACGGCGTTCCTAAGGAAAAAAGGGGCAGGCTAACTCACTATCTTTTGAAGAACGAGGAGACAAATACCGTTAAAATCGTGCCTGCGGGCACTGACGGGGCAAAAAAAGCCGAGCTTACGTACAGACTTTTGGACGCGACCGCAGACAAAACGTTGTCGTTAATCGGCATAAATCTTTTGACGGGCAGAGGACATCAGGCGCGAGTGCAAATCGCGTCTCTCGGCACGCCGATTTTCGCCGATCATAGATACGGAAAACCGCGTCCGGGTTTAAGCCTCGCGCTTTGGGCGGCGGTTTTGAAATTTCCGCATCCCGTTTCCGGCAAAATGATGGTGTTTATGGCGTACCCGCCGGAACCGGAGCCGCCGTGGAACAGGTTTGATTTGTCCAAATTTCTGACGATAAATAAGGACATAAATTGAGTATAAATCGGGCGTCAAAATCTATAAAGTATAAAGTAACACGGGATTTTACGCTTGATTAATATCGGAATTCGCGGCAAAACAACAACGGGTTTCGCAATGCGGTAATACCGGATTTTACGGTTATAAAATATCAAGATTTTACTACGGAACGGCGTCGGATTTTGTGATATAAAATATCAAATTTGGACGAATTACCGCACATGCGCTATCACTAATGCCATATGAGTTGATTGTGACGTTAAGGTTAGAACGTAGAAATGGAACCGTGACTTTGGTTGCATGAGAGAAACGCCGATTTTTTGAAACGCCTGTTTGGGGGCGTTCCGAACCGTATAAACCCGTTTGCAGTGAATTGAAAACGGGCTTGTTGTTTCTTTATTGTTGCGCTCATTTGGGGACGTTTTTTTGTTGAATCCGTAAATTTTTTCGCCTACGCTGCAAATTGACGATAATAATATGCAAGAAAAAGTGAAGGAATAAAAGTAATGTGTAGGCTTTACGAATTTTTAGTTGACGAGGAAATACCGCCGAACGCGGTTAGGAGTTCATTATATAATGAACCCCGTGGGAATTCTTCTTACGGAGAAACGCCGGCAATTTCGGTGATGTCGCGCTCGCTATAATACCGATCATAGCGATATTCTTCATATTTCAAATATTTTTCATAAAACTGCCCAAAAGACAGCTTGGCAGATAGTAAAGAGAAAGGGATGGGTTTTTAAAAGCGGCGATATTGGCGGCAAGATAGAGCGCCCGTCTTAGGTAGGGAGAGCCTCGTTTAGAGATTTTGCTTTGAGTGCCGCTAAACTGCCC
>JAISOS010000043.1 GCA_031275485.1 Clostridiales bacterium | reverse complement strand
GATATTTGCGCCGTGCAAAGCCGCCGCAAAAGCGGTCGGCGGCAGGTCTGTTATTAGGGTACGCAAAATCGATAAAATAGTTGAATAAAAAAAAGAAATGACGCGGAAAAATGACGGATGCAAAAAGCGCGCGCGGAAGTTGAAATGCGCGGAAAAAACACGCGGCTTACCACCTCCAAAATCCGAGCGGCGGTGTACGTGAGGCGTAATTCAAGCTACGGATTAAGCCTTGTATAGCGATTATACCTATTCGCGGCGAAAGGAGAATAATATTATACCGTTTTAATACGATTACATTGACAAAGAGGTGTTGAAGGGTGCGAAAAACCGTTTAAGATTTCCCGTTTTCGCTTACGCGTCCGCGCCGCGGTTTTACGCTGTTACGAGGGGGACTTTTAAGCCGGCGTATGCCGCGCCGCAGAGCTCGCTACGCGAAGTTTTGAGGCGGCATACTGCGGCGCGAATAAGCCGTCTAACCGTTTTTACGCGCCTTTCAAGCGGTGTTTCGCCAGCGATGGAGTTTTTTGATAACGACATCGTTTTTACGCGCCTTCAAGCAGCATTTTGTCGGCGACGAGGGCGATAAACTCGCCGTTCGTCGGCTTATCGTTCGCCGTGTAGATTTTGATTCCGAAAATGTTGTTGATATTTTCGATTTTGCCTCTGCTCCACGCGACCTCGATGGCGTGCCGTATTGCGCGCTCGACCTTACTCGAGCTGGTCTCGTATTTTTCGGCTATATTGGGATACAGCTTTTTGGTGATATTGTTGATTATTTCGGGGTTATTTATAGCCATTTTGATAGCCTCGCGCAAGAACTGATAGCCTTTGATGTGCGCGGGGATGCCTACGGATATAAAGATATTGGCGATTTTTTCGTCTACCGAATTGACGCGCCTCTCCTTCTGAGGAGCGGCGAAGCCTTTTTCTTCCGGAAAGGCTTTCTTGAAGGACTTTCCGTCCGAGAATTCCAAAATGCGGTCGATGAGAGAGTCGAGGGACACGGGCTTATGCACGTAATAATTCGCGCCGAGCCGCAGGGCTTTTTCGATAAACGTTTCGCTTTTTATCTGGGATACGACGATAATCAGAGCGGGCTTTATACGCATCGCGTTAAGCTCGCTTAAAACGGTGTAGCCGTCCGCTTCCGGCATAACGAGGTCAAGCAGTAGCACGTCGGGTATTTCGCGCCCAATCGCCGCGACGGCCTCGTTGCCGTTCTCGCAGACGTATCCGACGTCGAAGCGGCCGTCTTTTTCCAAGCCGCTCTTTAGTAACTCGCCGAATTCAAGGTTGTCCTCCGCGATTATGACTTTTAATTTGTTCATGTAATTGCCTCCCGGTTTTAGAAATGGAATAAGGACTTGTTAACGTATGAGAAACGCCGGATTTGCGGTTTTTTTTCGCCGGCGCGGTATTTCGTTCGGACGCGAAACGGTCGAAACATAAAGGAAAACCGGCGGACAAAAACCGTTCGACGGTTCGGCCGCCGCGAATCGGGACAGCGCCGTCTAAACGCCGTCTTCTCGCGGTAAGCGGCAAAGAACGTTTTCCTTTAACGCAATGTCGATTTGCGGCGACTATATTATAACATAAGGGTATTTTATTTCAAGAACAAAAGCTATGATAATTTATAAAAAACGAAAATATATTGTACAAAAATGTCGAAAAAAGTATATGGCGGCAGGGATAAGGTATAAAAAAAGATATTTTGACTAACGGTGTAAAAAAAGGCGATATGTAGTTATTTTATGAAGAAAGACCACAATATAAGGAAAACGCGATAAAAAACGTAAGCGCGGGGCAAGAAAAAGCGCCCGAAAACCCATGCCGGTCAAGCTTATCGACATTATAATATAATTTTGTTCAAAAGTCAATGTTTTTTTAAAAAAAGATTAAATAATTCGCGAAATTTTAACCGAATAGATTTGTTGCAACGTTCGCCGCAGCCGCCCACGCGGCGCGTCCCCCCCCCCCATCAAAAAAAATCCCCGCGCAACCGACCGCAGATGCCGCTTGACCCGCCAATCTTAATTCAACATAACTTAATATTATGCAGAACTGACCGCGAATAAACGTTTAAAAACGCCGCTTACGACCGATTCGCGGGTGTTTTTTATTTTTGCGTAAGCTCGGCGTTAAATTTTCAAGACGATATCGCGCGGATTTATTTCGCGGTTTTTTAATTGGTTCTGTTATCCGCCGTAATCGCAATTTGTAAAATTACCGCTCGCGTAGAGAAACGCGAGCGGCAGAATAAATATTGTCCGCGCGTATAAGGTTTTTCACCTTATATTCGGCATATTCGGCGGTTTTATTCCGAACATATGATTTAAAGGTCCGTTGCCCTTACCGAGATTAAGACCGCTTCCGAGAGCGGCGGCGAGGTATTTTTTCGCGGCGGCGACGCTGTTTTCGAGAGTATGCCCGAGCGCGAGTCCGCAAGCGATTGCGGACGAGAGCGTACACCCCGTGCCGTGCGTGTTCCGGCTATTTATCCGTTCCGACGAAAACCATTTTACCGAACGGTTTTTCGCCAGGCAGTCCGACGCATACGCGCCGTTTGATTTTTTTAAATTCCCGTTATTTTTTAATTCCGAACTATCGAACAGAGGTGAATTCGCATTGGTTACGAATACCGGTTTTTCGGCTTTTTCAGGTTTTTTCCGGTTTGTGAATTGCGAATTGTCGGTTTTTCTAAAAATTCCGTCGTTTTCGGCTTCCGATTCCGCGCCGTCGCATCGGGCTAAATGACCGCCTTTTAAAAGAACCGCGCCGCCCGTAATTTCGGAAAGACGCAAAGCGGCGGTTTGCATATCGGTTTCACTCGATATTTTCATACCGCAGAGCGCTTCCGCTTCGGGAATATTCGGCGTAACGAGGGCGGCGAGAGGAAAGAGGCGGAATAATTCTTTTTCCGCGCCCTTAGATAAAAGACGGGAGCCGCTTGTAGAAATCATCACGGGGTCGAGAACGATATTTTTCGCCTTATAGAAAGCAAGGCGGTCGGCGGCGGCGGCGATTAGGCTTTCGTCGGACAACATGCCGATTTTCACGGCGTCGGGAAATATGTCCGTGAATACGCAGTCGAGCTGTTTGATAAAAAAATCCGCGCCGACGCTCAATATGCCGTATACGCCCGTAGTATTTTGGGCGGTCAGGGCGGTAATCGCGCTCATGGCGTAAAGCCCGAACGCGGTTACGGTTTTTATGTCCGCCTGAATGCCGGCGCCGCCGCCGGAATCCGAGCCGGCGACGGTCAATACGGTTTTTACGGCGTTTTGTTTTTCGGCAGTTTTCAAAAAAATCTCCCGATTATTTTTTATTTTTAAAAATTTATGCGGGGAAAACCTTTTGTAAACAAAGAGGCTTTCTCCCGCGCCCCTTTCCCGAAAACCTCGGCGTTTTTATTCCGTCATAAAATACGACGGAATAACCCGTTAAATCATAAATACGGCGTGACGGCTTGTTAAAACGTCAAGAGCGATACGGTTTTGCCGTTTCCGAGATCAAGATAATAATCTCCCGCAGGGAGCGCTCTGCCTTTTTCGTAGTCGGTGGTTATAATTTGGGCGAGACTCGAGAGAGCGGCGGTTCTTTGAGCTTCGGGCTTACGCATATCCGCGTCCGCGCGCGTCCTGACGATATATCCCGCCGAAACGAGAGCGTTTATACCGTCCGCGTCGGGCGTGTTGCAGAGAATATAGGAGGCGTATTCGCGGTATTCGTCAATGCGCTTGTCCGACGCGGAGTCCGCATAGACGGTAGGGAAAAGCGCGAGACTTTTCAGAGACTTATCCAAGCCGATATATTTGTCCGTGACGCCGTCGCCGTAGTGCAAAAGGAATACAAACTTACCTTTCGCGTCGTTCAACGTCGGCCAATTTTCGGCGGCGATTGCGCTTTGCATATCCGCGTAGCCGCCTATGACGTCGGCGGGCGTGACGAGCTTTTCCTCGCCCATAGCCGTCGCAACGGCGTCGTTCAGGCGCGACAGCATAGCCGAATCGGGTTTATCGGCGAACAGATCGAGAAAGGCGGGATCGTTCTTGTATTCCAAAAGGATGGTTACCGGTACGTGTCCGGGGTTATTGTCGGACCATATCTTCAATTCTTTTAAGGCAAGTCCGAAGTCGGGAGCAAACGAGCCGCAGTCTATTTTGGAGATGTGGTACACGCTGAATTTACCGTTTTTGGAGTGCAAATCCAATTCAAAGCTCCTTATTCCGGAGTTCAACTGATCGGTGAGCGCGCCGTGCTCGTAAACCAACTCCTCATAGACGCTTTTCGGCAAAAAATTGCCCGCGAAGAAGTCGATATATTGGGTCAGTCTTTTTCTGTAGCTGTTGTGCGTGTTCAGCACCCGGATGCGGTTAATTTTCGGATTTTGCGCGGACAAATCGAAGTCGGCGAAGTCCGCTTCGTTCACGGGCGCGGACGGATTTGCTTCCAATTCCGCGACGCGGCGGACTTGTTCGTCCAAATCCTTAGCTATAACGCCGTAGGACAGCCCGACCGCGCCGCCCGCAATTCCCGCCGCAACGGTTAGTACCGCCGCGAAAATTACGGCGACCGCCTTAAATACTCTTGAAATTTTGCGGGGTTTCGTTTTTTCTCTCGACATATTTTTTCCTCGTATAACGATGTTGCCGTAAATTTAACCGGATTACGGTTAGCAACGTCAGTTCGGTATATTGCTTTTTTAAGGAACGCGGTGAAAAGCCTTCGTTCACAAAAAACTTTCATTGCGCATTTTTATAAAAAAAGTAAAGTTTTTCGGAAAGGGGCGCGGGTGAAACCTTTTACCCGCAAAAGGCTTCACCCGCGTAATTTTTCATAAAAATCTTTCCGCTAATCCAATAAACATACGCGTTCGTTGCCGAGTATTTTGTTGGTCGTGCGAATGGCGCACATTTTTCCGCACATAGAGCAGGTATGCTTTTCGGCAGGCGGCAGACTTTCGTAATAGGCGCGAGCCTTTTCTCCGTCGATCGCGGCGGCGAACATAGCCTCCCAATCGAGTTTGCGTCTCGCGTCCGCCATTTTGTCGTCGATATCGCGGGCGTTCGGCAGTCCCTTCGCTATATCGGCGGCGTGGGCGGCGATCTTGGCGGCTATGACGCCCTCCTTGACGTCGTTCAGGTCGGGGAGGCGGAGGTGTTCGGCGGGAGTCACGTAGCACAAAAAATCCGCGCCGTAAGTCGCGGCGATCGCGCCGCCTATCGCGGAGGTTATATGGTCGTAACCGGGCGCGACGTCCGTGACGAGCGGTCCGAGAACGTAAAAGGGCGCGTTGTGGCAGAGCTTTTTTTGGAGAATCATATTGGCGGCGATTTCGTTTAGGGGCATATGACCCGGCCCCTCGACGAGAACCTGTACGCCGCAGTCCCAAGCGCGTTTTGTCAGATTGCCGAGCTCGATAAGCTCGCCGATTTGCGCGGCGTCGGAGCTGTCGGCAAGACAGCCCGGCCGGAGCGCGTCGCCGAGGCTTACGGTCACGTCGAATTCGCGCAGGATTTCGAGCGCGTCGTCGTAGAATTCAAAAAAAGGGTTTTCCTTGCCCGTCATTTGCATCCACGCGAAAAGGAGCGAGCCGCCGCGCGATACTATGTTCATTTTTCTGCCCGCGCGAAGAAAGGCCTCGACGGCGCGGCGGTTGACGCCCGCGTGGATCGTCATAAAGTCAACGCCCTCCTCGGCATGCGCCCGCACCACGCGCAGAAAATCCCTGGCGGTAATGTCGGACAGGTCCTTTTCGAGGTAGCCCACCGCGTCGTACATAGGCACGGTGCCTATCATGGCGGGCGAGCGGGCTATCAGTTTTTTTCGGAACGTGTTTGTTTTGCCGTAATTACTGAGGTCCATAATCGCTTCCGCGCCGTATTTCAGCGCGGTTTCGACCTTGAGCGTTTCGGTTTCGTAGTTGTTCGCGTCGCCCGATATGCCGAGGTTGACGTTGATTTTTGTTTTCAGCCCCGCGCCTATACCCTCGGGCGAGAGGGCGGCGTGGCGCACGTTCGCCGGAATTGCGACAAACCCGTTTTTGACCGAATTTTTGAGCGTTTCGGCGTCTATGTTTTCTTTTTTCGCCACGATCCGCATTTCGGGCGTTATAATATCCCTTTTCGCGGCGTCCATTTGCGTGCAATACTCTCTTTTCATATATGATTTCTCCGTTCGGTTATTGAATTATAGCACAAAACGCCGCGCAATGTAAAGCCAAAACGCGTCGCGTAAAAAATGCGTTTAAAAATAATTTATAATTACCTTTTTATCCACTGCGTTCCAGTTCCAACATACCTAAAACATATAGTTTTATAGTATAAAGGTAAGGTTTGTGTGTGAAATAAGAAGTATTTTGTGATTAAAGTGTGAGTGAATTTGTGTGTGATTTTTTAATTGTTTAATAAATCAATGTTGCCAATTCTTTATCGTCTGCTATGTGGGTATAAACACCTTTTGTCATTGTTGAGCCTATTGTATGTCCTACCCATTTTTGCACAAGTATTTCGTCAATCTGCTTTTCGTGGCAACGAGTTATAAATGTATGCCGTAATTCGTGCATTGTTATTCTTAGGTCGCTTGTTATCACAATATATTTGTCATATCAAATTATCCATTGGGTGAACAATACCGCACAGAACGGTTTAACGGTAAAGCCCCGAGTTATGACGGCTTTTTACGGCAAATACACGAAGTAATTTATATGCCCGACCGCAATCATTACATTTGGCAGAAAGGCGAACCGACACAAGCGGTTATAAATAAATTAAAAGAACAAAACGCCGTAATAGAAATAGAAACCCAAACAAAAAGCACCACACAAATTGAGTTAGTGCCGATTGATGACGACAATTTGCCGTTTTAATCTTTACTAATCTTATTAAGAGGTATCTCAATTTTGGGGCTTATTGTAGTTGCTTTATTTACAGTGTTTGAACCTTTCCCCGTATTGCTATCCTTAATTTTCTTTTTATCTTGTTTTTTGTCAATTTTATTTTCTGTGCCGACATTTGAACCTTTTATTTTTGCTTTCTCAAAATTATTATTGTTGTTTGTAAAGGTGCATTCATTAAAAATTATTTGTTGTAATTCTTTATTTATTTCTACTTTTTGTTTTTCCGTGATACTTGTTGTATCAATATCAAGGTCATCCAAACAACCATATTGTTTGTCTAATTTTATAAATACATTAAGAAGTATTGTGGATAATTTTTGAATAATAGACGCAAATTGATTAGATGCAAATTCCATTGTGATTGACTGACAACCTATATTATAGAAACCGTCTTGCGTTCTTTGTGCGACTTCGCTTGCTAAATATGTCAAATCAATAGACGGAGCATTTTCGGCTTGTGCAAAAGTTTGCAATATAGCCACTTCTTCTCTGCAAGCGTGTTCTTTTAATAAATCTTTCCAAGTATCAACAGATAAGTAACCCATTTGCATTTTATTATGATTATATTGTATGTGATTAATGGAACTCCCCTTTACGCCCGAAAAATAGACTTGTCCTGCTTGAATATATCTATAACTTGGTAACTCATCATCTTTTGAATATCCGCTTAATTCTTTTTCTACCCAATATTTTATTGTGTCATCTTCTAAATCACTTGCAAGCACTAATAATCTTTTTAATGCCACTTCAAGTGTAATTTCATTATTTGCAAGTTCTTTAATAATTTTGCTTTTTGCCATTTTTTACCCCTTTTTATTCATATATTAACCCTATCACTTTTAGTGAAGTATAAGAAACAGCCATCATTATAGGTAACATTTCATCAATAGTCCACTCGATTGGTTTTGTATAAATTGATACGGCTTGCAACATAACAACGCTATCATCAATTTGAACAAAAATGTTTTCACAATTATTTTTATTTATTGGTAATCCATAATTTGCAGAAGTTAATCTATCTATTCTGTTCAATGCTCCTGTGTCGTGTTTGAAAATATAATCCGTTCCGTCTGGGCGTTTTACTATATATTGTTCGGTTAAAAAATTAGAACCTTGCAAAAATAAAATATACGGAAAATATTTTTCATCAATCATTATGTTTCGTATTTCATTTATATTTTTATGAGAACGCTCAATAGCATTTCCTGCTACCATCAATTCTTGTAAACTGTTTTTGCCAACCAAAATTCCTTTACTAATATTTTCAATATCTTTCCCTTGATATTTGGCTTCACAAACCAGAACGATACGTCATTTACCACTTCTATCTTTAACCTCTATAATGCCACCATCTGGCTTAATAGATGAGTTTGCAATAAATAAAGTCACGCCTAATCTATTATCAACAGAATGCAATTTATCATTTATTTCCTTTTTGCTTATCTTATCTCTAAACCTAAACTCTAAATTCGGGAAAGTAGTTTTTATCGTTTCAAAAAACTTTCGTGAAAAATTGTTCACGGCAATATCGTGTTCTAATGCTTTTTCACCAAATATCTCTTTTGGACCTTTCCCCCTAATTTTTTCTAATCTTAATCTATATGCTTGTTTTTTCATATCCTATCTCCTTTGTGCTTTTTCTTAATTAGAATTCTAAAATAAGGGCGTTTACCTTTAATTGATAGGTCTTTTTCATCATAACCTTTTCTAAACTTTACAATTTCAAATTGTTCAGGACAATACCTAAAAAGGAATGAGATAGGAACACCCATTATGCCATTATGGTCATTTGGTATAGCGTCTGTATATGGGACTTCAATAGCATCATAATTGTCATATTTGTCGTAATTCTCTTTACCATAAAGTTTTTTATGTCGTTGACATTTCAAGTTATCTGTCGTTGAAATAAGTTGTAATGGTTGGTGTCGGCGTCCGTGGTCAAGATTTGTAAACCAAATCGTATTGTTCGTTGACACAATTTTATTTCCATATTCATCAATTCTTGTCTCTGCGCCACTCAAAGGGTAACTATTAGGAACAATGAACCCATTAAAGTTTCTACCATAACTTACGCCCAGCCACATACGATTTTGCATTGTTAGTGGAAACACTTCCTTATAAGTGATAGCGTTCATATTGCTTACAATAAGGAATTTCTTATTATTATCAATAAGTTGTCCAATGCATTCTCTAAACAATGAAAATGGTGGATTTGTAACTACAATGTCGGCTTCTTGTAATAAGGCAATACACTCTTCACTTCTAAAATCGCCATCTCCTTTTAATAAACTCATAGCATTGTCATCATCTTTTAATAACTGCTTGTTGCAATTTATATTGCACACTATCCCAGATGTTGTCCGTGTTAAATTCTTTATTCTCAATAAGTAATTTACATTGTATGCTTTTTTTCTCCGTGTGTGAAATTCTTCGCGGTTATATTGGCAAAAACACTATTAAAAGCGTCTTTGTTTATTTCATCTATTTTGAAAAAATTCACAACAGCCATTATCTCGCCCCCTTTGCCGTGTTGCATTTTTTGCACGGCAACTGTGCGTTGTTTAATGCGGTGCGTCCGCCTTTGCTACACGCTTGTTTATGGTCAATTTCAAATTCGTCAAAAGAAAATTCTTTGCCACAAATAATGCTTTTCTCTGGCACGCCTTGACAAATTCTCTTGCCACGATTTGTGCCAACCGCCAATTTCTCATACATTGTTTTTTTATCGTCTTTCGTAAAAAAACGTCTGCTTTATTCTGCTTGTGTTGTTTGCATTTTCTAAAATGATTTTCGCCGAAACATACCAATCGTCATTATAGGCGTTAAATATTTCAATGGTGGTGGCGACAAGCCAATCAATTTGTTTTTTAAGTCCATTGACAAAAGAATTATTACGATTATGCTTGAAATAATTTTCCAATTCATTTGTAAAAAGTTTTAATGCCTTTATGCAATTTTCGCCACGAATTGAATTGCAAAAAAGTTTTTCTTCGTTCGGGCTTGTATTAACTCCCCAATTCCCAAACTCCTCAACAAACATTTTGTAAATGTTTTTATTATACAATAAAACAAAAGATTTCGCAATTTATATTACATACTATCCAAAATGTTGTTCATGGAAGTTTAATTTTGTTATTTATCCTTGTCGCCGAAGGCGGCAAAAGGAACGGTTTTCCGTATTCGCGTAATACGGAAAAGAATTTTTTAGCCGCTTGGAGCAAAAAATTCGATATTATCTTTAACGCGATTCCGATTCATAACGGCTGTCGTTGAAAAACTTTGCCGAAACTTCGCGTTACGCGGAATAAATTTGACCAGAGTTTCACGCCGTCCGTCCGCAATTCGGATAGCCGTTTTTTGAAAGCGTTAATTATAAACGCGGATATGCGCCGTTTAACAAAAAAGTTTAACTCGAAAAAGAGAATATTTTTTCCGTGCGCCCGAAATCTTCGGCGCGGCGACGGATGCGTTTGCGGACGTCCGTGATAAATTCCGGGAGAAAAAAGCCGAAACGCCGGGTAGCCGTCGAAAATAAGCCGTATAATCCCGGGAAGCCTTCGCGTAAGCGGCGGGATCCGACGTTTAGTCCGCCGAATTTTATATAGCAACGCTATTAAGCGCGCCGGTCAACGGAAAAATTATTGACAAAAACGTGTTTTTGGGGTAAACTAATATTTAGAATAGTTTCGTCGAGTTTTAAGACGGCGGCGGGGTTATTATTTTGAAAATATCGCGTTTATTTTTCGGTACGCCGTTTCGGGGAACGTTTAATGTTTACAATGTGAAAGTCCGAATAAATTTAAGAAAAAAATACGGCCGAGTTTAGTAGCGATAGCCGTTTGTAACGCCGCCGTTGCGGCGGAATGGAGGTTGAAATGGTTTGTAACGGCTGCGGCGCGGAAGTCCGCGACGATGAACGTTATTGTAAGCGTTGCGGGACGGAACGCCCGCGTACCGGCGACGGACATAATTTCGCCGCCGTAAGAAAGGAACCGGCGCGGACGACCGCGCGTCGGAAAGAATGGGCGTGGAGCTCTTTTACTCAGGCGCAACTGCGGCTAGGCGGCGGCTTTTTTCAGCCGATCGTCTCCGCCGAGTCGGTTCGCGGACGGAAACGGGGCGTGTAAGTGCGCGGGGATTTTTTAAATTTATGCGTGAGGAACTTTTTGTAGACAAAAGGTTTTTTCCCGCGCCTCTTTCCGAAAAACTTTATTTTTTACGGCTCCGTTCAAGCGAAATGCCGCGAATCAGGTTTTTTTGCGTAATATAAACCGACGCTGAAACAAGGCGTTTTGTCGGGACGCGCTCGGGAAACGCGTATTTGACGCCGCAAACAGCTTGGAAGCGCGTAAGCCGTAACCCGTAAAAGTTTTCGCCGCCGCGTAAGCGCCGCGCCTCTTTTCGGCGTACTCCGCCGTATGATACGGCGTTCCCGTTTTAAAAGAGCGTGCGCGTCTTTTTTTGTAAGACCTTCGCCGCAACGCTCGTTTGAATTTCGCGGAGAAACCTTATTATTCGCAAAGAAGGCTTCCCCTACGCGTCATAAAAAATTTATATATGATTTATTTGGATTATGCGGCGGACACGCCCGCGGACGAGGACGTTTTGAAAACCTTTCTGGACACGCAGAGGGCTTTTTTTGCCAACCCTAATTCCGTGCATCCCTTGGGTGCCGCGGCGGCGCGGAAACTCGCCGAATGTTATGAGGGAATCAAGGCTTTTTTTACCGGCGCGGAGGACTACGAATTGATTCAAACCGCGTCGGCAAGCGAAGCGAATAATTTGGCGGTAAAAGGCGTCGCCGGCGTTTACGCGGCGAACGGCGGGGGCGGGCATATCGTTTCCGCCCGCATAGAGCATCCGTCCGTCGGCGGCGCGCTAGTGCGTTTGCAGAGCGGGGGCTTCGAGGTCGAATTCGTCGACGTCGGTACGGACGGCAAGGTCGATTTGGATCACCTTAAATCGCTTATCGGAAAGAATACCGTCTTGGTTTCCGTATGTTGCGTTGACGGCGAACTCGGTGCGGTACAGCCGATAGGAAAAATCGCGGAAATCGTCGCGGAATACCCGAATTGCCGCTTCCATACCGACGCGGTTCAGGCGGTAGGCAAGATAAGCGGAAGTGCGTTTTTAAGCGGCGCGGACGGTTATTTAAACGGCGACGGCAATTCTTCCGATTATGCGGGCGGGTTTTCGGATGATCGGGGTAACTATTCGGACGGTGCGGATGGTTTATCAAACGGCGCTTGCGGATATACCGATAAATTTCCGCTGAACGGCATCGATTGCCTTTCGTTTGCCGCGCACAAAATTTACGGCTTGAACGGCACGGCATTCCTTTTGAGGCATAAAAAAACGCTACTTGCGCCGCTCGTTCACGGCGGCGGCTTTTCTCCGTACCGCGGAGGAACGCCCTCTTTGCCCCTTGCGGCTTCCGCCCTGACGGCGATGACGAAGGCTTACGGCAATCTCGGCGCGCGGTACCGCAAGGCGGTTTCGCTGAACGGCTTTTTGCGCGGCGAGCTGTCGGGAATTAAAGAGGTAGAAATAAACAGTCCCTTGGACGCGCTCCCGTATATACTGAATTTGAGCGTAACGGGCATAAAAGCCGAACGGATGAGGGACGCGTTGAGCGGGCGGGGGATTTGCGTTTCCGTAAAATCCGCTTGCTCCGTTCCCGATTCGCCGTCGTCGACGGTCTACGCGGTAACGGGCGACAAAAAAAGGGCGTTGACCTCGTTTAGGGTCAGCCTTTCGCATTTGACGGAAAGGGAGGAATTGGAGGAATTTGCGCGCGTATTAAGGGAAATTACAGCGGAATTCGGCAGTCGATAAATGGCGGCGGTCTACGCGGTTACGGGCGGTAAAAAAGAGAGTTGTTTTCGTTTACGGTCGGTCTTTCGCATTTGGCGGAAAGGGAGGAATCGGTTCGCGCGCCGCTTTAAAAATTTGTTAATCGCGTTGAGAAATCATAAGCGAATTCAAAAAACGAACGGAATTTATATTTGCGCCCGCGAAAGATTTTTTTAACGTATTTAAAAAATGCGGGAAAACGGTGAAAAATGGAAAAATACAAACAAATTGAAAGAAGCATAATCACGACCTACCGCTCCCAAATTTGGAAAAAATTCGTCGCCGCAATAAACGAATACGAGCTGATAAAGGACGGCGACAGAATCGCGGTCTGCATATCGGGCGGCAAGGATTCGATGCTGATGGCGAAGTGCTTTCAGGAATTGCAAAGGCACGGCAGAAAAAATTTCGACGCCGCGTATCTCGTCATGGATCCCGGCTATAACGAAATAAACCGCCTGGCGATAGAAAATAACGCTAAGTTGCTGAACATCCCCGTGAAAATTTTTGAATCGGATATTTTTTCCGCCGTCGAGAACGTTGGCGGCGCGCCCTGCTATCTTTGCGCGCGAATGAGGCGCGGTTGCCTTTATGCGGAAGCCAAGTCTGCCGGCTGTAACAAAATCGCGCTGGGGCACCACTTCGACGACGTTACCGAAACCGTGCTTATGGGCATTTTATACAACGGGCGGATTCAGTCTATGCCGCCGAAGCTCAAAAGCGACAATTTTGAAAATATGGAATTAATCCGTCCTATGTACCGCGTTTACGAGCGGGATATAATAAATTGGAAAAATTACAACGGACTGAGTTTTATTCAATGCGCCTGCCGCTTCACGGAGAATTGCACGCTGTGCGACAACGCGGGCGGCGGCGGGAAAAGACAGGAAATGAAAAACCTCATAAAAACACTGAAAAAAAACAATCCGAACGTCGCCGTCAATATCTTTAGAAGTATGTATAATATAAACCTCGACACAGTCGTAGGCTATAAAAAGGACGGCGCGAAACATACCTTTTTGGAGGATTACGACAATAGCGCCGGGGAATAAAGCAACTTAATATATATTGGAATATTTGATTTTTTAAGCGGAGGTGGGATCTTTCCGAAAAACTCCGCGTTTTAATTAGACCTCCCGCGAAAGTTTACGGCGAATAGCTTTCAGGCGGTTTTTATATTCCGTTGCGGCGTTTTTTGAAGACGCATATTCCCGAGATATTTTAGAAAAAAACAACGCGGCGGCGCGCCGAAAGCGGCAAAAGATACCGTCGGCACGGTTTCGCAAGAAGTCCGATGAATTTTCCGCCGAAATCCGAAAGTATTTGAGGATACATTCGCGGCTCATTCGCGAAAGATCCGCAATATGCGGCGAGAAATATAGCCGCCGAATAACGGCTGTATCCGATGGAGAGCGAAGCGCCGGATAAAGAAGTAAACGGCAAAAAATATAAACGCCTAATACGGAAATATGCGATTGAAGAATAAACGACGAAAAACGGAACCGTCGAATAACCGGATAAACGACAAGAAACGGAGCCGCCGTATGCCGCGAAAAATATTGCGATAAATAATCGGCGAAGCGATCAAATGTAAAACATATATCCCGCACCCTGCGTTTTGCTGTTGTCGAGGATGGCTTGCAATGTAATACCGCCCAGAAACGCCGCGAGAGTTTTGTCCAAGGGCGTCCAAACGGTATTGTTTATCGCCCTTTCGATGTATGCGGACGACTCGTCCAAACCCAATTCCGTTCGCTCGAACAGCCCCGTTTCCGTCGCTCTCAATATCTCCAAAACCGTGATTTTATCCGCCGCCGCGTCCAGAAAATAGCCGCCCTGCGAGCCTTTGACCGATTGAACCAGTCCGGCGTTTTTTAAAAGCGACAGCACTTGCTCGAGATATATTTTTGAAATTCCTAATTTTTTCGCGACGTCTACGGCGGTCTGCTGTTGACCGGCGCGCTCCGCGAGGCTTGCCATAACGGCGACGCCGTAGCGTCCTTTTGTGGAAATTCTCATATTCGGTACCCTCTTCTTGCCTTGCGCCGTTTAGCGGAACCGCTTTTTGCGGTATACGCGGCGCGTAACGTCGGGTCGGCGCAGGCTATAAATATTTTTAAATTTATATGTTTAATATATTTTAATACAAATACGCAAAAAAATCAATAGGATTTGCGGAAATAATTACTTCGGCGAAAATTCGTATTCGCTTTCGGAGGGATAAAATGGGAGCGGCTATAAAAAAAACATTCGGCGGGTATGCGGTGTCGCTCGTCGACGGAACGGAATACGGCGAAGCCGCGCGCGTGTGGGAGAGCTCGGTCAGGGCAAGTCATACTTTTTTGAAAGAATCGGATATTTTGTCGTACAAAAAGCTAATTCTTGAAGTATGGCTTAACGCCGTCGATTTGTTTGCCGTTCGGGACGGTTTTCGCAAAATACTCGGGTTTATGGGCGTGTCCGGCGAAAAAATTGAAATGCTGTTCGTACTTCCCGAAATGCGCGGAAAGGGTATAGGCCGGACGCTCGTCGATTACGCCGTGAGAGAATTGAGCGTGAAAAAAGTGGACGTGAACGAGCAAAACGTTGCCGCTGCGGAATTCTACTATAAGAACGGCTTTGCGGTCGAAGGACGTTCGGAAAAGGACGCGGCGGGCAAGCCTTACCCCGTTCTGCACTTGGGACTTTTTGACAAAGGTAGAGAATAAAGGCGGAGCTTCGCGGCTTACGCGGGGAAAAAACCTATTCTCCCGAACAAAGGTTTTTTCCGCGCGACAGACCTCTTTCGAAGCCGTGCCGACGATATCTTTTGAAACTTCCGGCGTGCCGCCGCGTCGTTTTTTCACAGCGCGCCGCAAGAGTACGCGCCGTCGAAAACGGCGCGGCAGTACTCAAAAAACGCCTAAAAACTATTCGCCGTCGATTTTCGCGGGAGGTCTAATTAAAATGCGGAAATTTTTCGGAAAGGCGCGGGGAGGGGCTAAACCTTTTGCAAACAAAAGGTTTAGCCCTCATAATTTAAAAAGGAGAGGACAAATAGCAATTTAAATGGTATAATAAAGGTATGGAAAAGAGAATAACGGAATGCCCGAGGTGCGGGGCAAAAACAAATCAGGTATGGCATGGGCATAACAGGTCAGGCACACGCA
>JAISOS010000061.1 GCA_031275485.1 Clostridiales bacterium | reverse complement strand
CGCTTTTCTTTATTATAATAACAATAGGAGCGTTCGAATATGCAGAATATGCCGTGTATCGTCGAGTTAAAAATAGTACCGAAAGCCGAACATGAAGCGGAGCCGCTGTTCAGAGCGTCGGGCAAGACCGAACAATAAAGCGTCCGCAGAGGCACAAATAGCCGCGCAAATGTTCGGCTGGAACTCCGAGAATTGTTTCGCTTTTGCGCGCGCGCTTAAACCCTACCGCAATTCGCTTGCCCTTAGCCCCGTAATTCGGCTATGGTAAGGGGTTTAATTTTAAAAGTATTTTTAACCCTAAAAAGTAACAGAAAAAGTAACAAAAAAATAAAAAGCATAAAAAATATAGTGAGAATGCGGAAAAAATGTGGGGAAAAAGCCTAAAAACTTAAAAAAATGGCGTTTTGGTATTTTAAAAGGTTATCCCCCGTATAATTTTCAGAAAAAGAAAATCCTTATTACCAAAAAATAAAAAATAATTTTCAAATGCCGTTGCCGGGTTGAGTTTTTACTTTACTTTTTTTTCGCAATATTGTATAATAAAATGAAAATATTATAATCTAAATTGAAATTGCGGAATAGGCAAAACATTGCCGTTAAATTGCGCGGTAAAATGAAAATGCGCGATTAAATTGCGGAATACGCGATAAAGATAAAAAGCGGCGGTTAAATCGCGAGGAATGCGGTAAAAATACCGTATAGCCGTTATGGAAGATAGCCGCGCGATTTAAACGCCGCCTTTTCGCCGAAAGCGGTAAAAAGAACGGTTTTCCGTATCGCTCGGATATGAGAAGAACCGTTTAGCCGCTTACGGCTAAAAATATTTTCTTTAACGCGATTCGATTCATAACGACCGTATTTATCTTTCGTAAAAAAACTTAACGGCGGTACTCGACCTATTATAAAACTATAAAAAAATTAAAGTCTTTCGGAAAGAGGCGCCGGGGGATCTTCTGTAAATAAAAGGTTTCCCTCCGCGCAAATCTCTTTTTTCCCCACAATTTAAAGGAGCTGAGCATGGGCTTTTTCAGCAAATTGTTTCCGTCGGAGAACGACAGAAACGTAAATAAATTAAAAAAAATAGCCGACAGGGTGGATGCGTTGCAAGACGGTTTCAGGGTGTTGTCCGACGAGGAACTGACGGGAATGACGGCGAAGTTTAAAGAACGTCTTAAAAACGGCGAAACGCTCGACGATATTCTCCCCGAGGCTTTCGCCACGGTGCGCGAGGCGGGCGACAGGGTGCTGAAAATGCGTCATTTTTACGTTCAGATTTTGGGCGGCGTGGCTTTGCATCAGGGCAGAATCGCCGAAATGAAAACGGGCGAGGGAAAAACGCTCGTAGCGACTTTGCCGACGTATCTGAATGCTCTGACCGAAAAGGGCATGCACGTCGTCACGGTTAACGACTATCTTGCGCGCCGCGACGCGGAATGGATGGGCAAAATTTTCAGATTTTTGGGGCTGACCGTGGGTGTCGTCGTGTCCGGAATGACTCCGGAGGCGAAGAAAGCCGCTTACGCCTGCGACATTATATACGCGACGAATAACGAGCTGGGTTTCGATTATCTGCGCGACAATATGGCGATAAGCAAGGAGGACAAAGTTCAACGGCCTCTCAATTTCGCGATAATCGACGAGGTGGACAGCATTTTGATAGACGAAGCGCGCACCCCGCTTATCATTTCGGGCAGAGGCTCGAAGTCGAGCGATCTCTACGTTACCGCGAACGGCTTCGCGAAAATCGTCGATAGGGAAAAGGATCTCATCATCGAGGAAAAAGAAAAAACCGTCCGCCTGAGCGAGGCGGGCATAGGCAAGGCGGAGAGATTTTTCCGCGTGGAAAATCTCGCCGATCTTGAAAATTCGGAGCTTAATCATCATATCAACAACGCCCTGAAAGCGAATTTCATTATGAAAGCCGACAGCGATTATATCGTCTCCGACGGTGAAATTATTATCGTGGACGAGTTCACGGGGCGGCAAATGATAGGCAGACGGTACAGCGAGGGTCTGCACCAGGCGATCGAAGCGAAGGAAAACGTCAAAATAAAAAGCGAAAACAAAACCTTGGCTACCATCACCTTTCAAAATTATTTCCGCCTTTATAAAAAATTGAGCGGTATGACGGGTACGGCGAAAACCGAGGACATAGAATTTAAGGGCATTTATAAGCTTGACGTCGTAGTCCTGCCCACGCACGTTCCGATGATAAGAAAGGACGAGAACGACCAACTTTATACGACGCACAGGGGCAAAATGAACGCGATTGTCGCCGATATCGAGGACTGCTATAAGCGCGGGCAGCCAGTTCTCGCGGGTACCGTTTCCGTCGAAAAATCAGAGGAGCTAAGCCGTGCGCTCAAAGCCAAGCGCATCCCGCACAATGTTCTCAACGCGAAAAATCACCAAATGGAAGCCGAAATCGTCGCGCAGGCGGGCAAGGTCAGACAGGTTACGATAGCCACGAATATGGCGGGGCGCGGCACCGACATTATGCTCGGCGGCAATCCGGAATATCTCGCCAAACAAAAAATGATAAAGGACGGCTATAAATCAGAGACTATAGAGGCGGCGACGTCTTACGCCAAAATAGCGAATCCGGAAACGGAAGGAGCGCGCGCCGAATACGAAAGACTCTACGACGCCTACCGCGGCGAGACCTCGCGGGAAAAGGAAAAAGTAAAGGAGCTGGGCGGTCTTCGAATTATAGGCACGGAAAGACACGACAGCCGCCGTATCGACAACCAGCTGAGAGGCCGAAGCGGCAGACAGGGCGATCCCGGAAGCTCGATTTTCTATATCTCGCTAGACGACGACATTTCGCGCATTTTCGGAAGCGAAAGGCTGAAAGCCATTACTTCTACACTAAAAGTGGACGAGAATACGCCTATCGCCAACGTCATAATCACGAGACAAATCGAGCGCGCGCAGAAAATGGTCGAGGATAGAAACTACTCGATCAGAAAACGAGTGCTGAACTACGACGACGTTATGAACAAGCAGAGGGAAATTATATACGCCGAAAGAGACCGCGTTTTGACGGGCGTGAATATTCACGAGGAAATTTTGGGGATGATTCCCGAGGTTGCCGGTGGCATAATAAGAGCCTACGCCGACTTTGAAAAGGATATCAATACGTGGGATTACGACGCTTTTAATTTCGAGCTTGAAAGGGTGCTGCTCCCGAAAGGCGCGGCGATAATCACGAAAGAGCTTGCGGGACAATACGATTATGACGAAATTTTGGAGACGGTTTCCCAAAAAGCCGCGGAGGCTTACGAGGAAAAAGCCCGCGAAGTGAACGAAAAAGGCATAGACTTTTCGGAAATAGAGAGAATATTCCTGCTGAAATTCGTCGATATGAAATGGACGGATCATATAGACTCTATGGACGTCCTGAGAAAGGGCATAGGGCTGAGGGCTTACGGACAGGTAGATCCGGTCGTCGCGTATCAAAAGGAAGGCTTCGAGATGTTCTCCATGATGAACGACAGCATACGTTTCGAGACCGTTCACTTCCTTATGAAGGCACAGGTAAACGAAGCGAAACGTCCGGAGGCTAAAAAGGGAGAAGCGGGTTTTGCGTCCGACGGCTCCAAGCCGGCGAAAAAGATCCCCGCCAAAAGGGACGCCAAAATCGGACCGAACGACCCGTGCCCTTGCGGGAGCGGAAAAAAGTATAAGCATTGTTGCGGAAAATAGGGAAGCGCGCCGTTGATCGGCGACGGGAAATCGGTGAAAAATACGCAAAAGATCGCCCGGCAAGGCGCCGGAAAAATCACCCGAAGACCGATACAAAACGTATAAGAGAACCGAAAAAATACGGAGAAATTACAAAAAAATCGTGAAAAACACAGAAAAAATTACGGAAAATTTAAAAAAAGGATGTGATAAGATGATAGAATTCGACGCTTTGAGAGAAGAATTCAAGACTATCGACGAAAATTTAAAATGGGCGGGCGATGCACTTTGACGTCGGCGCGCTGAAAATTCAATTGAGCGGGCTTAAAGAAGAGCGCGAAAGAGAGGATTTTTGGAGCGATACCTTAAAGGCTCAATCCGTCAACCGCCGAATCAAAGCTCTGGAAAATAAGATATACGGTTTTGAAAAGCTGAAAAGCCGTGCCGCCGACGCGGAACTACTGATAGAAATGTGCGACGAAACGGGCGATTTGAGCGAGCTTGCTTTCCTTAAAAACGAGACCGCCGAAATCGTAAAAAAACTCGCGGAATTGAAAATCCAAACGCTTTTGAGGGGCAAATACGACTCCGCGAACGCTATTTTGACGCTCCACGCGGGCGCGGGCGGCACGGAAGCGCAGGATTGGGTGCAGATGCTTTTCCGAATGTATATGCGCTATATAGAGCGCAAGGGCTATTCCTCGCGGATTTTAGACAGTCTCGAAGGCGAGGAAGCGGGCATAAAGAGCATTACCTTTACCGCCGAGGGCGAGAACGCCTACGGCTATTTAAAGGCGGAAACGGGCGTGCACAGGCTGGTGCGCATATCGCCTTTCGACAGCAACAAAAGACGGCATACGTCTTTCGCGTCGTTGGAGGTTATGCCGGAAATCGAGGATGAAAACGAAATAGTCATAAATCCCGATGATTTAAAACTCGACACATTCAGGAGCGGCGGCGCGGGCGGACAGCACGTCAACAAAACCGATTCGGCGGTCAGAATCACTCATATTCCGACGGGAATTATCGTCGCCTGTCAGAATGAGCGTAGCCAAATACAGAACCGCGAGCAGGCTATGAAAATGCTGAGGAGCCGGCTGATAGAAAAGCGCGAGCGCGAGCGGTTGGAACACGAGCAGTCTTTGAAGGGCGATTTAAAAAAGATAGAGTGGGGCAGTCAAATCCGCTCTTACGTCTTTTGCCCGTATACTTTGGCGAAGGATCACAGAACGGGATTTGAAAGCGGCAATATAGCGGCGGTCATGGACGGGGATATAGAGGATTTCATTACGGAATACCTGAAAAGAGCTTAATCGGCGAAATTGTTTTTAAGGACGGCGCGCTTTAAGCCTCCGTCCGAAAAGAAAAAGATCCCAATCCGCGGGAATTTTTGCGGGTATACGGATATATGGACATAAGGGAAAAAAAGGATATAATAATTCTCGCGATAGAGTCCTCTTGCGACGAGACCGCCGCCGCCGTCGTGAAAAACGGGACGGGGGTTTTGTCGAATATTATAGCGTCGCAGATAGAAATACACAAGCGTTTCGGCGGCGTTGTGCCGGAGATTGCCTCGCGGAACCACACCCTCGCGTTGCCGTCGGTTACGGAGAGCGCGCTAAGCGCGGCGGGGCTGGACTACGGAGATATAGACGCGGTCGCGGTGACCTACGGCGCGGGACTTCTCGGCGCGCTGCTTACGGGCGTATCTTACGCCAAGGGTCTAAGCTACGCTCTAAAAAAACCGCTTATGGCGGTCAGCCACGTCAGAGGACATATAGCCGCGAATTATATAGCGCATAGGGATCTGACCTTTCCCTACGTATGCGCTCTCGCAAGCGGGGGGCATACCGCCGTTTTGGAGGTCAAAGATTACGGCGACATAGAGGTCATAGGCGCCACGAAGGACGACGCGGCGGGGGAGGTTTTCGACAAGGTGGCGAGAGCGCTCGGGTTGCCCTATCCCGGCGGACCGAAGATACAGGAATTGGCGGCGGAGGGCAAGCCCGTAATTAATTTCGGCAAGCCGTATTCGGGCGGCAACGGTTACGATTTTTCGTTCAGCGGCTTAAAAACCGCCGTTATAAATTATATCGCAAACTCGAAAGGCGAGTTTAACGCGGCGGACGTCGCGGCGTCCTTTCAGTTCGCCGCCGTTTCGCGGATAAAGACGACCGCGCTGAAAGCGGCGGTTGACAGAGGCATAAAAAGCGTCGCGCTCGCGGGCGGCGTCGGCGCTAATCTGAAGCTTCGCGCCGAATTGACGGAAGCTTGCGCGACGGCGGGCATAAAGGCGTATTTTTTGCCTTTGGAGCTTTGCACCGACAATGCCGCGATGATAGCCGCCGAGGCGTATTTTATGATAAAAAAGGGCAAGCCTTTTGCGGCTACGGATTTGGACGCGCAGGCGAATCTTGCGGGTTATATAGGCTGAAACGCAAAAGTAAAGTCTTATTTTTGCGGTAAACAATGGCTGGTCGCTACGGGCGCCGACGCGTGTTATACAGGTTGAAAGACCGATACCGCCGGACTTAACGGTCTTGCCGCTCGCCGCTTCCGCAAAAGAGGCGCGGATCCAAACGTTATAACCGGTCCGCGGCGGAGCGTTTTGAGTTTAAGCGTAATTTAGGTCGGGACATACGGGGAATATTTTATGACGTATTTTTTAGACAAGACAAACTATAAAAATTTCGGAACTTACGAGCGCAACCGCCTTCCGGCGCGCTCGTACTTCATACCTTTTTCCCGCCGCTCTGTAGCCGAAGGGAGCGTTCCGTCGGCGCGGTTTAGGAGCGACAGGGTGAAAATGCTTTCGGGAGAGTGGCAATTCCGTTACTATCCTAAAATTTCCGAATTGCCCGACAAAATTCAAACCGACGAAATCGTATTCGACAACGTAGCGATACCGTCCGACTGGCAGAGGACGGGCTATGAGCCGCCCGTGTACATAAACGCGCGCTATCCCTTCAAATTAGACCCGCCGAATTTTCCGGAGGATTGCTCGTGCGGGCTTTACAGAAAAAACTTTGACGCGGACGACGCCGGCGCAAGCCGGATATTGACATTTTTAGGCGTCGCGGCGGGCTTCGACGTATATATTAACGGGAGGCATGCGGGCTACGGCGAGGGCTCGCACAATACCTCCGAATTCGATATCTCGGAATTTGTGCGGCGCGGCGAAAACGAGCTTTTGGTAACGGTCTATAAATGGACGAACGGTTCCTATCTGGAATGTCAGGATATGTTCAGAGAAAACGGCATTTTCCGCGACGTTTACATCACGAAGCTGATGCCGTCGCGCGTGTACGATTATGAGGTAAAGACGGCGGGAATTCAGGGAAAATACGATTTGACGCTTACGCTTACGGGTAAATTCGAGAACGGCGCAAATATAACGGCGACGATCGTCCGCCGCGCGGACGGTTCCGTAATAGGCGAAAAAACCGTACAATCGGGCGGCGCGGTTACGGACGGAAAACGCGGGCAAACGGCCGATACGGTCATAGGCGGAAAAAATGCGCAAGCATCCGACGAGATTCGGATAAGAATGGAGGGACTTGCCGCCGCGGAGTGGAGCGCGGAGCTGCCTAACGTATATTACCTGGAAATTTCCGTGACTAAGGACGGCGCGGAACGGGAATTTATACGCGACATAATCGGTTTCAAGATCGTTGAAATCGACGGCGAGACCTTCAGATTGAACGACAAGCCGATAAAAATTCTCGGCGTAAACCGTCATGACGCGGATCCCGTCGCGGGATACGTTATGACGCCGTCTCAGCTTGAGGGCGACGCGAGGCTTATGAAGGCGCACAATATCAACGCGGTCAGAACCTCTCACTATCCGCCCGATCCGATTTTCCTTATGTATTGCGATATATACGGGCTTTACGTAATCGACGAGGCGGATATAGAGACGCACGGGTGTTACGCGGAGGTCGATACGCCTGATCTTATAAGCCGTGACAAGCGTTGGGAGGGACATTATTTAGACAGAGTCAAGCGTATGTATATGCGCGACAAAAACCGTGTCTCCGCGGTTATGTGGTCGCTTGGCAACGAGGCGGGCGGACACGCGAATCACGACGCGGCTTACGCGTATCTTAAACGGGTTTGCCCCGAAATCCCCGTGCATTACGAGGGGGTATGCCGCACGCCGCGTTTCCGCTACGACGTAACCTCCGAAATGTATCCCGATATAAAACGCATAAGAAAAATAGCCGAGGGGAAAGCTCCGAAAAAATACTACGGCGCGCCGTATTTTCTCTGCGAATACTGCCACGCGATGGGCGTCGGACCGGGCGGCTTAAAGGAAATGACAGAGCTTTTTTTCAGCGCTGACATATATCTCGGCGGTTGCATATGGGAATGGGCGGATCACGCGGTATATAATCCGCGCGGGAAATATAAATACACATACGGCGGCGACCACGGCGAGGAATTCCACGACGGGAATTTTTGCGCGGACGGGCTTGTCTATCCCGACAGAAAACCGCACACGGGCTTAAAGAACGTCAAGGTGAATTACAGCCCGTTAAGAGTCAAAAAGACGGGCGCGAATACGTTCGCGTTTTTTAACCGCAATTTTTTCAGGACCGCCGATTACGCGCGAGTCCTCTACTTTATCGAGCGGGACGGCGCTTTCGTTGAGGACGGCGTTTTGGAATTTTCGACCGCGCCGGGCGGCTTAGAGGAATTCACCCTGCCTTGCGGCGAAACGCCCGACGTAAGGACGGGGAAAAAACGGGCGAACGTTGAACGGGATATACGCGATATATACGTTACGTTCGAATATATAGACAAGCGGAGCGGCGAAACGATAGCGAAGGAGCAGGTCGCGGTCTCGGAAAAACCGCCGAAACCTGCGGACGGCGTTCCGCGCCGCAAGATTTACCGACGCGCTTTCGGGTCCGGCGAAAGGCCGCCGAAGCCGGCGGGCGGAACGGTTTGCCGCGGTGAAAACGGCGAAATTATAATGACGTTTAGCGGCGGCCGCGCCGTAATAGGCAAGGACGGCGGCAATATCGAGGAGCTGTATTACGGGTATACCGAAAGCGAAACGGGCGGCGAATACGGCCGCGCCGAAACCGGAAACCGCGGCGTATGCGGAATTGCCGAAAATAAGGCGGACGGCGGGCGCGGCTATGCCGAGGGTGAAGCGGACGCGGACAAGCGGTATAAAAATATTTTTGCGGACGCGCCTTTCGACGGGATTGCGGGGATTTACGACAGCGTATTCCGCGCGCCTATCGACAACGACGGAAATATAGCGGCGGCTATGCGAAAGCGCGGTTGCGACGCGCTGAAGCCCCGCGTGAAAAGCGTAAAATATACTGCGGACGCGGCGGCGGTGGCGGTTGAAAAATATCTTTGCAATTCCAAGGGGCAGGCGTTATTCAAGCTGAAAGTTCTCTATAAATGCTCGCTGGACGGCGCGCTTTCGGTTTTCGTCAGGCTGAAAAAGAAAACGTTCAAAAAGCTCCCGCTTTTGCTCCGCGTCGGCGTGAATTTCGAGCTTCGCGAATGTTTCGAAAACGTTCGATATTACGGCAGAGGCGCGTCGGAAAGCCTGCCCGATTTTACGGAGCATACGTATGTCGGCGCATATGAATTCAAGGTTTGCGACGCGCACGAACCATATATAAAGCCTCAAGACAACAACCGCCGCACGGACGTAAGGTGGGCGGAATTTACGGCGAAGGACGGGAGCGGCGTGAGAATAGAGGCGGCGGGCGGAAATTTTTCTTTCGCGGCGCACGACTACACCGACGGAGTGCTCGCGGTTGCGGCGCACGACGAGGATATAGAACGTTCGGGCGCCACGTTCGTGTCTCTCGACGGCTACACTATGGGTTCGGGCGGCAACAGCTGCGGACCGCTTCCGTCCGAGGAATATTTGCTGAAATCAAATCGGACCTATGAATACGGATTCGTTATAAAAAGAATTGAAAAGGGCGCGAAAAGCGCGAATAAAAACGAATAAAAAGCACGCGAAAAAGCGCGTAAAAAACACTGAAAATTAGACATAAAAAAAAGCTCGCGAAAATACGGAAAACCAAGCGGGAAACGCGTGGAAAAAATCGGAGAAAACGATATAAAAACGAATGGAAAATGCGCGAAAAATACGAAAAAATATAGAAAAACCGGGAGATTTTAATATGCGCGGCGCGCGTACGGTGGAAATTTACGGTGGACGGGCGAGGCTGTATTCGTTCGGAGAATTGAGTTCCACGAACGACGAGCTTAGAAACGGCGGATACGACGCGCCTTTCGACGCGGTCGTCGCCGCGCGTCAGACGCGCGGTCGCGGCAGAAACGGCAAGTGTTTCGTGTCAAACGAGGGCGGCTTGTATATGAGCGTTTTGCTTGAAGACGGTAAGTTCGGGTCTTATATAACTCCGCTCGCGAATAAAGATAACGCTTGCGTAAATACGCCTTGCGCGGCGGGCGCCTCCGCCGGTATATCGGCGGATTACGTAACGCCGCTCGCGGGAGTAGCCGTTGCCGACGTATTGGCGGATTACGGGCTGGAAGCGAAAATTAAGTGGGTAAACGACGTCTTTGTCGGCGGGCGCAAAATATGCGGGATTCTCGCCGAACGTTTTGAAAAAAACGGAAGGACATTCGTATGCCTGGGCGTCGGTATAAACGTAAATAATACGGATTTCGGCGAGTACGGCGGCATAGCGACCTCGGTTGTCGCGCAAACGGCAAAAAAACGCGATATATCGGAAACGGCGGAAAAATTTCTCGCGCGATTGTCCGGGCTGATATGCGAAAAAGACAAAAAGTACGTCATAGACCGTTACCGCGAGAAATCCTTAGCGTTGGGGAAAACGGTGATTTTGTCGGGCTCCGGTATCGCGGAGGGCGAAAGGGTTACGGCTCTCGATATAGACGCGGACGGCGGTTTGGTCGTGAAAAATTCGGAGGGAAGGCTTTTCACGGTGAACAGCGGCTCGATAAGTCTTGCCGGTAAATACGGCGAATAAGCGTCCGGACGGCGGCTCGGCGGGATTTGCCGTCGGACAAAAAACCGCTAAAAAGAGGCGGTCCGATAATATTCGGCGGACAAACGGAGGACGCGCGGCGTGAAAACGGCGGGGCTGGCAAGGGTTTTGGAATTGCCGCGAATCGGCTTTCGTCTCCGTTTGCGGCGCAAACGGAACTCGGCGAAACGGAGGTTAAAATGAAGCTTTGGATTAAATTAATCGTCGGCGAAAAGGTCAAAAAAAGCCTTGTGCGCGGGACGCGCGACGATTTTGACGGACTGACGGAAGACCTGCGCGAGATTTGCAACGAACTGGATTTTCCGACGCCCATGCTGCTTAGAAGCCGCTACGAGCAGCTTGTAAATTTTAATATGCTGAAATTAAAGCCGGACGATTTTATCGAGAGCGTTTGGGCGGATTGTATGTATATCGAGAGTTGCGCGGAGATTGAAAAAGGCGCGGCTCAGTAAGCGCGCGGTATTGGCGGTAATACGCCGTTTAATAAATGCGCGGTAACGCGCGCTTTTAAAAAAATCGCTGCGGAAAACCGTTCGCTTTGCGATTCGCCGCTCAATAAATCGCGCGGAGATCGCGTTTAAACGGACTCTAAAATTCGTGCGAAGTAAAAATTCGCAGGCTAAATTTTCGTGATAAAAATGACGCCGGTATAGATTTATTCGTCGCGAAAATTTAGAACCGTCATATTTTTTAAAAAAGTTTTCGGGAAGGGATAAAATTAAAGAAAAGCGGAAATTTATGCGAAAACGAAAATCGGCGAGACGCGGGAAATGAAAATTCTCGGAAAAAAGAAAAAAGGGGAGGAAGAAGGATGCGGAACGGCGGAAAAAGGGTTTCGGACGCGGTTGTCAAGAGATTGCCGCGCTATTTGAGGGTCTTTAGGGAATTGAAACAAAGGAAAATCGAGAGAATTTCCTCTGATAAAATAGCCGATTTTATGGGCGTAACCGCTTCGCAGGTCAGGCAGGATTTTTGTAGCTTCGGCGGATTCGGGCAGCAGGGTTACGGCTACGACGTGGACAGAATGGTCGAGGAAATGTCGCAGATCATCGGACTGAACCGAAAATATAGAATGATTATAATAGGCGCGGGCAACATAGGACGCGCGCTCGCTAATTATAAGGGTTTTAAGGACGACGGCTTCGAGGTCGCGGCGCTGTTCGACGCCGCGACCGCCGCCGGCGAAATAGGCGGCGTGCCTTTGTTCGGCGCGGAGGAATTGGAAAATTATTTAGTCACGGCGCGAGAGGCGATAGATATAGCCGTTATCGCCGTGCCCAAAGAGGACGCCGGGGAAATACTCTCGCGGCTGACAAGACTGGGTATAAGGAATTTTTGGAATTTCGCGCCCGTCGAGCTGAAAGGCGAGGACGGGGTTATAATCGAAAATATCAATATGAGCGACAGTCTGTTCGTGCTGACTTATATGCTGAACCGCTGATGACGGCGGGGATTTTCCGTGAAAATATGCGGGGGGAAAGTCTTTTGTTAACAAAAGTTTTTCTCCCGCGCTCCTCTTTTCAAAAACCTCGACGGCGGGTTATTATTTTATGCCCGTTAAAGGATTATTTTTTTAAAAGTTTCTTTTGCGTAACGTAAACTAAAAAGTAGGAAAGCCGCTCTCCTGCGCGAACTTTAAAAAAATCAAGGGATTTTTTATAATGAGAACAAAAAAATACAGAATTGCGAACAGAGAAATAGCGTTGCTTGCGGTGTTTTTGGGGCTTATGGTCTTGTTCACGTTCGTAACGCCCGTGGTCAGTCTTTTCGGCGTAATCGGAACGGCGTTTATCATTTTGATTATAGTAGCCTCCGCCGCGATATCGGAAGGGCTTGCCGTCGGTATGGCGGCGGGCGGAATCTTCGGGCTTTTCAGTTTTGCGGTCAGCTTTTTTATTCCGCAGCCGCTCGCGCCCGCCTTTCAAAATCCGATAATCTCGGTTTTACCGCGCATATTCATCGGCGCGGCGGTCTTTTTTACGTATAAGTTTATGAAAAAAGCCGTGAAAAATCCCGGAAAAAAGAGATTTTTGAGCTTCGTCCAAATAGGCGCTCCGGCCGCGGTCGGCGCGCTGTTTAATACGGCTGCGGTTTTGGGATTGATGGCGGCGTTTTATTACGGCAGAGAGGTCGGCTCGGGATATATAATCAATCCGGAATTGCTTATGACAATAGCGGGAACGAACGGCGCGGTCGAGTTTCTTTTGACCTTTCTGCTGACGCCGCCGATCGTTACCGCGGCGGTGAAATTCAGAAAAGCGAATTCGATAGTTCCCGTAAAAAAGGACGCGCGCGCCGAGGGACGCGGGAAAAAAACGACTGCGGAGGGTAGGGCGGCGTCCGTCGTCGGTTCGACGAATACTGGCGATATAATTCCGTCGAATACCGCCGCCGCCCCGTCTCAAAAAAACGGGCAAGCTATTCGCGGAGAGGCGCGTAAACGCGTGTACGCTATGTCCGCGGACCGAAGAGCGGACGCCGACCGCCGTATATTCGAGCGGTTGACGGGGCTTGGAGAGGTCAAAGAGGCGAAAAATATTATGATTTACAATTCTGCCGGGCACGAACCGGAAACGGAGAAATTGCGGGGATATCTTTTGAAGGAAGGCAAGAACGTATATTTGCCCGTACTCGATTCGGATGGCGGAATGACGGCGGTAAAAATTTCCGCGAATACGGAGTATGCGAAAAACGTTTACGGCATAGACGAACCGCGCAAAGGAGACGGGAGCGCGGACGGCGTTCCGGCAGGCGAATTGGACGCCGTAATCGTTCCGCTCGTCGCATTCGACAAGAATAAAAACCGCTTGGGACGCGGCAAGGGATATTACGACAAATTTCTGAGCGGTATATCGGCCGTAAAAATCGGCGCGGCTTACGGAGCTTCGGAGACGGAGTGTATCGAAGCGGAAAAACACGACGTCCGCTTGGATATAATCGTAACGGAGAACGGGCAAATTTAGTATGCGATAAGCGCGTCGCTCGGAGTTTCAAACGGAATATGCGGCGGCGGAAGAGTCGGCGTTCGTTTGGATATAATCGCAACGGAGAACCGGCGAATTTAGGATACGGGTTTGTCGGGGCGGCGGGAATGCGCGCGGTCGGCGCAAGCCGTATTTAGGAGCGGTCCGGTAAAAAAAATTATGCGGATAATAAGCGGAACACACAAGGGCAGGCGGTTGTATTGGCCGTCCGACAAAAACGTCAGACCTACATCCGACAGGACGAAAGAGGCGCTTTTCGGCATTATTCAATTTGAAATACGCGGAGCGGACGTTCTCGATCTGTTTTCCGGGAGCGGCGCGCTGGGCTTAGAGGCGTTGAGCCGCGGCGCGAACAGGGTCGTTTTTGCGGATGCGGACACGCGCCATGTAAAAAAAAATCTTTCGTTATTTTCCGAATTAAATACCGCGCGCGGGAACGGGAAAACGCCGTATACGAAGGAAAATTCGCCGCCGTTTTCCGGAACAAAATCGGGCGTTGCGGCGGAGAACGCGGGAACGCGGTACGGGGATGGGAGTTCCGCGCTTGCGGACGGCGCGCGCGCGGAGGTCTTGGAGGGCGATTTCGTCCGCGCGCTGAAAAAACTCGCCGATAAAGGAGACCGCTTCGACTTCATATTTCTCGACCCGCCTTACGCAAGCGGTTCGGGCGAGGAAGCCGTCGGTATAATCGCGCGGCGCGGGCTTTTAAAAACGGACGGAAAAATAATATTTGAGCATTTTTACTTGAAAGGGTTGAAAGATTTGAATAATTATGTTACAATATACGATAAGCGGATTTACGGAACGCAGGCGCTCAGTTTTATGCGGTTGAAGGACGGCGGCGGAGAGGCTTGTAAGACTTAATTTTTATCGTCTTAGAGGGAAAAGGAATGAGAACGGCTATGCTGACGGGCAGCTTTGACCCCGTGACGAACGGGCATATCGGCATAATAAGCCGCGCCGTGAAAATTTTCGACAAGGTTTACGCGGCGGTTTTGGTCAATCCCGAGAAAAAATGCTTGCTTTCGCTCGGCGAAAGACTGGAATTTTTGCAGACCGCAATTCGGGGAATAGACGGCGCGGAGGCGTCGTCGTCGGAGGGAACGGCGGCGGAGCTTGCGAAAAGGCTCGGCGCGGACTGCTTTATACGCGGAATAAGGAATTTTGCGGATTACGAATACGAGAGCGTAATGGCCGGGCACAATCTCGAAAACGGCGGTATAGACACGCTTTTTTTCTGGACGCGCGGAGCGGCTTCCGACATTTCGTCGGGCGCGGTAAAAAGGCTCTTGGCGGAGGGAAAATCCGTCGCGGCATACGTTCCGCGCGTGATTTTGCCGCGTCTTTCGGAGTTGTGCGCGGAACGGACGAAAGGGGCTTTTTAGTAATCGGTATTCATAGATTAGGACGCGCGTCTTTAAACGCGTCTTGTCGCGGCTTACGCCGTTCTTTTTCTTGTTGCGGCGGCGGCAACCTTTGGGGGACGTCTTGAAAGCCGCGAAAATCTACCGCGAATCCGGCGTTTTCACCTATCGAAGTTCGGGAAAATCGCGGGATCCGCCGTGAAACCGTGAAGCGCGCATAATAAATCCGCGTTTTCAAAAAAATCGCGAGAAGCGGCGCGGCGTAGATGTCCGAAAAAACCGCGGCGAAAAACGGGGGGCGGACGGCTCGCGTTATTAGATTGTATTTTGAAACCGCATCGGCGGCAGGCGGCTTTTGCCGCTTTTGGCGCGCAAAAACCGCCCGAAAGATATTTGCCTTATAACTTTAAAAAAACGCAAAACGACGGCTCGCGTTTACCGCCCGTAAAAAATAAAAAAGGCTTTAAAATATTAAAAAATGTAAATAATAACATAATAATCCGCAATAATACTACGGCGCAGATATAAAAGGAGAACGGTCATGAATAAACTTGAATCTATAATCGGTGAAATCGAGGACGAAATCCAAAAAAGCAGGAGGCTTTTCGGTTTTTCACTCCTGAACAAGGACAGACTTTTGACGCTTTTGAGTACGCTCAGAAACGAGACGCCCGAGGTCATAAAGGAGTCGGAGGATGTTGTACGCCACAAGGATTCCATAATACAGGAGGCGGTCGATTTGGCGCTGAAGCGCACGCAACAGGCGCAGGAAACCGCCGACTACCTCGTGAGCACGTCCAATGTGGTGATGAACGCGGAACGCGACGCGCGTTTAATTTTGGAAGACGCGGATAAGCGCGCTTTCGCGATGGAAGACGACGCGAAACGGCGCATAGACAACCTGCTTGCCACGACGGAAACCGTTTTGGCGAACCACCTCAATCTCGTCAGGAATAACCGTGAGGAATTGAACGGCGAGCTCCTAAAACAAAGGCGCGCGCCGGCTGAAATTCCGAACGCGCCGCGCGCGGAATAGGACGGGGGGATTTTTTAAAATTAGGCGGGGAAACCGTATGTTCCCAAAAGGTTTCCCCGGCGTAGGCCTTAACGAAAAGATTTTCCCCGCTAAGCCTACTATAAACGAAAAAAGGAAATAAAAATAATGCAGAGATTGAGTGAAAAGAACAATTTTGACAAGTCTATGTACGAGATGATAACGGAGGAGCTGATAGGCGACGAGCCTTACGACAGGAGCGGGCAGGGCTTGATTTTTTTGCGCAATGCGGTGGGAAAGGAACGGCTGATGCGCGATATTGACGGGTTGTCGGAGTTTTTCGGTTTGAGGGGAATAGCCGCGGGCGAGAACATCGCCGTCTGCCTGCCGAATTTTCCGCAGACCGTAATCGCGGTATACGCGCTCAACAAGCGCGGCATAATAGCGAATATGACGCATCCCTTGATAAGCGTAAACGGACTTCGCGGCGTCATAAAAAAGACGCGTCCGAAAATGCTGTTTATATCCGATTTGTTTTTTAAGAAATACGCGGAGGTCATAGCCGAAACGGGCATAGAAACCGTGGTTTGCAAAATGGGCGAATATGCGGCCGGCTGGCTGAGACCGCTTGTCGCGTTAAAATTTCTGAAAAGCGTTTTCGGAATTCGTTACGGCGGAAAAATTCTTCGGTACGCCGACGCGTTAAAAGAGGGCTTAGAGGCGGCGGAAAGGCGTAAAACGCGTGACGCTTCCCTTGCGGGGGGGGGCGCGGTCAATCCGGTGAATGCGAGCGGATTTGCGTCCGAGCCGGCGGATAACGGCGATAATAAGCGGAGCGGAAAGAGCCGCGCGTTCGGATTGCGGAATGACGACCGCGACAAGCGGGAAAAAGGCGGAACCGCGCCCGCGCCGGAGCTGCCGAAGGGCGGCGCGCCCGCGGTATATTTTCACAGCGGCGGCACGACGGGAGAGCCTAAGACGATAGTAATGTCGAACCGCGCGATAAATATGCAGAGCAAGAGCATAATCGAATGTTTTATCATTTGGGCGGGCGACGTGCCGAAAAAAGGAACGGTGTTCGTGCCCCTTCCGATATTTCATTGCTTCGGGCTGAATATATGCCTGCACCCTGTGCTCGCGTTAGGACAGACGGCGGTGCTTACGCCGCGTTTCGACGCGAAAACCGCCGCAGTCAGTATAAAAAAATACAAAACGGGCTATATCCCGGGCGTACCGATTATGTTCGAGAAACTGATGGGAACGAAAACCTTTCAAAAAACGGATATGTCGTTTATCAAGGGCGCGGTTTCCGGCGGCGATACGCTCAACCCCGACGTAAAGGAACGCTTTGACGCGCTCTTGAAAAAGAACGGCAGCGAAAGCGTCCTGTATCAAGGCTACGGGCTGACGGAAGCGGGCGGCGTGCTGGCTTGCGATCTTCTCAAGCGCTTTAAGCCGAATATGATAGGGCAGCCTTTCAGCGGCGTGCGCATAAAAATCGTTGACGAAAACCTGAACGAATTGCCCGCGGGCGAAAAGGGCGAGATATTGGTCTCTTGTCAGTCGCTTATGGACGGCTATCTCGACGATCCGGAGGCTACCGCAAAGGTCTTTTTTACGGATAAGGACGGCGTGAAATGGCTGAGAACCGAGGATTTGGGCTATACGGACAAGGACGGCGATTTATATTTTGCGGACAGAAAAAAGCGCATGGAAATTATAGCGGGCGAGAACGTCTATCCGACCGAAATAGAGGCGGTTGTTTCCCGCGTTCCCGAAGTCGAAACCTGTTGCGCCGTCCGCGCAAAAAGACCGGACGGCAAGCCGTTTATCAAACTGCTCGTCGTGCCGCGCGTAAAAGCCGATTTGAACGGCGGCGATAACCATAACGCGGCTTTAGCGGCTTTGAGGGGCGCGGTTATGACGGCTTGCCGGAACAACTTGCTTGTCCACTCGATCCCCGCCGAAATAGCGTTTAGAAAAAGTCTGCCGTTGACCGATTTGGAAAAGACGGATTACAGGAAGCTGGAAGAGGAAGAGGCCAGGAAGGCGTGAACGGTCTTCCGGTAGAAAAAGAGAGGGATTTACGAAAGGGAAACAAAAGGTTTCCCCCTCCGCGTAAATTTTAAAAATGGAAAGGCGAAAAAATAAAAAACGGGCGGTTGTCTAATGGGAAATCCGATTAACAAGGTCAAAGACGCGCTGAACGGCGTTAAGAAGTATTGGAGCAGACCGGGCGAGGGCAGGTATCTTTCGATCAAAGAAATCGCCTCTTTCGGGGCGGGCGGTGTGGGCGTCTACTGTCTGGTCAGTATGATGGGACTTGTTATCGGCGTCGCGAAGGTTCCCGAGCTTTACGGCATCGATCCGATTCACGGCACCATAATTTTTCTGATAGCGAGCGTAGCGGGGCTGGCGGCGCAGTCGGTTTTCGGCAAAGTGCTACATACCACAAAGACGAAATGGGGGAAATACAAACCGTACCTGCTTTTTATGGCGCCGCTTATAGGACTGCTCATAATAGCGTCCGCGTATGTGCCGCAATTCGAGAGCGCCGCGGGCAGAGCGGTTTACGTCTATCTCACGTGGATACCAACCTTGATTTTGTTTAACGTGTGGAACAATCTTTTCAATATGATGCCCGCCGTCATCACGCCCAATCAGCAGGAGCGCACGGATATGTGGGCGCCGATAGGGCTTATCGTCAATTTCGCGCCGTCGATTTTCAACGTCGTATTTCCTATTATAAAGGGCGCGCTTGCGGATATACATAAGGAATATCTCGCTTACAGATTTTTCAGCATAGCGGTCGTCGGGCTCGGTATTGTCCTTATATTTTTCATTCTGAAAGTCAAGGAGCGCGTCTACGAAACCGAAAAAAAGGTCGAGAAAATCAAGATAACCGAGGGCTTGAAATTAGTTTTAAAGAACAAGCCGCTGATAATTTTGACAATCGCGCTTATGCTCGGCTGTCTCAGGGCGGTGGTGGAGATGAGCTCGGAAACGATGGCGCGCCTGCAATACGCTGAAACGTCTCGGGAGGCTCTCGCCATATACGGAGCACTGTCGATGGTGGTCGGCTTCGCGGCGACGCCGAATATGATTTTGCTTCCGCTTTTGACGCGGAAATTTAATAATAAGACCATTATTCTCGGCTGGCAGGTTATAAATACTCTGGCATACGTCGTTCTCGCCGTAATCGGCGTCGGAAATTTGGCGGTCGGGGCGGAAAGCGCGACCGTACTCACCGTCGTGAGGTTCTTCGCGGCGTTTAACGCCTTGGGCAGTCTGCTTCCGCTTATGCTCTCGGAAATATACGACTATCAGCAATGGAAAACGGGCAAACGCTTGGAGGGCTTTATTCAAACTCTCGCGTATTCGGCGGTGTCTTTGGTGTCGCAGGTCGCGATGTTTCTGCCCGTGCTGATTCAAAACGCGATGGGCTATACGCCGAACGACTACTTCAACAAAGGGCGGACGGAGGTTCCCGCCGACGCTCTGTCAAAGGCTATAAATTATTACGACATTTCGCTCTGGATTTCCGTGATTTCGGGCGCGCTACTGATCACCGTGTTGCTGTTTTATAACCTCGATAAGAAAAAACACGCTCAAATCATTCGGGACTTAAAGGAAAGAGCAGTCAACGTAATAAGCGGCGAGCGCGAAAGCGCGGACGGCTGCGACGGGGCGGAAGCGGTGTAGTTTAAAAAAAATTGAGAGGGGTAAATCTTTTGTGAACAAAAGGTTCCCCCCCCCGCGCCACTTTCCGAAAAAACTTTAAATGACGTTTTGCGAAACCGATATAGTCGGGATATAAAGGCGTATCAAAGTGTGTCCGCGCAAACTATAGCTCCCGCGCCATCGCGCGTAATTACGATATAAAGGCGTATCAAAGCGTGTCCGCTCAAACGAATAATAGGAGGATTCCGGGCGATTCCCGTGTTTTTCAAGGCGTTTAATACTGCGGAAACGGGCGAATAAGCGCAAAAAACGCACCGCAGTCTTTTAAATCGGACGCGCCCGATTTAAAAGTTTAATAAGCGTAATTCATTTTTTATGAAAAACTACGGTTATTCGCTTGCTTTTTTTTTGTAATGGGAGTAAAATAATATTCGTTCTTTTTCAAGAGCGCGAAACGTAACGCGTATGCGCGGAAAATCGGCGCGTTTAAGAAAAATAATTGATTGCGCAAAAAAAAGAAAGCGTCGGTCGGAGCGCGGCGGTTCTCGGGAGTAATGCGGCGGAGAATTTTTAAGTATGAATAGTTTTATTCTGCTTGCGGCGGATAAAAGTATCGCGGACGCGCTGGGCGAGGCTTTAAAACCGCAAAAGGTTGACGTTTTCGGACTGACGCTCAGTTCAAGCGTAATCAGCGCGTTTTTAGCCACGCTTTTAGTGACCGCGATTTGTCTTGTGCTCCGTTTCGTTTTTCTGAAAGAAATTAAGACCGTCCCCAAGGGTATGCGGCTCGTTCTCGAAAAAGCCGTCGGGTTCTTTGATAACGTCGCGAAAAGCGCGGGATCGGCGGCAAAATTTGTTTCGCCCGTCATTTTCGGCGCGGCGGTTTTTATTTTTTTCGGCACGTTTATCGAAATGTTCGGATTCAGGCCGGTTTTTTCCAGCCTGAGCGCGGGAATCGCCGTGGGGATCGTCGGCTTTTCGGCAATCCAAAGTCTCGGCATTAAAGAAAAAGGCGTAAAAGCCCGTATAAAAACGCAGTTTGACGGAGGCGGCAATAAGCCCTCTCAAAGAATATTGGGAATTATCGTCGGGTTTTTTAAGACGCTAAGCGATTTTATACTGCCGTTTTCGATGGCCCTGAGGCTGTTCGGAAGCATTTTGAGCGGTATGCTCATTATGGAAATTATCTATTTCGCCTTAGAAGCGCTATGGATACCGCTCGCCGCGTTCGTTCCGAGCGTGTTCAGCGTTATGTTCACGCTGCTTCACGCGGTCATTCAGGCATACGTGTTCGCCCTTCTCGTGTCTATGTTTACGGGCGAAGCGACGGAGTAATCCGGCGGGGAGGTTTATTTTGTTAAGGCTTATACGGAAAAAACCTTTTTTTGTTAAGGCTTGCGCGTGAAAAATCTTTTGCGAGCAAAAAGTTCCCCCCCCCGCGCTTCTTTTCAAAAAACCTTAACGGTACGTTGATCGCGGTATTAGGCTTCTTTCTAAAACCCGATATCCGGCATGGATTTTAGACGGTTTTTACGCGGAGCGAAGCGTCCGTGCCGACGCGTCCCGAGCGTAAATACGAGAGCGGTTCTTTTTGCTTCTTACGGCGAAAATTGCGGCGTTTTTGGATTACGCGCCGTCGTGTTCCGTAACGATTGCACGACGGTTGCGTTTTTAAATCAGGCAACGCCGCGTTTTAAAGAGCGACGGGTATAAGTAAGACATTTTTTCGGAGGTTTTCTTTATGATTAATGCAATTATCGCCGCGATAAGCTCCGTTACGGTTATCGCCGCGGAGATCGGCGACGGACTCAAAGCCGTCGGCGCGGGACTGGCTATCTTGGGCGCGCTCGGCGCGGGTCTCGGCATCGGTATCGCGACGGGTAAGGCCGCCGAAGCCGTTTCGAGACAGCCCGACGCGGAAGCGAAAATCAGAGGAACGTTGCTGCTCGGTATGATTTTTGCCGAAACCGTCGCGCTGTACGCGACGCTCGTCGCTATTTTGGTGCTGTTTACGATAGAATGACCGCAGATTTGATATTGTCGTATCACGGATATAAACGGCGAAAATATCGCGGCGTTTACGGTTGCGGCGGCGGATTCGGCGTTGCCGCATCGGGTATAAACGACGGAAATATCACGGCGGCTTGCGGTCGAATAACCGCAAATTTTATATTGCCGTTCGCGGCGGTAAAAACGCGTTTTTTAACTAGCTTTCAGGATAATACGGCGGATTAGTTTCTAAACTGTTTAAAATTAATCCGGCATAAAACAAATTAAAAGAACCGTCGACGGCGCGGTTTTGAAATAAAGTCTATTATAAGGGTGTAAAAAATGGACGTGTTAGGGGCGCAAATTTTCGGCGCGGGAGGCATAGAGGTTCTCGGTATTGACGGACTCGATATTTTGTTGCATTTGGCGAATCTTATCGTACTTATTCTTGTCGTTTACTTGCTCGTGTATAAAAGAGTCAAGACGGCGATGAAAAAACGCGCGGACGCTTATATTGCGGCGGAGGAGGATATCGCCGCGAGAAAAAAGGAAGCCGAGGAATTGAAAGCGGAATATTCCGCGCTTTTGGATAAGGCGAACAATGACGCCGCGAGAATAAACGAGGCGGCGGCGGTCGCAGCCGAAATTCAGGCGAAGGCGATAGTCGGGGCGGCGAAGAAGGACGCTTTAATAATCGTTGAAAAGGCGAGTAAGGATACGGCTCTCGAAAAGGCGAAAATGAAAGCCGAATTAAAAAACGAGATCGCCGAAATCGCCGTGGATATCGCGGGAAAAATCCTTATGCGGGAGATTAAAAACGAGGACACGGAAAGGGTTATAGGGAACGCCTTAAACGAATGGTCGAAGTAACGCGGCTTTATTATGCTTATGCGCGGCACTTTTCTTTCGGTAAATATTTATCGCGCTTTCTTCCTTTTTCGGATCCCGTCAATTTTGCCGGCGTCCTACTTTGAAAAGAGGCGGGTCGGGAGTTTTGTAATACGGCGATGTAAAAAAATGATAAAGTCTTTTGGAAAATGGCGCGGGCGAAGCCTTTGGGGAACAAAAGGCTTCGCCCCGCGTAAATCGCATCCGGTCATTTTAAAAATTGGAAGTCTATGTCGAAAATTATTACGATAAAGTCCGCGTATGAGTTGGACGAAGTTAAGAAGCGGAAAATAATAAACGCGTTAAACGTCAAATACGGGTCGGACGCCGCGTATTCTTTCGTTGCGGACAAAAGCGTTATAGGCGGTATTATGATTATCGACGGCGAGCGCGTCTACGACGCGACTTATATTTCCGCGCTCGCCAAAATCAGAGAGATTTTGAAAGATTCGGGCGGTGCGGACGCGGAGTCGGATTTAAAGGAATTGCGCGGAGAAAGCCCGTTCGGCGTTAAGGTAAAACGGAAAGGGAAGAGCGGGGTCGAGGATTCCGCAAACAAGACCGATAAAAACGGCTTGACGAAACAAAGCGGCGCGGCGGACGGAGAGAAAGAGAGGGACGGCATAGCGTCTTTTAAGGACAAAATCAAAGAGTATGCCGCGGATTACGGCGCCGTGAACGGCGGGAAAATCGTTTCGGTATCGGACGGCGTGATAAAAGTATCGGGACTTAACAGTTGCAAATACGGAGAGCTTTTAAGGTTAAGCTCGGATAGGCTTGCCCTCGCTATGAACCTTGAAACGGAGCATATAGGCGCGGTGTTGCTCGGGGATAAGGACGGGGCGAACGTCGGCGAAATTATTTACTCGACAGGCAATGTCGTCGAAATCCCGGTAGGCGAAGCTCTGCTCGGCAGAGTTGTCAATCCTTTGGGCATACCCGTAGACGGCAAGGGCGGTATTCATACGGGAAAACGCCGCCGTATAGAGGCGCCAGCACCGCAAATCGCGGACAGGGGCGCGGTGGACGAACCGCTCGAAACCGGAATTCTCGCGCTCGATTCGATGATCCCTATAGGAAAGGGGCAGCGCGAGTTGATAATAGGCGACCGCCAGACGGGAAAAACCGCCGTAGCCGTAGATATTATTCTCAACCAAAAGGACAAAAACGTGCTGTGCGTATACGTCGCGATAGGTCAAAAAGCGTCGAGCGTCGCCAAAACCGTCGGCGATTTGGAGGAATACGGCGCGTTGTCATATACGACCGTCGTCGTCGCGGGCGCCAAGGATTCCGCGCCGTTGCAATATATCGCGCCGTTTTCCGGTTGCGCCATGGCGGAGGAATTTATGTACGCGGGGCGCGACGCGCTGATCGTATACGACGACCTTTCGAAACACGCCGTGGCGTACAGAACGCTCTCGTTGCTTTTGAAACGTCCGTCGGGCAGAGAGGCGTATCCCGGCGATATTTTTTATCTGCATTCGCGCCTTTTGGAACGCGCCGCGAAACTTTCTCCCGAAAAGGGCGGCGGCTCGATTACCGCTCTGCCGATTATAGAGACGCTCGCTGGCGACATTTCCGCGTATATTCCGACTAACGTAATCTCCATAACGGACGGACAGATTTTTTTGGAGTCCCAGCTGTTCAATTCGGGTATACGCCCCGCCGTCAACGTCGGGCTATCCGTTTCGCGCGTAGGCGGCTCGGCGCAGATCAAGGCTATGAGACAGGTCAGCGGCAGACTGCGTCTGGACCTCGCCCATTACCGCGAATTAGAGGTGTTTTCGCAATTCGGTTCAGACGTCGACCAAGTTACGCGCGAGGTTCTGAATCACGGTAAACGCACGACGGAGGCTTTGAAACAAGCGCAGTATTTCCATATGAGTATGGATAGACAGGTTATATATCTTTACGCGGTAATAAGCGGGCATATAAAAGCAGTCGAACCGCGCGGAGTCTCAAAATTTCTCGAGGGTTTATATAAATATATAGAAAGCGTCAAACCCGAGGTAATAGAAAAAATTAAGACGACGGGTATTCTGACGAAAGACGCGACCGATATTATAGACGAGGCGGCGCGGCAATACGCGTCGTATTACGAGACGCTGAAATAAGCGGACGGATAGACAAAAAATATTTCGCGCCGCGGATTGCCGGCTCTTAAAAGGAACGGTTTAAAACACGCGGAAATTGCGAGGAAACTTACGCGTGAAAAACGCGAAAATCGTAAAAAAAATACGCGCGGATTGCAAGAGAATTTTTATTTGAAACACGCGTGAAACGCGGAGAAAATTGCGCGTAAAACACGCGAAAATTGCAAAAAATTTATACGTGAGTTGCAAGGAAATCAAGTAAATTTATATGTGAAACGCGCGCGAATTGGACGGGATTCGCGCAATCGGGAGACGGAGGATTTATGCTCAATATCGCGGATATAAAAAACCGCATAAAAAGTATCGGCGACACCGCGAAAATCACCAAAGCGATGCAACTCGTTTCGGTCGCAAAAATGAACAAGGAACTGGTCAAATACGAGAGCAATCAGGCGTATTTTAAAAAGGTCAAGTATACGGTGGCGAGCATACTGAAACAAAGCGCCTTGAAACACCGCTATATAAACAGTCGCGGCGGCGACAGAACCGCCTTTATAGTCATCGCATCCGACAAGGGTATGGCGGGAGATTTTAACAGCCGGGTCTTGAATTTGGCTTATTCGCATATAGAAAAACTCAAAGAAACCTATATTTTCACGATAGGTATGATGGCGAGGGATTTTTTTCTCTCTAAGGGGCTGACCATCGACATAGAATTTTTGCATACCACGCAAAATCCCACAATGTCCGACGCAGCCAAGATAACTTACGACATTTTGGAGCTGTACGACAAGGATCTGTTCGACAAAATTTACGTCGTGTATACCGAAAAAACATCCGTTGTGAAACAATTCCCCGCGATTATGCAGTTACTGCCCGTAAGTCTTGAAACCCTTCTCCCGAAAGGCGCGGACGGCGGCGGAGAATTGTTTCGCGGCGTATTCCGTTTCGAGCCCGACGAGCGGAGCGCGTTGGACGTAATCATAACGGAATACCTCACCGGCGTGCTTTACAGCACGCTCATTCAGTCCGTCGCCGCCGAGCATTTTAAGCGTATGACCACTATGCGGCAGGCGACGGAAAACGCCCGTAAAATGGTCGAGGAGTTGAAAATCAAATACCACAGAGCCAGACAGGAAAATATCACGACGGCAATTTTGGAAATCAATAACGGCATTAAGTTAAACGAAACGCATTAGCCTTTTGTAAACTAGGGCTTTTCCCGTGTCCTTTTTCGAAAAATCTCGTTAATTATTACTGTGTTTTCGTTTTATGCGAAAACGGCGCGCGCTCCGCGTTTATTCGCCTCTTTCGGCGTTGTTATTTTCCAGCGCCGCGTGTCGTTAAAAGCTCTGAACGGCACGAAAACGCCTAAAATCTTTCAGTTTTCGCTTGCGTGAAACGCCGTAAAGCGTATCGGCAAGGCGTTTGAAAACGAACGTTTGCCGAATATTCTTTCTTAGACATATTGAAAAAAGGCTTTCTTTTCAAAGGAACAATGCGGGGGCTTACGTTGCGCGGCTTTTGTTGAAAAAAACGGTCTCGGCGCGTATTTGTGTTTCGCGAAAAAAAACTTAACCGCAGCGTTTTGTAGGTATAGAATTATTATAGCCGTTATGAGTCGGGCTTGCGAAAGTGTTAACGCGGTTTTCTTCGCCGCTTTCGGCGAAAACCTCCTTTTTTCGTATCGCCCGAATACTAAAAAGAATCTTGCGGTCGTTTGCG
>JAISOS010000045.1 GCA_031275485.1 Clostridiales bacterium | reverse complement strand
CGGCATTTTTATCCGCCGTCTTTGTTCTTTTTCCTTTATACTTAACATGCTTCTTATTATACGACAAAGCCCCTGTTAAATCAAACTTAACAGGGGCTTTGTCTACAGTCTGAAAGCCTTTTGTTTGCAAAAGGCTTTCCCGCGCGTCCTCATAATCTTTTTTAGGGGATTCTAAATTTTCGTGATAAAAACGGGATACGGACGGGGCAAAATCATCACGAATTTCTAGAACTCCCATTTTTTAAAATAAAAGGAACGAAACGCGCCGTTCGCGCTTTATATGTGAGCGCGCCGCAACGACGCACGGCGGAAAAACCGTCGAACGGCGCGTAATTTAGATTTTTCAAACACGTCTTAATAATTAAAGCTCTAAAAAAACGGTTTCCCCGCGTAAATCAGCCATTATAGAAAATTATTGATTTTCTTTTATCATTCTTTTAAACTCGTCCTCGCCGATGATCTCTATTCCGGCTTTTCTTGCTTTTTCAAGCTTGCTTCCCGCGTCTTCGCCGGCTATAACGAGATTTGTTTTCGCGGTTACGGAATCGGCTGTTTCTCCGCCCGCCGCTTCAATCATCGCCTTCGCCTCGGCGCGCTTGAGACCCGAAAGCGCGCCGGTCAAAACGACGGTTTTGCCCGAAAAAATTCCCCCGCTTTTTTGCTTGACGGCGAAGTCTTTCGGGCATACGCCGAGCGAGAGCAATTCGTCTATTATTTTCAAATTGTCGGCGTCGTTGAAGAACCCGCGAACGCTCGCCGCAGTTACGCCGCCGAAATCGTTCAGCGCGGCAATTTCGGCTTCGGATGCTTTTTTTATGCGTTCGAGTGTTCCGAAATTCGCGGCGAGTTCCCTCGCGGTTTTTTTGCCTACGTTTTCGACGCCGAGAGCGTAAATGAAATCGGCTAATTCGATATTTTTTGAGGCTTCTACCGCGCTTACGATATTCTCCGCTCTTTTGTCGCGGAAGCCGTCAAGCGGCGTTAAATCCTCGATTTTCAGCCGGTATAAATCCGCGGACGTTCGGACATTAAGTTTGTCGTACAGCGTTTCGACCGTTCTCTCGCTCAAGCCGGCTATGTCCGCCGCGCCGCGCGAGGCGTAATGCGCGATCCTCGAAATTATGACGCCGCGGCAGCTTGTATTCACACAGTAGATAAACACCGCGTCGAATTTCAGCATCCCCCCGCAGGACGGACACTTATCGGGCGGCGATACCTCGACGGAATCCGCGAAATGCTCGGCGACGCCCGTTATTTCGGGAATTACGTCGTTGCTACGCCGAATAAACACGCGCGAATTTATTCTTATATCCTTCCTCTTTATCTCCGAAAGATTGCTAAGCGTCGCCCGCGAAACCGTCGCGCCGTTTAGCTCCGCCGGCTCTAAGACGGCGAGCGGATTTAGCTTGCCCGTCCGCGACACCTGCCATTCGACGCGTTTCAGAACCGTGGATGTTTCAAGCGCGTCGAATTTATAGGCGACGGCGAAGCGGGGAAATTTCTCCGTATAGCCTAATCTCCCGCGCAGGTCGAGATCGTCCGTCTTTATAACCGCGCCGTCAATCAGATAATCCAGCCCGTCTCTCGCCGCCTCTATCTCGCGCACCAGCCCGACGACGGCTTGCGGATCGTCCGTCATTTCGAAATAGTCGGGAGTACGGAAGCCGTTACGCTTTAAAAAATCTATAATCTGCGTCTGCGTATCGAAAGGCCGCGCGCCTTCTCCCGTATAGCCCGCGCCGTACACGACTACGTCGAGATTCCGCGACGCGGTAACCTTCGGGTCAAGATTGCGCACCGCGCCGGCCGCCGCGTTCCTCTCGTTTTTCAGCAAGTCTTCGGGATTCTTTTCGTTATAAGCTCTAAGGGCGGATTTCCGCATTATCACCTCGCCCTGTATCTCGCACTCGCCCTTATACGGAATACTAAGAGGAACGGTTTTTACGGTAGTAATCTGCGCCGTAACGTCCTCGCCCGTAATTCCGTCGCCCCTCGTCGCCGCCGTTTCAAGCAAACCGTCTTTGTAAAACAAATTCACAGTCAGCCCGTCGAGCTTGTACTCGGCGGTATAGCGAGCCGCGCCGAACGCCGAATTTATCTTCTCAATCCATTTCAGCAACTCATCCTCCGAACGGCATTTATCCAAGCTGAAAAGCCGCCCCTTGTGCGCGTATTTTTTGAAGCCTTTCAGCACACCGCCCCCCACGCGCCTTGTGGGCGAGTCCGCGAGGACGCGGTTTTCCCTTTTTTCCAATTCCGAAAGCTCGTCGTACAGCGCGTCGTACTCCTTGTCCGATACGACGGGATTATCCAAAACGTAATAGTGACGGGCATATTCGTTCAAAAGCTCCACTAATTCCGCCATTCTGTCCTTCATTTTGATACCTCTTAATAAAAAATTTTTTTAAAAGAGGGTTCTCGCGTGGGGGGAATCTCTTGTTCACAAAAGGTTCTCCGCCCCCGCGCCCCTTTTCAAAAAATTTTGACGCGACGATTACGTCTTTAAACCGTACCGATAGGCGCAACTTAAAAGTGTAACCGCCGTCGCCCCGATGCGGACTGTCTACAAAGTTTATTTTTTGTCCGGAACTGCGTCGCCGTCAACCGCATTTACGCACGAGATAAATCCGCCGAACGTAGCGACGCAATCCGCTGATTTACGGGTTTTCATCTCTTCCGCGATACTTTTTCCACTTCCACGGCTTCGACGGACGGCGCTTAATTCATCAATTTCAACGCCGCTCTGATAATGTTTTCCGTGCCGCTAACCAAAGCCGCCGCCTTTCCTACGGCTTTCAGAGCGTCGGCGCGGGCAAAGCCCAGAGCCTGTAGCGCGACTACCGCGTCGTCCGTCCCCCCGCCCAAATTTCCGTTACCGTCCGAGCCTGCGCCGCCCGCGACCTCGCCATCCTCCAAAACTATTTTTTCTTTCAATTCAAGAACGATGCGCGCCGCAGTTTTTTTGCCTATGCCTTTTACCTTAGCAAGCAGCGCGGGATCGTTTTTCGCGACGGCGAACGCCAAATCGCAGGGCGTAATTCCGCTCAATATGGCAAGCGCGTTTTTCGGACCTATGCCGTTTACGGTAATTAGGCGCGAGAACATATTTTTTTCCTCCTTATTCTGAAAGCCGAGAAGAGCCGCCCCGTCCTGCTTAACTTGAAAATAAGTGTAAATAAGCGCCTCGTCTCCCCTGTTGAAATACGCGAGCGTATTTGACGAAACAAAAATCTCGTAGCCTATTCCGTTATTCTCGACGGTTATTCTGCCGGCTTCCTTGTCCGTAATCTTTCCCCTTATATATGAAAACATTTTCCCCTCTTATTTTTTTAAATTTATACGGATAAACCTTTTCACCGTACCTCTTTCCCAATTTTTACCGGTTCATATGACAAAACCGCTTGCCGCAAGGGAGATAAAGGCAAAAACGCGGGTGCGGCTTTTTGTCAAGATATCCGCGAATAAAGACGCATCCGCGCCCCTCGCGCATGTTTGCCGCCCGGTCCGATGAATTCACAAAAGGCTTACCGCGCATAATCTGAAAAATAATAATCTACCTCTTAACAATATCTCCCGTAGCCCGCGCGGGCTTCGGCGGAGCGGCAGTGTTGCGCGTGGCAGAGCGCGACGGCGAGCGCGTCGGCGGCGTCGTCGGGCCTAGGTACGGCGTCTAATTTCAGGAGTAGCTTGACCATTTGCTGCATTTGCGGCTTATCGGCGCGTCCGTAGCCCGTCACCGATTGTTTGACTTGCAGCGGCGTGTACTCGGAGAGCCGCCCGCACTCCTTTATCGCGGTGTGGAGGAGTACGCCGCGCGCCTCGGCGACGCGGATGAAGGTTTTTTGATTGTTGTTAAAATACAGCTCCTCGATAGCGACGGAATCGGGTCTGCGGGCTTTTATGATTTTTTCCATACTCTCAGCCAGCAATGCGAGCCGAACCGCCGTAGTTTCGCTTTGAGGCGTTTCGATTACGCCGTAGTCCACAACGGTGTGGATTCCCTTTTCGGAACCGATTATACCGTACCCGACTATCGCAATTCCGGGATCTATTCCTAAAATAATCATTTAATTTCTCTTTTTTATAATATATTTCCGCAACTATAATTCCGCTTCAACCGGGCGTTAAAGCCGTTGTAAAATCCTCGGGTTTTCGTATATATCGTTTTATTATTTTATTATTTTATTTGAAATAACGCCGCCGTAAATTCCCGATTTTTCCGTATATGCCGAAAGAAAAAATATTTAAATAAGCCGTTTATTTTATTGCTTAAATCCCGCTTTTATAATATAATAATGATAATTAGTCGAAAAGTCAAATTAAAAAATATCGTTTACGCAATTTATGGAGGAATTTATGCCGAAAATGAAAATCGTTCTCGCCTATTCGGGCGGATTGGATACGTCTATCATCATTCCGTGGCTTTTGGAAAACTACGACTGCGAGGTCGTAGCCGTCGTGGGCGACGTAGGTCAGGGCGAGGAACTTGAGCCGTTGAAAGAAAAGGCGTTGAGGTCCGGCGCGAGTAAAATTTATATCGAGGATTTGCGGCGCGAATTCGTCGAGGATTTCATATTTCCCACGCTGAAAGCCGGCGCGGTCTACGAGGACAAATACCTGCTCGGCACAAGTATGGCGCGTCCCGTCATCGCGAAAAGGTTGGTTGAGATCGCCGAAAGGGAAAAAGCGGACGCAATCTGTCACGGTTGCACCGGCAAGGGTAACGACCAAGTGCGCTTCGAGCTAACCGTAAAAGCTCTTGATCCCGCTCTGAAAATTATCGCGCCTTGGCGGATATGGAATATCAAATCCCGCGAGGAGGCGATAGAGTACGCCGAAAAGAAAAATATTCCCGTGCCCGTAACGAAAAAGCGTCCGTACAGCATGGATAGAAACATATGGCATCTGAGCCATGAAGGAGGCGTTTTGGAGAATCCTATGAACGAGGCTCCCGACGACGTTCTGCTACTGACTAAAACGCCCGAAAACGCCTCGCGCGCGCCCGAATACGTCGAAATCGATTTTGAAAAATCCGTTCCCGCCGCGCTGAACGGCAAAAAGCTCGGCGGCTTCGCGTTGCTCCGAAAACTCAACAAGCTCGGCTCCAAGCATTCCGTGGGCGTCGCCGATATGGTCGAAAACCGTCTCGTCGGGATGAAGTCGCGCGGCGTGTACGAAACGCCCGGCGGCACGATTCTGTTCGAAGCTTTGAAAATTTTGGAGAGCGTGACCCTCGACAAGGAAACCGCCCACTTAAAACGGCACCTCGCGCTGAAATTCGCCGATTTGGTATATAACGGGCAATGGTACACGCCTTTAAGAGAAAGCCTCTCCGCTTTTTTCGACAAAGCCGCCGAACCCGTTTCGGGAACCGTGCGCCTGAAATTATATAAAGGCAGATGCTATCATGCGGGCGTAAAAAGTCCGTATTCCCTGCACGATATAGATATCGCCACATTCTCCGCCGACGACGTGTATAATCAAAAGGACGCGGAGGGCTTTATCAACCTATTCGGTTTGCCTCTGAAAGTCAGAGCGCTGAAATTGAACTCTAAGAAAAAATAAAAATAAAATTTTATTTGAAAGCTTATGCGGGGGAAGTCTTTTGCGGATAAAAGGCTTCCCTCCGTATTATTCTAAAAAATAAAAAAATTCTCCGTTTTAAAAAAGGAACTCATATATATATGGCTTACCGTACCGGAAATTTCAATAAAAATATCGACCCTGCGGCGGACGCTTTTAACTCGTCGCTGTCGGTTGACAAGAGACTTTTCAGAGAGGATATAGAGGGCAGTCTCGCGCACGCCAAAATGCTCGAAAAATGCGGCGTAATATCGAGCGCGGACGCGGAAAGCGTCGCGGACGGCTTGGACGGAATTAGGCGCGACATGGAAAGCGGGCTTTTGCGCGCAGAGGGAGCGGAGGACATTCATATGTTCATAGAAGCCGAGCTGATAAAACGCGCGGGCGGCGCGGGAAAAAGACTGCACACGGCGAGAAGCCGCAACGATCAAACGGCGACTGATTCTAAGTTGTATGTGCGGCGGCTGTGTAAAGAAACCGCCGCGCTTTTGCTCTCGCTGATAGACGCGCTGATTAAAAAGGCCGAAAAAAACACCGACGCGGTGATGCCGGGCTTTACGCATATGCAAAAAGCGCAACCAGTGACCGCCGCGCACCACCTTATGGCTTACGCCGAAATGTTTTACCGTGATTTGACGCGTTTCCTTGATTGTAAAAAACGACTCAACGTGTTGCCGTTAGGCAGCGGCGCACTCGCCGGAACGACGCATCCTATCGACCGCCGTTACGTTGCGGAGCTCTTGGGGTTCGACGAAATTTCAAACAATTCCCTGGACGGCGTTTCGGACAGAGATTTTGTTTCGGAGTTCATCTACGCGGCGGCTAATACCATGCTTCATATGTCGCGTTTTTCGGAGGAAATCGTGCTGTTTTCCTCTCCGGATTTCGGATATGTAACTGTGGACGAGGCGTATTCTACGGGCTCAAGCATAATGCCGCAAAAAAGAAACCCCGATATAGCGGAGCTTATAAGGGGAAAAACGGGCAGAGTTTACGGCGCGCTGACTACGGTTTTGACCGTGATGAAGGGTCTGCCGCTCGCCTATAACAAGGATATGCAGGAGGATAAGGAGCCGCTTTTCGACGCGTACGACACGCTCGCCGTCTGCCTTAATCTCCTCACCGGAATGACCGCGTCGCTTACCTATAACCGCGCCGTTATGCTCGAGGCTTGCGGCTCGGGCTATATAAACGCGACGGCCGCCGCAGACTACCTCGTTTCGGTCCGCGGTATTCCTTTCCGCACGGCATACGAAATCACAAGCCTTTTGGTCGGCTATGCTCTCGCTAAAAAAAGGCCTCTCGACAAATTGACTCTTGCGGAATTCAACGCCTATCACGGCAAGGACGGCGGCGACAAGGAAAAGCTTCCGCGCGCGGAAGCCGGCAAACCGAAGTCGAGCGTTTTGCGGTCGCCGAATCTCTCTAAGTCTAATGAAAAACTTACCCGCGCGGAATTCGACGCGCTTTCGGAGCGCGGCGCGCTGTTCGGCGAGGATGTTTATGCGGCAATCGACGTAAAAAATCTGCTCTCAAAGCTGTCGTCGGAGGGCGGTCCCGCACCGTCGGCGGTCAAAAAATCCATAATTAATTTAAAAAAGCGGCTGAACGGTTCAAAACGCATTATACGGCTCTTGTGACGGCGAAAGATTCAGCCCCATTTTGTTCTTTATTTTCCGTCTTCAAGAGACTCGCTTATTGTAGCCGCTTTAGTGTCGCCCTTCGCGTTAGATATATTCACAATGCGCATATTTTCATAACGCTATTATGCTAAATAATTTTGCCGTTCCTATTTCTAATCGTTTTTACAGCCGTTTACGACAAAATGCTCCTGCTTAATTTATTTTGGCAACTCTCTCAGATTGTTCCGAACCTGCTCCGTTATATAATATCCCAAAGCTTCCCTTAGATTATTATAAATAATCATTAGCTTTTGAGGTGTAAACCTGCTTGAGTCGTGTGAAAATGTTTGAAAGGGTTTCACTTAGCGCATAAACGCCGCTTGCAAATATCATTTCAAGCAATAGCGTCAGTTCATAATTATCCATTTCCGTAAACGCTTTCCCGTTTACTTTTATTATCAAACTTCGCAAAGATCTAGACCGGTCTCACTTCGGTACGGCTTTCATTTTTCCGTTACCGCAATGCGATCTCCCTTGCCGAAATCTCCGCGTCATCCGACGCGTATCGACAAAAAATTAAAATGATCTTTTAATCAAAAACGAATCGGCGAGAACGGTTTTGAAATCCGAATAAACGGCCGTACCCTTGCCTGCGGGGGATCTTTTCACATTACGCCGTTCGGTATAATCGACGGGGATTTTGGACGATCCGCGCGCTTGGGAAAAGTATACGGCGAGTCCCGCCGCCGCCGCGATAACCGAGTCCGGTACGGCTCGCCCCTCCGCCGCTATTATGACGTGTCCGCCGTGGTAATTTTTTACGTGCAACCAAATGTCGCCGCCCTTCGCGAGCGAAAACGTCGCGTAATCGCTCTGAACGTTGTTTCGTCCGGCGTATATTTTGAACCCGACGTACTCGCATTCGTAAAGATCTATACCTTTATGATTACGCGCGCCGTTTTTACCGCTTTTTCCATCGCCGCCGCCGTTACCTCGACTTTTTTCGTCTATGGCGCGATAGCATTTTCCGCTACCCCCGCCGTCTTTGCGTTGATTGCTTGCGTTTATGCCGCCGCCGTGATTTCGATTTTCCGAACCGCCGCGCGAGGGTTTTATCAAACCGCGTTCCGCAAGCTCGCTTTCAATTTCTGAAAAATGTGCCGGACTTTCGGCAAGCTCTACGGTAGCCCTCACGGATAACAGATATTCCAGCTCGGCGGAATTTTGCGCGAGATTTTTTTTCGCGTTTTCTCCGGTGCGCTTGAGTTTGGAATATTTTTTAAAATACGCGGCGGCGTTTTCGGCGGGAGTAAGCTCGGGCGAGAGCGGAACTGAGATATTTTTGCCGTTTTCGTAATCGGTCAGAATAACCGCGTCCGTATTTTTGCGCGCGCGGTATATATCGTTTAAAATCAGCTCGCCGTATTTTTTAAATTTTTCAGCGTTTTCGGAGAGGAAAATGTTGTTTTTGTCGTCGGCTATCTTTTTCTGAACCTTGCTTATGCTCCTCGCCAAAACGCCGTTCAGAACTCTCGCCTTGCGCTCGGCCGAATCGAGTCGCTCCTTTTCGGTATAAAAACAATCGGCGGCTTCGTTCAGAGCCGCGAAACGCGCGTATTCCCAACGGACGGGCGGGTTTAAAGAACCGTCTGACGCGTAATTCGGAGTTTTCGGCGCGGCGGCGTATAAACCGAAGCCGGTATTTGAGCCGCTTTCCGTCTCGGATAAATCGGCTTGCCGTCCGTACGGTGCGCGCGGATTCGACGGATTTAAATGCCGGTATTCGGTAACGAAAAAATCGACGGGCACGCCGTTTTTGAATAATACGCGGGGCGATTTTTTTTCGGAATCGGCAAGGAAACAGAATTCTTTTGCGACCGATATTACACTCTCCGCCCGCTTGCCGTCAATGGGAAATTCGGCGTCGAAAAGTCCCGCTCTGAAAGCGATTTCGTCCGCCGTTTCCTTGGACACGCCGCCGATATTTCCCGCGAAAAACGGACGGAAACCGCCCGAGTCCCGCGACAACAGCAGTTTGCGTATGCCGTCCGCGTCGTCTAACGCGGTTTTGCCGTTTTTAGGCGGCGAATACGGCGCGCCCGCAATGAGCAGTCTTTCGTTATCGTCGCTCAAAAAAGCGGGTTTCGCCGTGCCCAAAATGCGCGACTCGCCGCTAAGAAGAAAAATGTTGCTGTGTCTGGACATCAATTCCAACACAAGAGAAAGGTTTACGGGGTCATAAAGCTCGTTTTTTCCCTCGCATATGAGAGCTATAATTCTGTCGCCGCCGAGCAAAGAAACGGAACGAATCGCGCTCCTTTCCAAATATTTCCTAAGCAACATGCAAAATGCGGGCGCGTTTTTCGGATTTTCCTTTTTTTGACGCGTCAAATGAATGCGCGGCATACCGGGCGCGCACGAGAGCAGAAGCGTATAATTTTTCGCATTATTTCGCACGGAAAGCGTTACGGTATTCCTTTCTGGCTGGGTAATTTTGTCAATTTTTCCGCCCGCGAGAATATCGTTCAGTTCCAGCGTCAAAACGTTCAGGGTTATTAAATCGTTTGGCATACGGATATTATACAATATTTCGACGTTTTTTACTATCGAATATGGCTTCTTATACGCTTTTTTATTTTTAAAAGATCGCGGGGGAGAAACCTTTTGCGAGCTTTATCGGGCGCGACCGCAACGCTTTACGCGGAAAAGCGGTGGATTTCTTGCGGAAATAAAGACAAAAAACGCGGGCGAAGCAAGGCTTTTTGCCGAAACATCCGTAAACAAAGACGCGCGCTTGCCGCGTTTCGATAAGCGCGCAAAAAATCCCGCCATTTCTTAAAAAAGCTCCGCCTTTATCAATCGAAAAGCCTTTCTATATCGTCGCGGATTTTGCAGACTATCTCCGTTTCCGCGCCCGTAACGGGGTGATTGAAGCGCGCTATATGCGAATGGAGCGCCTGGCGCGGGATACGGTCGGAGCGGACGCCGTACTTCGCGTCGCCTATAATCGGACGTCCTATCGCGGCGAAATGCACGCGTAGCTGATGAGTTCTTCCCGTTACGGTTTCGGCGAGAACCCCCGTAATATCCCGTTCCCGTCCGCCTTTTACGCCGTTTTTGCGGGGATATCGATACCGCGTATCCGTAATGTCGCGGTTTTGTCCATCCGACGCGTCTTTTTCGCAGGCATAAGGACAACGCCGCATATCCGCAATATTGCCGGTATCCCTATCCCGATTTTTACCGTATCTTACGGGCGAATACACGGTGTGCGCGAACGCGCCTCCTTCGCCGACTGCACGCATTCGCTTTTCCTTATCGTCACGGATTGGTAGCTTGATTTCGCCGTTTTTTTCGATTATGCCCTCGACGGCGAGAAAATAGTATTTCCTGAGCCCTTTTTGAACGATATGCTGAACGAACTTTTTTTTTGCAATCAAAATCAACCCCGACGTATCGGCGTCGAGCCTGTTTACGGCGCGGAATATAAAGTCTTTCGCGCCCTTATTTATCATATAAGCGGTTACTCCGTTCGCCAGCGAATTGTTATAATGCGCGCGCGTGGGCAACACGGCGAGTCCCGGCGGCTTGTCCGCGGCAAGCAGATATTCGTCCTCGAACACAATGTCTATCGGCATTTCGACGGGCGCGACGGCGGAGACTTTTAATTCGTTCTCGTCGGTTTCCAAAATGTCGCCCTCATATAAGACCGTGTCGGCGCGTACCGGTAATCCGTTCACACGCAGTTGCCCCATGAATTTTTTCAAATCCTTTACGGCGGTATAAGAGTACCCTTTCCGTTTTAGATAATCGCGGATTTGCGTACCGCTACCGTCGGAATTTATTCTGTAAATCATAAATATTTGCCGAACCCTCCGCCCTCACGCGGGCGCCCTTTATTAAGCTTCGCAAAGGACTTAAACTAAGTCTTACGATCCCGCATAAAAGCCGTAAAAACACGCGGAAGCTTTTTGGGAAAGACCAACGCGCGCGTTTTTTGTACCCGTTATTATTTCACTCTTTTTACTGCGGTAACGGTCGTTTTTTCTTTAAAGAGGCTTCTGCCCTTATGCGTGCGGTTTTCTATTTTTATGCTTTCCGTATTAAACACGGCGGTATCGCCGTTTCCTTTTACGACGGCTATATCGTAGGGCTCCTTGACATATCCCGCGTACACTATTTTGGAGCCGTTCTGCGCGCCGAACTCTATAATTTTGACCCCCTTTCTATATCGGCTCATAGGCTCGATTTCGCCGATTAGGACGCGTTTCGCAAAGCCGTTGTCGGTAACTACGACGACCTCGCCGCAATCGTCAACCTGGGTCATCATAATTATCGAATCCCCGTCGTTCAGCGCTATGCCCTTCACGCCGCCGGAGCGTCTGCCCTGCTCCGGCACGTCGTCGGTTTTGGCGTTCAGGCACATACCGCCCGCCGTGACGAAAAATACGGTGCCGCCGTCCAACTCGTCCTCGCACGACGTAACGAAATCGCCCTCTTTCAGCACGACGGACTGAAAATACGCTTTGTTGACGCCGTACTCCGTCCACGCGGATTTTTTAATCATGCCGTTAGCGGTGAACTGATAGAGAGCGCCCGCAGGGAATTCGTTAAACGCCGCAATTCTCACGATATTTTCGTCGCCGCGTATATCGGGGAACAGATCTCTGTACGGCGTGCCGCCGTCTTTAAGCCTGACCTCGGGCAGGCTGTCGAACTTGAACTTAAATATATTGCCTAGCGACGAGAATGCGAGAAGCTCTTTTCCGTTGTCGGCGAACAGCGCGAAGTCTATCAAATCGCCGGAGGTAAGCGAGGACGGATTTTTCGCGTAATAGCCGAACGATTTCGCGCCTATACGTCTCAGCGATCGGTTCTGCGCGACAATCCAACCATCTCTGAACGGCGTAGAATCGTCCACGGTTTCCGTTTTTATATCGTCCGCAGAAGTGACTAACTCGGTAAGCCGCGGGCATTTGAAGTTATTTTTTATATCGTTCAACTCGTTCTTTATCACCTGCATCTGCAATCCGGGCGACTTCAAAATCGCCGTCAACCTGTCGATAAGCTTTCTGATCTCAGCCAGTTCGGCGATTAACTTTTCTATTTCGAGAGCGGTTAGGCGCGCGAGGCGCATATCGAGAATAGCCTGCGCCTGAATTTCGTCGAGAACGAAGCGTTCGCGGAGTCTGTCGCGCGCCTGCGAGGTGTTTTTTGAAGATTTTATAATTTTTATGACCTCGTCGATATTTTCTATGGCTACAATCAGTCCTTCCAGAATATGCTCGCGCGCTTTCGCCTGTTTCAAGTCGTATTCGGTGCGGCGGCGGATTATTTCCAGCTGATAATCTATGTAATATCTCAAAATTTTGAGAAGTCCCAGCTGTTCGGGCTTGCCGCCCGCTATCGCAACCATATTTATACCGAAGGTCAGCTGCAAATCGGTGTATTTGCACAAATACCTGATAATTTCATCCGCGTCCGCATCCTTTTTTATACGGAGCACGGCGCGTATGCCGTTTCTGTCCGACTCGTCGACTATGTCGGTTATGCCGCCCAGAATTTCCTTTCTGTCCTCGCGGAGCTCGAGGATCTTTTTCAGCAACGCGGACTTGTTGACCTGATAGGGCAGCTCGGTTATGACGACGGATTTTTTGTCGTTCATATCCTCGATATGAATTTTTGCGCGCATAATTACCCTGCCCCGTCCCGTCTCGTAAGCCGTCTCCAATTCGTCTCCGCAAATCAGGTAGCCCGCCGTGGAAAAATCCGGTCCTTTTATGATTTTCATCATTTCCGCAAGGCTGATTTTGGGATTATCTATCATAGCGATTACGCCGTCGATTACCTCCGTAAGATTGTGCGTGGGGATATTCGTGGCAAGTCCCACGGCTATACCCGCCGCGCCGTTGACGAGCAGGTTCGGAAAGCGTCCCGGCAGCGTGTCCGGCTCTTTTAGCGTATCGTCGAAATTCAGACTCCAATTAACCGTGTTTTTCTCCAAATCTCTCAGCATTTCCATCGCTAGCGGCGTCAACTTCGCCTCGGTATACCTCATAGCGGCGGCGCCGTCGCCGTCTATCGAGCCGTAGTTGCCGTGCCCGTCCACGAGCGGCATACGCATATTGAAACTCTGCGCCATTCTGACCATAGCGTCGTATACCGACCTGTCGCCGTGCGGGTGATACTTACCCAGACAATCGCCCACGATTCTCGCGGACTTTCTGTATTGCTTGTCCGGCTCCAAACCCAATTCGAGCATGGTATACATTATGCGCCGCTGAACGGGCTTCAATCCGTCCTCCACGCGCGGCAGCGCCCTGTCCATAATCACGTACTCCGAATACGGCATCATCGAGTCGTGCATCACTCTCTCGATAGACCTCTCGTAAATATTAGCGTCCTGCGGTTGAATTTCCTTATTAGCCATAGTAAATCCCTTTTATAAGTTATTATTTTTTTTTGCGAACGGGACTTACGCGGCGGAAACCTTTTGCCGGCAAAAGGTTTCCGCCGCGTATTTTTTTCAACAAAAAATCATTTTAATTTATCAAATAACGTTTCTTTATTAAAGTCCGCGTATTCGTATATGTATTTTTTGCGCGGTTCGACGGCGTCGCCCATAAGCACCGTAATAATTTTCTCGGCGTCGGCGGCATCCTCGATACTTACGCGCACGAGCGAGCGGCTTGCGGGATTCATCGTCGTTTCCCAGAGCTGTTCGGGGTTCATCTCTCCCAAGCCTTTATAGCGTTGCAATTGATACGACTTCCCCGTTTCTTTCAAAATTTTTTGCAACTCGTCGTCGTTATAGGCGTACCTTACGCCGTCTTTTTTTGTGATTTTATAGAGCGGCGGCATGCCGATATAGATATGTCCGTCCGTTATCAACTCTTTCATATATCTGAAAAAGAAGGTCAAAAGTATGGAGCGTATATGCGCGCCGTCCTGGTCTGCGTCGGCGAGGATTATCAGCTTATCGTATTTAAGATCCCTCGGGTTATAGTCCTCGGAGATTCCCGTGCCCAGCGCGCTTATAATACTCCGTATCTCGTCGTTTAGGAGTATCTGGTCGAGCCTTTTTTTCTCGGCGTTCAGCGGCTTGCCGCGCAAAGGCAATATAGCTTGAAAGGTTCTGTCGCGCCCCTGCTTCGCGCTCCCTCCCGCGGAGTCGCCCTCGACGATAAAAAGCTCGTTGACGGCGGCGTTTTTACCCGTGCAGGCGGACAGCTTGCCCACGAGATTGGAGTTGCTCATACTGTTCTTTTGGCGCGCGACCTCCTTTGCGAGCCGCGACGCTTCGCGCGCGCGCGCCGCCTGAGCGGCTTTGGTCAAAATTTTGTCGAGAACCGCTTGGTTAGCGGCGGCGGAGAAATATTCGTCGAGTAGCCCCGCGACGAGGTTTTCCACGAGACCTTTAGCCTCGACGTTGCCTAACTTGGTTTTCGTCTGCCCCTCGAACTGCACGTTTTGCATGCTCACGGCGAGCACGGCGGTTATACCCTCGCGAAAATCCTCGCCTTGCAGGTTTGCGTCCTTGTCTTTCAAGACGCCCTTTTTTCTCGCCGCGTCGTTTAAGACCTTGGTAAGCGCGGATTTAAAGCCCGTCTCGTGCGTACCGCCCTCGGTTGTCGGTATGTTGTTAACATAGGAAAAAACGCTCTCCGTATACCCGTCCGTATGCTGAAAGGACAGCGCCATTCTGAATTTCTCGGTCTTGCTCTCTATGAATACCGGTTCGGGATAGAGCGGATCCTTCGCGTCGTTCAAGAACAGCACGAAGTCTTTTAAGCCCCCGGCGTACAGGTACTCGTATACCTTAAAATCGTCGTCGCGGCTCACTCTGCGGTCTGTAAGAACGATCCTCACTCCCTTATTCAAAAACGCGATTTCACGAAGTCTTTTCGCGATGACGTCCGTCTGGAATTTCTCGTTTCCGAACACCCGCCCGTCGGGCAGAAATTTGACGTAGGTACCCTTTTTGTCCGTGTTTTTCACGCAAGCTATCTCGGTTTTTTTAACGCCGCTTTTGATTTTACCGTCGATTTCGGGCGAGTGGAACTCCTGTCTGTACAGCTTGCCGTCCTTATGCACCTCGACGAACAGCCATTCGGAGAGCGCGTTGGCGACGGACGCGCCCACGCCGTGCAACCCCCCCGAAAAACCGTAGCTGTCGTTATTGAATTTCGCGCCCGCGTGCAACAGCGTAAACACGACCTCAACGCCGCTGATTTTCATTTTCGGATGAATATCCACGGGAATCCCCCTGCCGTTGTCGAACACGCTCGCGCTGTTATCCTCGAAAATCGTCACCTCGACGGTATCGCCGAAGCCGTTTACAACCTCGTCTACGGCGTTGTCCACGATCTCCCAAAGCAGGTGGTGCATACCCTTGCTCCCCGTCGTGCCTATATACATACCGGGACGCACTCTCACGGCGTCCAAGCCCTCCAAAACCTCTATATCTTTTGCTCTGTACTCGTTTCCCGACATCGCGGCTCCCCTATTCTTTTTTATTAAGGCATCTTTAAACGATCGTTTAGAAATACCCTTACCGTTCGGTTTTAAGATTTTTTTAAAAGCCGTCCGCACCGCGCGCCGCGCTATATTCCGCCTAAAAATACACCGAAAACACATATATTATACAACATTTTCTATAATAATTAAAGTGTTTTCACGCAAAAAAAATTTTTTTTGCAAAAATCCTTTCCTTATAAATTTTAACCGCTAAAACGGCGAATTTCCGCACCTCTTTTGAAAGTCCGGACAAATCAAACGGCTATAACGATCGCACTAAGGATGACTAACCGGAACGTATTCGCGCAAACGAAAACGATAGGATTTTAGCGGGACTCCTTTCAAGGTGTTTTTAAGATGCGTGTCGGCGACGCGCGCGGAGAAAAACAACGCCGAAAGGGACAAAAACGCTTAAACGCGCCGTTTGCGCTTTATTGAGAATACGCCGCAAAAATGAGGAACAAAAAACGATAAAAAACGACGCCGAAAAGCATTGTTCGCGGCATACTTTGAGCGAAAATTAAAACTTTTAAGAAAAAATAATTTTTCATTACCGTAAATAAAGAAAAAACTTCCCGGAAATTTTCGGAATTTATTGATTTCTGCGCGGCGGTATGATATAATTGTAATACAGTAAAGTAAATACGGCGAATTAGGGCGCGCGGACGCTAATCGGAAAAGAGAGATTTCCCGTCGGTTTTTGCGTCCGGCAACGCGTTTTTTTGGAACGGCATGGGAGCTATTGCGGAAAAAAGAGCGGCGCCGGGTGAAAAATGGGACAAAAACCGCCTTTCGCGCACGGCGTCCGCGCGTCATTAGTCTTCCAGCCGTATAAATACGCGCCGACTTCCGAAAAATTTTTAAACGAGGTATTCTTATGGTTTTTTTGAGTTTTGATTGGGGTCTGCTTTTCATAATCGCGGCGGCGCTCGCGCTCGTCGCTTTGTGTCTTTGCGCTATAGCTTTTACGGCGTTTAAAATGATTGTCGGGCGGCACGCTATGGATCCCGCCAATCCGTTTTACGCGTCGCTATTAAGAAAGCTTTTGGGCGACTACGTCGAGGAACTCGCCAAGTATATCGAAGAGGAGTCGGAGCGGTTGCTTGCCCTGCCGCACGAAGACGTTACGGTTACGACCGACGACGGGCTGAAACTTATGGGCAGATTTTTTGAAAATTCCGTCCAGACCGACAAAACCGTCGTTTGTATGCACGGCTACACCTCGGACGGCAAACGCGACTTTGCGGCGATCGCGCAATTCTATCTCGACGAAGGCTATAACGTCCTGCTACCAGAGCACAGAGCGCACGGACGCAGCGAGGGGAAATATATCGGCTTCGGCGTTCTCGACCGACGCGACGCCTTAAAATGGCTCAAACTCGTCACCGACAAATACCCGAACGGCAAAATCGTGCTTACGGGCATATCTATGGGCGGCGCGACGGTTTTGCAAACGCTGGATCTAGAACTGCCCGATAACGTAAAGGCGGTCATAGCCGATTGCCCGTTCACTTCCGTCAAAGCGGAGCTTTCCTTTCAAATCAAACGGTTGTTTCACCTGCCGCCGTTCCCTCTCGTCAATCTCACGGGCGCCGTCTGTAAGCGCGTCGCGGGTTATTCTTTCGACGAAGTTGACTCGAAAGAATCCGTCAAATACGCGAAAGTGCCGGTTCTGTTCATACACGGAGGAGCCGACGCCTTTGTTCCTTTATTTATGAGCGAGGAGTGCTTTGCCCACTGCCCTACCGAAAAGAAATTCGTTTTGGTGGAGGGCGCGGCGCACGGCTCGAGCCACTTCAAAAACAAGGGACTGTACGAATCCTCCGTCAGAGAATTTTTAACCGACAAGTTTTAATATTTTTAATAAATTTTTATAAAAATCGCGCGGCGCGGGAACTTTTGTAAACAAAAGCCCCCGCGTCTCTTTCCAAAAAATTTATCTTTTTTATAGTCCCATTCAAACCGAACTACCTCGGCGTTTTTTACGGAAGTCCGCCCGCTTTTTCACAAGGAAACACTAATACTTTCAATTGTATCAACATAATCGGCATAAACAGCTCCCATCCCGCATAGTAATACCGGAAATGCGCAGAATTTAATTCCAGACTTGCTAATTACGAATCGACCGCTCTGCCGACCGAGCCGCATCAGCAATCGGAGCTACTAACGCGGTTCGAATGCATGACCCCGCCCTTACCAAGGAAGATTTTTTTGCCTTTTTGCTCCTTTGACCACAATATATTGTAATTTTTTTGTTCTCCATTGCTATATACAGTATACGGCTTTATATTCCTCTGCTGAAATAATTTCATCGGGATTTATTATTTTTTCCTTTTCTTTTTTCTTGCCGCCAGTTTGATGTCGTCCAAAAGATTACGCATGGGCGCGTCGGCAAATTCCTTTCAAAATATTGATGCAAACTGCATTTAATTTTGCTCCGTGTTTCGTATCCGACATTTTGTTTCTCCAAATAACTTCCTCTTCAACCGCCGGATTAAAGGTAGCCAATATCACGCCGCCGTTACTTAAGATAAGCACATTAAAGTCCCCGACAAGCTGCGAATACCGTACTTCACCGTCGACATTCGTGCTCGGGGTAATATAATCGCCGTTCTCGTCAATAAAAACCGCATATACAAGCGAATTATCTACCTCGCCGCAATCGCAATAGCACCGCAAAATAAAATGCTTTTCTTCGTCATACCTTGCCACGAATAAAGAGTATTCGTGATAATGCTCATCAAAATGCTCGTCGCCGCTCGTTACAAAGTCCGAAAGATAGCTGTAATTACAATCCTTGCAAAGGTTTATCGTATAACCCGCGCTCGTTTCCGTAGGCTTAATCACAATCTTTTCGTAATCATGTCCGCGCGGTCTGACATAAATCGGTAACATACCTATCGCCGCAATCCTCACAAATATGCTCCGTATAACCGTAAGCTACGCAGGTCGGCTCAATAATCCCCGTATAATACGAATGTCCCGTTGCCGGTCTGTAATCGTCTGTAAAGCTATCTCCGCAATTGCGGCAAGTGTAGGTCGAATAGCCTTCTTTAGTACAAGTAGGCTCTACGACGACAATCCCGTAATCGCATCTCCTAAAAGCGAAACATAGTTATCCTTGTGGTTAAACCCGCAATCGCGGCAGGTATATAAGGCATATCCGATTGTCGTACAAGTCGAGGCGATAACCTCTATTTCAAAGCCGTGTCCTAAGCTTCGGAGTTGTATGCGCCCCTGTATCTTAGCGCGGTTTCGGGAAGGACATAGAATCATACCGCCCCGAATTCAGAAAAAACTGCCCGTCTGTCGCCCGTTACAGCCGCGTTCTCCCTCTTTTGGACGTTGCAGTTATGCCTTAGTCTGCGGTTTTCCCGTCTACGTCGTTTTTTATTATCGGGTTTATCCTCTTTGCAATTAGTAATGAGTTGCTTGATAATTTAGTTGCCGCCGGTAGCGGCGAGACCGCTTGCGCCGCCGATTAAAATCGCCGTAAATACGTTGTCGGCGGCTACAATATCCGGTATTGCAAAGAACGCCGTTATACCGAATGCCGCGTCTAAGATTGCGCCGATTATGGGTATAAGCCGGATAGAGCTTTCCTTGCCGCTCACGTCGTATTTGTACAGTTCCATCGCTCCGTAGACCACCGCCGTTATGACGGGGACGGATACGATCTCTATTAAGTTTTCCATGTTTAAAATTTTCTTTTTGCGTTAAGCCGCCGCTATGTTGTGCTTTATGAGTTTCGCGGTATAGTACCGCCGTTTTTTAGTTTTCATTTGCGTTTTGTTCAAGCAGATAGCCGTACATTTCTTTATCTACGGTTTCGTTTTCCTTTAACGCGTCCTCCATTTCGCCGTTAGTTATCCCTCGTTTAAACGCGATCGAGTTTGCCGCCGCCAGCTTGCCCACCGCGTTTATGCTTTTTAAGATCAGACGATATACTTATAAGCACGCTGGAAAGCCGCGACGGCAAACAAAAACGGCTCGCTTCGATTCACAAGCGAGTTCTTAATCCCGCTTCATATAACCGTGCACAAAAAAACGCAAGGGCGGCTTGGATATACAAACCGCTCTTGCGTTTTATCAAACCCTTTTTAAAGGAGAAGCTTAATCCGTCGTTCGCCGATTCGTTCAAAAGAAAACGCCGCAAATACCGAATTATACGAAAGTAAAATCACGCTTATTGTCCCGGCGGCTACGCGGGGTCGTATTCGGATATATAGTCGAATAGACCGGCGAGGAAGTCCGTTATCCATGCCGCATCCCCCGCCGCGCTCTCGCCGCCCGTCAGCAATTCCGCCGCTTTTTCCGCGAGTTTTTCTTTTAGGTCGTTCGGTATATTCTCCAAAACGCCGCTTACCGCCTCGCCCGCGCCTCCGTCCGAAATAATGCCGCTCAAAATCTCTTGAATAACCGCTATTACCTCGCCGCCCACGCTATTTGCAACGGCTTCGTATACCGCCGCTAAATCGCCGCCGTCTACGCCGTCTATGCCGTTCGCGATAATATCCTCCACCGTCTCCGCTATCGCGTCTATTACGCCGCTTAAATCCGCCCGACTTAATTGATACGCGGCATACGCCACGGCGAACGTATTCTTCCATTCCACCGTTCTGTAATCGCCGTCAAAGCCGTCAAGCAATCCGCCGAGAGCGTCGTTAGCTTCTCCCAACACAAAGCCTACAAAGCCGTTATAGTCGTTGTAGAAAAGCTTGGATTCCTTTAAATTATCGAGCGCCCCGCCGAGAGCCGTCAAATCGGCGCCGTCAATTTCGGAGCCGCTCGAAACCGCCTCGCCGAGAGCCGTTAAAAGTTCGTTTACGATATTGATTTCCGCCGTCCAAGCCTCTCCGGTCCAGGTCCCGCCCGACCAAGCCGGAGCGTCCTGACCCGCGACCGACGGCATCGTAATTATACCGACGGCTTCATAAGCGTCCGGTCTGAGAATCTCCGAAACAAACACGTTGGCGATTATCGCGGCGATCGTTCTTTGGGTCAGCGACGCGGCTCCGCCGTCTTCGATTTCAAAGACGGCGTTAAGCCCGTCCGCAAATTTTGAAAGCTCACTCCAATCGAAGCTTTCTATCGCGCCGAACGCGTTCGACATAAATCCAAACTCGACGGCTACCGCCGACGGATTTTTGCCAAGCTCGCGGAAAAAATCGCCGAGCGGCGCCCCCGCCTGCGGCGTGTCTTTCAACAGCGCATCCACAAGACCGGCTATGGTTCCCGAAACCGCCTCGTTGCCGATATTCGTCCTGAAAATTTCCACAAAATCCTCGTCCGCAAGCAGTGCCCGAAGCGCGCTCGCGCCGCCGTCCGTCGCGCCGTCTACGCTTTTAAGCGTGCCGACGACGGATGTTTTTCCGACCAAATCGACGGCGAAGCTCAACAGTTCGCGGAGATTGGCTTTGACGTTCTCCGACCCGCCAGCGCCTATTACGCCGAGTATTTCGGCGACCGCCGGTCTGAAATCCTCGGGAATCATGTCGGATAAATCAGTGCCGCCGACGATTATTTCCGCCGCGACTTTCGTTATCAGCGTGTCGTTCTCCGCGCCGAAAAGCGCGTCGATTGCGGCTTGCGCGTGCTCCGTAAACGCCTCTTTCACGGTTTCGTCGGTTAGCGTGCCGTCGAATATACCCGAAAGAGCGGCGGAATTCGCCGCGAACCACTTGATTTGCGGAATCAGATTGTTCGCAAGACCGAAAAGCGCGTTCAGCTCCGCGCGCACCTTTTCCGTCGCGCCGTAATCGCCGAACAGCGCGTCGGCGGCGACGGTTATAAGCTCTTTCCAAACCGCATCAAGCCCTTTCAGCGCGTCCAATTTGGTTATCGGATGATCCTTCAGATATTTCAACCCGTCGTTTAAAATTATCTCGGTAACGCCGTTCTCAAAGAGAAAATCGACGATTTTTTGCGCGTAGGTTATCGCGGTAGTCATCTCCTCCTCGCTCATCGCTTCGACGTCCTGCAACTTGTCCTTATTCTCATAAAGCCATACCGCCTCGGTCAAAATCTCCGAAAACTCTTTAAAATCCGACGCGGACAGCTCCGTGCCGTCGCTGTTTTCGACGCGCGTAATTCTGTTTAGAAAGTCGACGTCCAACCCATCGTAGCCTAAAATCTTTTTGACAAAGCCGTCGTAGTCGACGAATTCGTCCGCGTAAACCAGTATCTCTTCCGGCAGTTTTCCGCGGACGAATTCGTTCTTAACGAACGGTTGCGCTAAATCCGCGAGTCCCAAAACGGGCGCTAAGGATACGAAAGCGAGCACGGCACCGTTGACCGCTCCGATAAGCGCGCCGACGAGTTTTTTGCTTTTGAACTTTTTGCCCGCAGTGTGCTTGGAATCGACGAGTCCTTTTATGAGCCAATAGACTATTTGCATGAAGAAATTGATTATTCCGAAAAGAACAAAGAACACGACGAGCGAAACGAGCATTTTCGCCAGCGAAACCGCAAGTCCCGCCGTGCCCGAATCGGCGCTTATATATTCTCCGGCGTATTTAACGATATAAACGTCCACGATTTCCTGCAACGTCGAAACTCCCGTCCCTTCTATCTCCAATTGATAAACGGACGAAAAATCCGACGTTAAAACCAAATCCAGCACGGCGGGCAACGCGGCTACCGTCAAAAGCACGGCGACAACCGTCAATACGAGCCGCAAAAGACTCCTTTTCCAGCCCTTAGTAAAGCCCGAGAATAAAGCGCCCGCAGCTATCGCGATAAACGCGACCGCGTAAGCCGTCCCCACATACCCCGTTTCCGCAATCCATTCCGTAAGCCATTCCATAAATTAATCCTCTCTCTTTATTTTTACGATTATAAAACCGTTATAATATAAATCGGAATCGCGCGAATACGCAGTAAAAAACTTTTAAACCATGCGTTATGTAGTTTAAACGACCCTAAAACGCAAAGCGTTTTACATTTTTTCACTGCGCTGCGGAGGCGCAAAAAGACGCGTCCCGCCGAGCTTAAAGCTCGCTTCAAATTTTCTTTAAATCACACGGCGCATAATTTTAAAATTTATCGATATAATCGTTGGTTTTTTTGCCGCAAACGGCTGAAAGTGCTCTTTTTCGTATTCGCGCGGTAGAAATTTGCCGCTTACGGCGAAATAAGGCGGAGTTTAGACCGCGCAATTCCTATCCATATTCGCGACGGATAACATTCCGCGACTTTCCCCGCTTATTTATTATAATAATAATTCGGGAAAAAATCAAGCCTTTTTACAAAACGAGGAGGAAAAGGATGCGGAAAAAGTAATGGTTTTCGACAAAAGGCGACCTTTTACGGTTTCGAAAGAACTATAACGGCGTTCGGATCCGCCGTCTTTGCCCTCGAATTTCTCTAATCGACTATGCAGTCTTGCAGAAGCCGCGGTATCTCTATTTTCGCGTTCCCCGACAAAAAGCGCTCCGCCTGCTCTTCGGCATGCTTTTCAAATTCCAGTTGTGCCTTTTTTGAAGCGACAAAACGGCGCATTTCGTCCAATTCGATTAAAACCTCACCTTTGGAAACCGGTTTTTGGCAATGCTTATCCGCAAATTCGCCTATCCAACGCATAATCGTCGTGTCGTGATAGTAAAGAATCATACCTATCGTCTTAAACGAAAAACCGCAACAATACAATGCCACCGCCTGCAAAATAGTTTTTTCCGACTTTCTTCCGTCCTCCCTTGTAAATTGAAAGCCGCAGTCACCGCACCTGTAACACTGCTTGCCTCTTCTCTTTCCCCACTTGACGTTTCTTGTCGAACCGCAATTGCGGCATATCTTTTTCTCTCCGGCTTTTTCCATGCGCATATTGTAACATGTTTTTGGCGGTTTGTCAATAGACCTCTTTCAAAACCGCGCCCGCAGTATCTTTTACCGCCTCTCAGTATGACGCCGCAACGTAAAATACCGCGAAAGCGCGCGCCGTCAAAAACGCCGCGACCGCGCGCAAAAATCGTCCGAAAACTATTCGCCGCCAAGTTTCAAAGGATGAATTATTTTTTCAACGCCGGCGAAAAAAAAGGACCGGGTAAAAACGGCGGCGATACGCTTGACTTTCGTCGTTTTTTCGGATATACTCTAAAATACCGCGAATGACCGTTACGGAGTCAAAAAGCGCGCGGAGGCAAAATGGTATACGGCAACACGGCGGGGATAAAAAAAAGCGTGTTGGAGGGACTCGAAGCCCTCGCGGGCTTTTATGAAAAGGATCTTATAATCGACGGCGGCGTTCTCGATGAAATCAGCCGCGTTTCGCGCGGAATAAACCGCGAAATCTGCGCGTATATCTCGCGCGGCGGGCAGGTTTTGGCGGTCGGCATAGGCGACGGCGCGGAGGTGGCGGCGATGCGCCTGAACCTGAAAAGGTCGGAAGAAAAGCTGACGGGCGTCAGGTGCTTTCACACGCATCTGAACGGGTCGTCCGCGTTTTCCGAGGCGGACCTAAACGCGTTGCATTCGTTGCGCTTGGATATGCTCGCCGCAGTCAACGCTTCGGACGGCGCGCCGTCGGACATATCGGCGGCGTTCATACGGAGCGGCGGCGAGACGCAAATCGTCAGGTACGGGAGCTATGACGCAATAGACCACGCGGAGGTCTTTTACAATATCGCGCTCTCCGAAAAGGTATTCGAAAAGCCCGCGCTGCTGAAAACGGTAAAAGACGCGGAACGTGTAATTTTAGTTTGCGCGGCGAAAAGGAACTCTGACGAATATCTCGCGGAGCTGAAAAGCCTCGCCGATACGGCGGGGCTTAACGTTGTAGGCGAAATCGCGCAGATAAAGGACGCGCCGGACAAAAACTTTTGCGTAGGCAGCGGCAAAATAGAGGAAATCCGCGCCGCCGTCAACGCGCAAAAAGCCGACGCGGTGATATTCGACAACGAGTTGACCGGCTTGCAGCTTCGGAATATAGAAAACGCTCTGAACGTAAAGGCGGCGGATCGCGCCATGCTCATTTTGGAAATTTTCGCGCGCCGCGCCGCAACCAACGAGGGTAAGTTGCAAATAGAGCTCGCCAAACTGCAATACGCGCTACCAAAGCTCTTGGGCCAGGGCAAGGCGCTGTCTCGGATCGGCGGCGGCGGAGAGGGCGGAGCGGCGACGAGAGGAGCGGGAGAAACTAAACTGGAAACGGACAGACGGCATACCAAAAGGATGATTTTAGAGCTTTCCGAAAAGATAGAAAAAATCAAGCGCGGCAGGGATCTGCGTCGCGAAAACCGCGTGAACGGCCGCATAAAAACCGTCGCGCTTGTGGGCTACACGAATTCGGGAAAAAGCACGCTTATGAACGCGCTCGCGAAAGCGTCCGTACTAGCCGAGGACAAGCTGTTCGCGACGCTCGATCCAGTCACGCGGCGAATTTGGACGGACGTCGGCAAGGAATATTTGCTTACGGACACGGTCGGCTTTATCGACCGCCTCCCCCACGAGTTGATAGACGCGTTCCGTTCGACGCTTGAGGAGGCGAAATACGCCGATCTTTTGGTACACGTTGCGGACTGCTCCTCTCCGTCTGTGCGGAGGCAGTACGACACGGTTCTCAGCGTTCTCGACACACTCGGCGCGGGCGGCAAACCTATTATTACGGCGTATAACAAAATCGACCTCGCAAAGGACGGATTCGACTCCGCGTTATCCGATTCCGCATACGGCAAAATCGATACGGCTAATGACGGTTTCAAACCCGCATTGTCCGATTCGGTTCGCATTTCGGCGAAAACAGGCGAGGGCTTAAACGAGTTGCGCGCGATGATTAAGGGAAAACTGTTCGGGGAATAACGGAAGAATAATATCCGGCGGCGGCTATTGAAAATGGGGCGCGGGTAGAAACCTTTTGCGAACAAAAGGTTTTCCCCAGCATTCCCCATTCTTCCTCCGCACAATTTAGAAAAATTTCCTTGATAATTTTATAAATATCCTTGTATGAAGAAGTTGACGGCTATATGCGAAACATAAACGAAGACGAAAAGACGATTATAATTTTTGACGATTTATATACGCGCATTATAAAAAAATAAAAGACAATGATTTGTCCTTATTTTCCTATCTGCGTCTAATACGCCCCGGTTTGCCTTTTACAAAGATATATTAGGGTCCAAACGCTTTCGTTATTGGTGCGCCGACCGCACACAAATCCGAACGAATCGCAGTCGTTGCCGCCGAAGCTTGAACATCGGCTAACGATACGGTTTTTGCGCCCTCTTTGTAGTTGAAGGTAATTGTAAAGTGGTCATCAAACAGATAGATTACGTTGATAAAGCTATCCACCAATCGTTGCCGATGTTCCGGGTCTTGCAAATCTCCCTCGCGGAATTTATGTAACCAGAAGCGAATTTTAGCCTCCGAAACAAACGGACGGAATAATTCCTCCTGTAAAATGTCCATTTCCAATTCTTCCTTAGCTTGCTCCAACGCTTCAAGCCGCTCTTTAGTGGACGGAGTTAGAATGCCCTGCTGAATGGCATTGAGGATATTTTCAATAGCTTTTGTGGTTTCAGTCAATCTTGTCTGCAAAACCGGCAGGGCGGTATTCTCTTGATTTTGCGACTCCATCACCAAATCAACAATGCGGTCAATAATCGCATCGTCAAACAGCATCGCCACAAGCTCGTCCATCACAAGGGCTTCAATCCAAGCTTTCTTGACAGATTTTTTCTTGCACCCCTTGTGTTTTTTTGCGTTCACGCATTTATAATACTGGTGGAATTTTCCGGTTTTGCTCGTGCCGCTTTCCCCGACCATAAAGGCGCCGCAAAGACCGCAATGGAGCTTCGTAGAGAGCAAATACATCTCAGCTTTTGCCTTATATCTGGCGGGAGCTTTCTTGTTCTTTGCAAGGCGCTCACCCACGCGGTTGAATAAATCAATGTCAACCAACGCCGGAATACCGTTCGGAACCGTCGTGTCCCGATATTTGTATTCGCCAATATAACGGCGATTTTTTAATAGGCGTTTTACGCTGTCAATTCCCATTGCCTTGCCGCGCTGTGGCTTGATGCCACGTTCATTCAGCCAACGGACGATTTCTACTATGGTCGAGCCGCTGTGATATTTTTCAAAGGTATCCCGCACAATCGGTGCGGTAACCGGGTCGATTTGAAACTGCTGGTCGCTGTCAATAGTATAGCCCACGGGCAACCCGCCGCCGTTATATTTGCATTTCAAAGCGTTTTCGGTCATGCCGCGGATTACCTTTTCAGACAGTTCGGCGGAATAAAATTCGGCATATCCTTCAAGCAGGGATTCAAGTAAAATGCCTGTGGAATCAGCAGCGATAATCTCTGTTGCGGAAACGACCTTGACACCGTTTTTGCGGAGAATGGCTTTATAATGCGCCGAATCGTAGCGATTTCTCGCGAATCGGTCAAGCTTCCACACGATTATGACATCAAAAAGACGCTTGCCGCTATCCTTAATCATTCGCTGAAATTCGGGGCGGTTATCCGTCTTGGCAGAAAAAGCCCGGTCAATGTAGGTGGATAGCACCGTAATGCTCTGCTTTTCGGCATAGGCTTTGCACTCACGAATTTGCCCCTCAATGCTTTCCTCACGCTGATTATCCGAGGAATAGCGGGCGTAGATTACGGCTTTCATGTGGATTCACCTCGATTCTTTCGGAGAAGATTTCTTAGTCGGTTATATATCCATTGTTTTGACAGTATTGCGATAGGTCGTTTTCAAATCGTTTTAGCAGTTCTCTATGTTGGGGATAGTCTGTACGCAGTTTCTGCAAACTCATTTTATTACAAGCCGATAATTCAACCATAGATAGGTTAAATCCTTGAATCATTTTCTCAAATATCAAATCATTAAAATCGGTGTATTCTTCAAACTCACCATTGCACAGTTGTAAAAGAAAGTCCTCATACCATTTGCGGAGAGGCTTATCCATGCAGTTATGAATGTTTCGGATGGATGAAAGAATGCTGTTCGCATTAGTATTAAATGATATTTCCGTCAGTAACTCAAATTTACCTGAGGCATGAGCCATATCGTTTCGAGTATCTACCAATCCTGCTATAGTGCCGATTTGCCCTTCGTTCAACTCAATGATTTTAAATATCTTCGGCAATTCTTTTTCGGACACAAGACTATACTCAAAAACGGAACCAATATTTTCAAAATCAAGCTCATTGTTGCGCCCGCTATAGGTACGGGCGAAGCAAACGGCATCATTATATCGTTCCGTATGTATTTTGCTGATTTTCCAAACAGTGACATAGATATATGTCATATACAAAAGATGCAGTCCGAAATAAGCAAATTGGTATTGCTCATATTTGTAGTTCAATGCAATGAGATTGGTAATGTTTTTCAGATATGCCGAAACATCCTCCGTATCTTCCGCTTCAATGGGAAGATACGAGAGGATTTCGTCAAGATAAGGCACACTTGAGGTGTCAAATTCAGCATTCATACTTTTTCACCCCAAATCTCATTGATGCGATTTTGAATTTTCTTTGTGAATACCTTTACAAGCTGTTTTGATGGTTCAACAAGCGATTCTTCCTTTTCGATTTCAGATGCAATCTGTTGTTGAACTTCTATTGACGGAACGGGTATGCTAATGCTTTCCACATCAGATTTATTAATACTTGGGTACATACCTTTGCTCATCAAGTCTGTTAGTTGATTCCCCACGAAATCTTGGAATAGCATATAATAAAGAAATTTCCCCGAAACATTTTCCGGCGTTAGCACGGCAAAACCAGTTGAAGCAATATAGTTACCTGCATCAAAATCAACATAGGCGAATGCTTTTAGGTTAGGTCTGACAGTTGACATCAGTATGTCTCCATACTTGAAAACTCGTCGGGCGCGACTTGGGGCATTCGTTCCCTTTATATGATTCACTCTTTCAATAGCACCTGTACTGTTTTCAATGGAAGAAATATCAATATAGACAAACTCAGATTCTCCATATTTTTGCGATGGGTCTACCGATTCACTATTTATTTTACACATATCGCCAACTTTTCTCAATTCCCAGTCTGAGCCAATGCGAATTATACGGCTGTAATTATCCGCAACCGCTCTCGCACCATCAATAATGCGTTGATAGCTATCCAGTTCATCAACGATTTGTTGCTGAATTTCAAATGATGGCACAGGTATTTTGAAATCCTCAACATCCTTTTTAGTAATTGCCTCAAAAGTACTTCCCGAAGAAAAATTGCGCAGTTTTTCAGATGCGCCCTTTAGTACATAGAAAAGGTACTTTGCTTCGGTTATATTTTTTGCGCGTAAAGCCATAAGACCTCTGCCGATGCACACTTCTTGATTACAAATATTAACCGCTCCAACTGGAGCTCTTACGGATAGCAGAATATCTGAGGTGATTGCTGTTTTAGTAATCTGTGTGGTCCATTTTTGGGGCGCATTGAGGCAAACAGAACCGAAATCAGCGTTGCCTTGATAGAAGGGGATGCCGTTACCCTGCGTATTATAATTACTCCCATCAGGTGATTGTCCTGCAATAATTTCTGTCACTGCTTTTAACGGCAACAATTCAAACATGCTTTTGGACTGGCTTTGTTCCCTATATCTACTGCCCACCAAAATATAAGAATTGTTCTTAACCTTTTCAATAGGTATGGTTTCAAAACCAACATCCATCATTTCTTGGCGTTGGTCTTCATCTAATTTGCGATATTCCTGCGGCTTTTCCAAATCGTTGCCAACATCTAATTTGCGCCTGTGGTTATCAAGCGTATAGCCATCATTTTTAACCTCAAAATACCAGAAGTCTTTACGCTTATCGGCAGCTTTGAGTTTTTGATTTACCTTTGTGGCATAAATAATGTCCGTTTTCACACCTGTATAGGGTAAAAAGACCCCCTGCGGTAAAGAAACAACGCTTTGAAGATTACTGTTTTTCATAAGCAACTCTCGCGTTTTTGCTAAATCCTTACGGAACAAAAAGCCTTCTGGCACAACAAGAGCCATGCGCCCATTTTCGGCGGTGGCATTGATTGCTTTCATACAATGCTGAACGCATATACTATCACCGTTGTTGGATGGCAAGTCATACAGGCTACCATACTTGGTCTTTTGAGAATAGGGCATATTGGTGATGACAATGTCATAACCCTCGTTTTTCATTCCATCGACAGGATTAGCAAGACTGTCCTTCATATGAATGTTGCTATGACCGTCACCAGCCAGTATCATATTCATTTTCGTTATTCTGGCAGTATTAGTTATCTCATTACCGTAAATAGTTTTCTCTTTAAGCTTGCTCTTGTTTTCATCATTTCTCGCCATAGTGTTCCATATGTGACGGAAACTTTCAATGAGAAATCCACCCGTTCCACAGAAAGGGTCATATATTTTTTCCCCAATTTGTGGATTGACCAATTTAACCATCGTTTTAACGATATGACGAGGTGTAAAATACTCGCCTAAGTCATTTTTAGTGGCAGCAGATTCTTTAAGGAAATATTCAAAAGCATCTCCCTTAACGTCTGAATCAACATCCGTCAGCATCAGAGGGTCTAATTTGTCCATTATCTCTTTCAAGATGCTTTCGCTACGAATAGTAAGCGGCGTAAATATAGGTGTGTTATATCTGGTATTTAGTCGCTCAAAAACGGTAGCATTAATATAATCAATTCTGGCAGTTGCCGGAATGTTTTTTATTGCATCCCAACGGCAAGCTGAATCGAAATCCGATTTTTCGCCCGATTCTTCTTTGATTTGCTCCGTTTCACTTATCAGTTTCAAAAAAAGGATATTTGCAAATTCGCCAAAACGCTCAATTCCTGCGCGAAGCCCTTCGCCACGGAGCATATTATTGGCTTCATCAAAAATTTTGATGAGTTCTTTGCGGTCATATTGAACCTTGGGCGAAACAGTGTTGACTTCCCATTGCGATAAATATTTTAATGCTAACGCTTCACGAAGAAATTCATCCACTTCTTCACCATTCAGAATAGGCGTCCTGTCAAACTTTGTATGATAGGATTTACAGAACAGGCCATCCGTGGCAAAAACAATGGGAGCCTCAAGCTGACGGGCATAGTGAACCCCTTGCTCCAAAGCCGTATCCAAACGCTCGCCCTTCTTTTTCGCCTCAATAACAATCAACGGCTTGTCATTGGCGTTTTTATCAGATGAATATAGTACATAGTCGGGTCGTTTACCGCCCAACTTCTTTTTTTCAGTTTCCGTTTTAGGTTGTTCGAAATAAACATTCTGCTGTGTACCATCAAGCACCCAACCCAAATTTTCAAGGCTCTTGTTTATCAGATTTCTTGTATCCATTTCTAATGGCGTTGTATTCATACGGCATTGCTCCTTCAAAAGAGATAGCGGGGAGAATTTTATTTGTATCGCTGTCGTTGTTAACGCTTTCGGTAACGCTGTTGATTTTGCGGAGTTTTATTTAAAACCTCAAGTTCCTTATTTCCTGCATTTTGGGCAAAAGCAAAAAATGCACTTCCAAGTTTTGTGCGGATTCCTTTGGGGATTCTGCCCCATTCATAACCAAGGAAAAGATCCTTAACAAGAAATTCTTCACCCGATTCAAGGCAAGAAATTTTAGATTGCGCCATTGGAATCAGTTCGGTTAGCGGAGTAGTTGCTGTGATTGTCATATGCTTATTTGTCATTAAGTTCGCTCCTTTTTGTGGCTCGAATTATAACAGCTAATAGCTACAACAATAGTATAACATAGTAGCTACTCGCTGTCAAGCATTTTTTCTTAAACTCAAGCCCCAACCCTCGCCGCACTCCCGCGCCGTTCGCAGGCGGCGAATCCCCTCGGAGCGCCCACGGCACTTTGCGGCTTGCCGAAAGTGTCATAATTATTAATATACTCTGAAAGAGTATATTACCGCCCCTCCGCAGCCTCGTCGTTTTCCGGCTGATCATCGGAATCATAGAGAGCGAGTGCCGCTTGACCGCTTTCTTCTTGTAATCGCTCTATCGACTGAATGAATATTTTCGCAGCTTTTTGCTCATACAAATCCATCTGCTCCGCCGGGGACAACACTACATATCCGCACCAATTGAGCGTAGTTTTTTCTTCGTCATCAATCTTATGTTTCTCAGGGAGGCGCTCGTTCTTCTTTGCGTCGGCGGCGGCTAACGCGCTGCGGTACACATTCTCCATCATTTCTTCCAAATCCGTAAATCTGAGCCATCTGTCGAAAATAACGGCAAAGGGCTCTTTTTCTTTCTGCAAGTCGATTATTCTGTCAATCGAATCCTCGCATAGTTGCAGCTTTTTCGAAATCGCTTGCTTATCAATGTCCATCACCATGATGTCGGTTCTGCCTAGCAGATACTCCGTGGACACGCCGAAAAAGTCCGCTATCTTCTCGAATTTTTCTATATCCGGCAGGGAAACGCCCAATGTATAGGCACTCACAGCTTGTCGGGTTACGCCAATGAAGTCTGCCAGTTTCTGTTGATTCGTATCCCCGTGGCGCATCAGGTAACGAAGCCGTGACGCGAATTTGCTGTTGTATTCGTCCGCGCTATTTTTCTTAACACGCTGCATTTTCAAAACCTCCCAAGTTCGCTAGTCTTGCACTTTTTATACTATAGCAAATCACGCTTGACTTGTCAATAGTGTTTGCAGTATAATTGTATATGCAAGAACCACTTGCGGAACGGAGGTGATGCAAATGGGGTAGAAACAGAAAAGGTTGACCGGACGGTAGTCCGAAATCAATCTTACAAGCGCGGCGGTATCGGTATTCGGGAACGGCACAACGAACGCAAAAACGAGCATTACGCCAACCCCGACATCGAGCCGGAGCGCAGTCCGCTCAATGTCCACTTTCGGCGGTGCGACGCCACCTACGAGCAAAAGCTGGCGCAAATGCTTGAGGCGGGCGAGGTCAGCACAAGAGGTCTGAAGGAGGATGCGAAAATCTTCGAGGAGATGGTCTTTGACGTAAACACCGCTTATTTTGAACGGCATGGCGGGTATGATTACGCAAAAGCTTTCTTCGGGGAGGTATTCCGATTTGCCGAAAAAGAAGTCGGCAGTCCGTATATCCTCTCGGCGGTAATGCACGCAGACGAGCGGAACAAGGGACTTTCAGAGAAGCTTGGCAAGGATGTTTACCACTATCATCTGCACGTGATTTATCTCCCGGTGGTGGACAAAGAGGTCAAGTGGTCGAAACGCTGTCGCGACCCAACTTTAGTCGGCAAAACGAAGGATGTCATCCACCAAATCAGTCACAGCAAAAAGTGGGCGTTCCAGGATACGGTCAACGAAAAGGGCGAAACGCGGCGAATGGCTTCATACAGCCTGTTGCAGACAAGATTTTTCAACCACATGAGGGATGCTGGTTTTACAGATTTCGAACGCGGCGTGGAGGGCAGCACCGCTGAACATCAAGAGATAGCGGAGTATAAGGTCTCACAGGAGCGTGTGCGGCTCAAAGAAATCCGCGCCGACACGTTGGAATCTGAGATGTGGCTAGACGAGTTGAAAGACCGAATCCGGCAGGTCGAACCGATGTATCGCGGAATCGTGGAAGTTGAGAAAATGGGCAAAAAGAAACGGTTCAGCGACAAGGTGGAATTGACCGCAGCGGAATTTGAAAAGCTCACAAGTCTCGCAAAATTCGCCTACAAGGCGCAGCATACCATCGAGGACTTGAGCACACAGCTTCGTGGATGGCGCGAAAAATATTTCGATATGAAGTCCGCGTTTGAGAGATTGCAGGAAAAAGCGCAGCCGTTCATAGAAGCCATGAGAGAAGTCCCGGAAACGGTGATAAGCTTCCTCTTGGAAGTTGTCCAAAAGGCAAAGGAGGCGCGGGAACAGCAGAGAATTGAATCTCAGAGAGCAAAGGAAATGAGTAAGCTTCGGGCAGAAAGTCCGTGGAGGGTCAGGATTGACAACGCACCGGAGCCACCTAAACAAAAACCCAAAAGCCGAGATCGCGACGCTCGGTAATGCAGCTTGAAAATTGAATATGAGGAGGCAGACCGCATGGCAATACGTAACCGCGACCCACGATGGCAAGTTAAGGTTGTGGGGTATTATCCCGCAAGGACTATCCCGAAATCCCGCAGAAAATCAAAATCGAGCACGAACGGTTTTGACCCGCCAAAGCGCGAAATCCAGTCCTTCGCCCGATGTATCCTCCCGGCAATTAGGGCCTATTTCGAAAGTGATAAGGGCAGGAAAGAATTTGCGGAGTGGATGGCGCAGCAGACTGAAAAGGACAAGACCGCATAAACCTGAAAACTGAATACAACAGAGTGGCAAGAGAATACCCGCCACTCTGCATACATAGATTCCACAAAGGCGCAGCAGCGTTATTTCTTGCTTATCCTCTTTTTCATATTGAAGCTGGGATAGTCAAAATACACAGAAAATCCGAACGAATCACCGATCATGAATAGATCGAATCCGTTCGGATTTCGTGTGTATGGTGCGGATAAGAGGATTTGAACCTCCACCAAGTTGCCCTGACTAGAACCTGAATCTAGCGCGTCTGCCGTTCCGCCATATCCGCATAATATGAATTTTCAGGAATCCGCCCCCCCTAAGTTTTCGGAAATTTTTCCGATATCGTCTTTTATATACGTATTTTCAGCCGTTATGAATCGGGATTGCACGAATATAACTGTCGATTTTTTTTGCCTTAGGCGACCAAAAGGTTGTTTTTCGTATTTTCGTGCGACACGGAAAACCGTTCTTTTCGCCGTTCCAATCCGCAACGACCGTATACGGCGATTACGCCTTAAAACCGTTCCGTGCGGTTTTCGTATAACAGTTATTAACCGTTTCCGCGTTTTTACCGCTCTCGCTCAAGTCTTTCACGGTACGGATATTATAGTATATTTACGCCGCCGTGTCAACAAAATAATCGTTTATATATTCCGCGCGCACAACTTTTTAAATTGCCGAACGGGTTCTCCGAAAAGCAAACAAATTAAACTCGCTTGCGCGGACCTTATTTCCTTTCGGACAGGCTCATTTTTTTCTCGATTTTTTCGAGCCGTCCGGAATAGTCCGCCTTGGTTTTATCGGTTAAGGACAAATCTATCGCCCTTTCGCAAAGCGCTTTCGCCTCGGCCAACTTGCCTCCGCTTTCCAAAATCAGAACCAGTCTTTTATACGAGCTCAGATTTCGCGGAAAATCGGGTATATATTCCAAATTGAACGCCACGTCCTCGCGGCACTTTTCCTCGCATTTATAAAGGTTATCCGCCTCGTTCCGTCTCGCGAAGTATACCCGTATCAGCTTGTCGTTCAGCCGCGTTAGTATTTTCGGATTGTCTATGAATTTATAATAGAGGTATTCGTACAGGTTTTCGATGAGAGCGATTGAAATAATCTTTCTGAATCTCACTATATACGTGAATATCAATTGAAAAAACAGCTCGTTGTCGCCGTCTATGACATACGCGGGACAACGCGCGACGACAAGCTTGTTTCTGTCTATAAACAGGTCTTTAAATTCGGCTTTCAATTCGGGCGGCAAACGGAAATAATAGTTATCCTTGACGGCGTCCTTGTTTTCGCCGACATAAACCCAGCCCTCGCGGTATTCGTAGCCTGCCGGAATCTCGGACTCGTCGATAAAATCGTCGCCGCCGTCGTCCGCAAAAGTTCCCCCGGCATCCGCAAACGCCGCCGCATCGTCCTCGGGCGGCGTAAAACGATAACCGTCGTCCGCCCAATCGTCCTCGTTAAAGGCTTTTTTCCAAAATTGCAACGCCATAAACCCCTCCGTTAAGAAGCGCGGCCGTTTTTATAACGGCTATTTTATATATTATAAAGCAAATAATAAAAAAAGTCAATATATTACAAAATTTAAAATATGCTCAATAGCGTTGTTATATGAAATCCGACAAGTTGAACGCCGAACTACGGCATTTTTCAAACGTTTAGGCGGGATAATCCGATTTACGCTTTAACGATATTCGCAGCATTAGTTTCGCGTGAGAACGGGTCTTTTGCGAAACGAAAAGAAGGGTAGCGGCGAATAATTCCATAAAGAAATGGGCTATCCGGCAAAAATAAAGATTCGGCGTTCATCCGCTTATATACGGTCGTTACGAATTGAATTGCGCAAAGGTTAACAAAAAGAATGTTTTTTCTCACCGTCCGAATATTGATAAAGAACCTTGTCATACTTTCTTTACGGCGAAAAAAACGGCGGTTATATTCGCTCAATTCCGATTCGCGGCGGCTATAGTAAAAAAACGGAGTTCTTTGAAAAGGGGCGCGGTGGGAAAACCTTTGTAAACGCAAGGTTTCCCCACCGCGTAATCTTAAAAAAACAAAAAAGCCAAAATCACAGCGATTCTTTTTTTGTCCGTTCCTTATTGAAATACTCGTAATTTTCGGCGAAGAGTCTGAACCGTTTTTTGCCGTTCTTTTTTTCCTTATTGAACAGCTCGAAAAGCGTAGGCACGATTATGAGAGTAAGGAGCGTCGCGTAGAGCAAACCGCCAGTCGCGGCGACGCCCATAGGACGAAGCACGGACGCCGCCTGCGAGGCGTCGAACGCCATAACGAGCAAAGACATAATAGTGGTCAGCGCGGTCATTAAAATCGGGCGGAGTCTGTCCTCGGCGGTTTTCAGGATCGCTTCGCGCACGGACTTACCCTCGGCTATCTGCCTGTTCGTATAGTCGATAAATACGATGCCGTTATTGACGACCACGCCCGCGAGCACTATGAACGCTATTATGGAAAACATCGATATTTCCATTCCGAACATAACCAGCGCGAACATACTGCCCGTAAACGCCAAAAGCACGGTAAACATAATGATGAGCGGGTCTTTCAAGGATCTGAACTGCGCGACCATAACGAGATAAATAAAAACCACGCCCAGCCCCAAAACGAAGAACATAGTCGAGAATATCTCGTCGGCAAGCGCGGTGGAGGACGAGAACCCGTAGGTCAGTCCGCCGGGCTTCGCGTTTTCTGAATAATAAGCGGCGACGGCCCTATTGATTTCGGATTTCACGGCGTTCACGCCCGTGCCGGAGCCGAAGTATACGGTTATCGGAAGATAGCGCGAGCCGGACGTCTTGGTTATTTTCATATCCGCAGGCGTTTTCGTTATATCGGTCGGCTCTCCGTTTTCGCTGCGGATTATGCATTCCTCGCTCAAAAGCTCATACAAGGCGACCGTCCCAGTCTCGCCCGTCAAAAAATTCTCGTAAGGCAATTCGTAATAAAGGAGATCCTTCGCGGATGCTATCGCGTCGCGGAATTCCGTGGAGTAGTATATGGTATCGGATTTTTTATAGAGCAGGATATCCGCGCCGTCGTTTACGAACGCGCCGTCCGCGCGTTTCTCCAAAGCCCATTTTATACCCGCCGTGTCGTAGGTATAGTACGCCGCGACAACGGTATCCTTGCCGTTTTCGTCCTTCGCGGCGTATTCCTCCACGTATATGTTCTTATATCTGCCCGCATCCGCGCCGCTCAATTTGGCGACGTCTATCCTGTACCATTTTTTGACCTCTCTTTCGGACGAATAGACGGTTACGTCGTAAGACGTCTTTTTCCCGTCCGCGTCGGTCAAAGTGACGGCGGAGCCGGACGCGGGTTCGGTAAACCGCCGTAAAAGCTCCATAATGACGGTGGCGTTAAAGCCGCCCGTCTTTTGGCTTACCTTATCCTTGTCCAGAATTAAGCGGTACTCGTAGGCGCGGTTTTCCAGAGTGTTCGAGACGGCGGTTACGCCGCGCGCGTTATTTCTAATCGTCTCGGTGAGAGCCGCAGTCTGCGCTTCCAGAATCGTCATATCGTCCGCGTAGACGTTCAACTGAACGTAATCGTTGTCTAGGGCGGCAATTTCCGCTATGCTGTTGAAAGAATAGCTTATCCTTACGAAGTCGGAAAACGGTTTTTCGCCGGACGCGGACGCCCCGCCGCCAAGGATCGCGTCCCAATCTATGCCTCCGAGGTCTATTCCTCCCAAATTTATGCCGCCGAAAAGCCCGGAGCCGCCGCCCGCGCCGGTTTGACCGTAAGTTACGGCGGAAATTTCGCGCGCTATCTCTCCCGCTATATCCGCGGCGGATTTTTTTCGGATTTTTTTGTCGTTCAGAAGCACCGTGCATTCGAGGTCGCCGCCGGACGACACCGCGCCGCCGAGGAGCGTGCCTCCGAACATTCCGTCCGTATTGATAAGCCCGCCGCTCATATCCTCTATCGACGAACCCATAATCTTGAAGCCCGTATAGACCGAAACGCTGCTGTCCGCGATTTCGCGCTCTCCGCGCCTTTCAACGGCGTCGTCGGTCGCGTACATTAGTGCTTGCAACACGTCGTTTTTGTCGAAGCCGTACTCGTAAAGCTTGGTCTCGTCCACGTCAAAGTGCATATTTATCGTGTTCATATCGAGCTCGGGCAGAATCGAGCTGTTCACGGTGAACGCCGCGAGCGCGGCGAAGCCCAAAAGAACCGCCGCAACGGTAATCGGGACGACCTTTTTATTGAGGCAGAATTTGAGTACGTTTTTATAGCCCTTTTTGAATATGTTAAACAATTTCCCGTCGCGCTCCGAAGTTTCCTTTATCAGCAGATTCCCCGCTATAACGACGGGCGAAAGCGCGGCGCGCAACCATTTCGGGCGTTTTTTTAAATCCGACGTAAATTTATAGAACAGCCCGAAGGCGAAAGTTTGCAGGCGCGAAATCTTGTCGGAATTTTTTATAAAGGTGGTCGCCGCCATAGGCACGAAGGTCAAGGCGACTATGAGACTCGACGCGATCGCGAAAGACATCGTGAGCGCGAGGTCGGTTATGATTTCCGAGGCTATGCCGCTTGTAAAGAACAGCGGCACGAACACTACGACGGTCGTAAGCGTGGACGCGACGATAGCCTCCGTAACCTGATTCGTGCCGTCTACCGCCGCCTTAAACACGTCCTTGCCCGAGTTTTTCATAGAGAATATGTTCTCGATTACGACGATGGAATTGTCCACAAGCATGCCCACGCCGAGTACCAGTCCGCCCATCGAGGCTATATTAAGCTCTATCCCCGCGAGACGCATCATAATGAACGCCAAAACGAGGCTAAGAACTATCGACAGACCGACGACGATTGTCGGACCGGTCTTTTTCAGAAAAAATAGCAGAACCAGAACCGCCAGTATGCCGCCCGTGATAAGACTGCTCAAAATTGTGTTTATCACCAATTGAATATACTCGCCCTGATCCTCGAGAACTACGTATTCGAGGTCGGGATTTTGCGCCGCAAGCTCCTCAAGGAGCGCGCGCACTCCGCTTGAAACTTCCGCAGTGGACGCGGTCGGATTCTTGTTCACACTGAGTTGTACGCCCGCCACGCCGTTCAAAATCGTATGCAGAAGGCTCCCGTTGTCGATTTCGGTAATCGCGCAAATATCGTCAAGACGCAGCGTGATACTGCCGTCCCGTAGCCAATGCACGGCGTCTCCGAACGCTTCGTTCGCGGCGAGCAACGAGGAAAGAGAGAATTTCCCGTCCTCGAAAGCCTCGTCTATCGCGTTCAGATCTCCGAATATGTCGGAGGTTATGCCGTACAGCCTCAAAAGCTCTCTCAATGTTTCGGTTTTTAAGCCCGCGCCGTCGACGGCCTTTATAACGGAGCTCAAAAGCCCCGCCGCGCTTGCGCCCGGGGTCAGCGCCCACGCGGCGAGCGATTCGGCGAACGCGAGTAGAAGCGCGTTCGTTTGATAAGCCGCGTCCAATTCGCTTAGTCTCAGTCCCGCGACGGCGTTTAAAATTTCGTCCGCGATATTTACCGTCGCTATCGGAAGAGTAAACAACTCCTCTTTCGTCGTCACCTTATTGCCTACGGCTATCGTCGAGCCGCCGACCGAGCCTACGGGCATTTCCATATCGTTAGCGAACAGCGCCATTTCCAAAAGATCGGCGGCTATTATCTCGCCGATCGCCGCGCCCGCGTAATCGAACAGCGCGTCGAGCGCGTCGAAGTAGAGCGTTTTATATTGTACGCGCGTTTCCGCGTCTTTCAGCACGCCGTAAAGCACGGCGGCGGGGTCTTCTATCGCGGGGCCTATCATCGTCAGATATTCGTCGGCGAAGTCTGCGGCTTCCCCTATAATTCCGTCGATTTCGGCCTTTAACGCGTTTATCTCTCCTTGAACGGCGTCCGTCACGCTCCCCTCTACGGCGGTTCTCAAAGATTCCTTAAAGGCCGCCCTCGCGTTCTCTATCGCTTCCGAAACGCTTTCTCTTATTCCCTCTATAATTTCGTCGAGCGCTCCTTCCGCGTTCAGACCGTCGAACGCCGCGCTTACGCTTTCTCTTAATCCGTTGAAAACGCCGGCGGACACGCTCGCGGCGGCGTCTCTCGCCGCCTCGTAAAGAGGCTCCCGCATACCCTCCGCGGCTTCCGAAACGCTTTGCTTCAAGCCGTCTATCAGACCGTCGTTTATAGGATCGCCCGTATACAAGCCGTCGAAAGCGGCGTTTAAGGAAATTATCAATCCGTCGAAAAACTGCCCGACGGCCTCCACCGCCGCCGTCTTTGCCGCCTCCGTAAAGGAGACCTCCGCATCGGAAACGGCGTCCAAAATCATATTTTTGAGAGCTTCCGCCGCGCCCCTCCCGTCCGCGTCCAAGCCGCCGAACGCCGCGTCCGCCGCGTCCTTAATCATATCGAACATACCGTCCGCCGCCCTTTCCGCGACGCCCGAAACCGCGTCTTCGACCGCGCCGCCCAGCGCCGCGGCAAGTCCGTTCATCTCCGCGAATACCGCGTCTGCGGCGGCTTGAACGTTTTGCGCCATAATCGCCGCGTCGTCGGCCAATCTGCCATCCGCAGCCTCGCGGGACAGCGCCAAAATCCCGTCGTAGAGCGCGTCGAACGCAGCGTCGAAATCTATAAACGCGGACAGCACGGAGTTTATAATTTTGCCGTTGTCGATATTGAGAAAATACATCGTCTTGACAAGTCCGGTAACGTCCACGGACGACACGCCGTCCACGGTCTCTAGTTTTTTCGCGGCCGCCTCGAGATACGCCGAAGATTCGGCAATCGTCTTGCCTCGTTCGTAGAGCGAAATCTTCATAATCGGGAGCATAGTCGGATTGACGGTCATAACCACGGAATCCGAAATTGCGTTCATAAGATCGGCGGCGTCGGCGAACTGATCCGGTATCGTGGAGCCTCCCGAATTCACCGCCTCGTCCAAAAGTCCGGAGCTTTCCCTCATCGTCTTGAAGTTTTTGATTTTCTCGTTGATTTCGGTCAGCGCGGAATTTATATCGGTACCGCCCTTAAACTCTATGATTATAAAGGACAGCATAGGATATGATTCCGTCGTAATGCTTTTGATGTTGCCGGCGGTCGCTATGACCTGTTCGAGGGGCGCGGTAACTACCTCCTCGACGGCCTCCGGCGAGGAGCCTCCGGGGTAAGGCGTGGCGACGACTATGTACGGCAGATTTATGTTCGGCAAAAAATCCACGCCCATATCCCGAAACGACAAAAAGCCGAGAATGGCTATCAAAACGATAGCCACTATAACGGTATGCGGTCTTTTCACGCTGAATTTTGCAAACATATTTCACCTCCGGCAAGCCGTTTTTCATGCTCCCCGCTTAAATTTTTTATCCGTTTCCGATATTCCCGTTTCGGATTTACCGCGTTTTCCGCGCATTTTCACGCGCTTTTACGTATTTCGTTGCGGTTTCCGCACATTTTTATGCGCTTTCCGCATGCTTCGTCGCGCCCTTTTATATATTTTGCGGCGCCAAAACTCCGTTTTCTCCGCGTTTCACGCTTGATTTTGACGGGTTCCGGTTATCCGTCGATCCCGCCCGCTAAGTCTATTCTATAACCTCGTATTCCTCGCCCTCTAAAAATTCGGGCTTTTCCGCGTCCTCGAACTCCCCTTCGTCCCCGTCGGCGGCGGCAAGCGCGGCGGCGCGGTCGTTATACAAAGCCTCCGAAACTCTGTTATAGTTTTCGTCGATTAACTTCACGCGCTCTAAGACCTCGCCGTACATCGGCAGGTCGCCGATTTCTCCTAAGGAAAATTTTCTCAAAAACTCCTCCGTCGTCCGAAAAAGCGTCGGACGCCCCACGGCGTCTTTTGTGCCGGCCGACTCTATCATATTGACCTTTTGGAGCAGAGCCACGGCGTATTCCGAGCTTACGCCCCTGATTTCCTCTATATCGAGCCTCGTAACGGGCTGTTTATAAGCTATTATAGCAAGCACTTCCAGCAGCGTTTTCGAGAGTTCCCGTTCCTTTACGGGCGTCAGCACGTCCGACACCGAGCCGCCGTAGGCGGGATTTGAGGAAAACTGCGCCTTGTCGTTATATCTTATAAGCCTCACTCCGGATTCTCCTCCGTATTTTTCGGCGAGCGCGGCGAGCGCGTTTTCGATCTCCTCCGCCGACGCGCCTGGCAGTTTTTCGGCGATTTCCTTTTTCGACACGCCCTTTCCGGCGGTAAAAATCACCGCTTCGAGTATTTCCTTCAAATTATCCATCCGTTACTTTTCCCCGTCCCCGAAAACCGTCCGCCGCGCGGCTCTTCTCCGTCATTTTCTATTTTTTTTTACGCGTTTTTTGCCTTTTTTCGTATATTCCTTTTTTACGTATTCTTACGTGTTTTAACGCGCTTTTCTATGCCGTTATTTTCCGTTTCCGCGTCTTTTTCACGCGCCCCGCCGTTTCTCATTTAAATTCGTCCGCGTCGGACGCGGCGTCCTCCGCGTCAAGCCCCGCGGCGTCAACGTCTCCCGCATCTCCCGCCGTCAAAAAAATATCCGAATAATATTCGTCTTGTTCGGCTCTCGCGAGCTGTTTTTTCAGCAATTCCAGCACCGCCAAAAAGGTATTTATAACCTCCAATTTGGAAAAACCGTCGTCAAACAGTCCGAAAAAGCCGATCCTCCCGCGTTCGCGGAGCAGCCGCGCTATAAAAATGACGCGGTTCGCCACGGTGAAACGTTCCTTAACTATTTTGCGCGTGATATTTTCCGTATCGCGCCTGCCGCTCCTGTGCAGGACGGCGGCGAACGCCTCTATCAGCTTTTCCGTCGAAAAATTTTTGAATACGGTTTTGAAGTCGTTTTCGTCATAATCGGGTTCGCGGTAGAACGCGCCCGTAATCTCGAGCGTCCTAAGCGTTTCGGCGGCGTCCTTAAACAGCTTGTATTCCTCCAGCTGCCGTATCAGCCAATCCTCGTCCCGGACGTCCTCCTCGTTTTTCTCCTTTTCGACCTTCGGCAGCAATTTTTTCGATTTGATTTCGAGTAGCGCCGCCGCCATTTCTATAAAATCGCCCGCGTAATCGAGGTCGAGGAAGTCCATTCCCGCCACGTATTCGATATACTGATTCGTAATTTCGGACACGAATATATCTTTTATGTCGATTTTCGCCTCTCTTATAAGACTCAAAAGCAGGTCGAGCGGACCCTCGAAAGTCCTCAATTTAAATTCGTGCCGAAAGCCGGAATGCAAAAAACCGACGGCGGCGGAATTTCGCGCCCCGTCGTTTTCACAATTCGGCGCGTTTATATTCTCATCCATTAGCAAAATTCCTTTTTTTGAAAAAACGGAGCTTTACGCGGGGGGAAACCTTTTGTGAACAAAAGGTTTCCCCGCACCCCTTTCCAAAAAACTTCAATGATATGTGCCTTTTTCTACCCCTATCGCCTTTTTCGCCCTTATTATCGGCCGATACCGTTACGCCGTTTTCGGCGTTCCTTTCCCAAAAACTTCATGAGATACGCTTTTTACTGCCCTTACTTTATACCCAAAATATCGGCGAACCAACCTATTATCGCGCTGAACAACCCTAAATTGTTAAACGCGATTATGATTATAATCGTCATGAAGCCGTAACGTCTCATAAAATCGATATATTTGTCTATAATGCGGCTCTTGCCCTCGCCTAACGCCTCCAGCACTCTAAAACCGTCGAGCGGCGCCACGGGCATCAAATTGAAAATCATAAGCATAAGATTTACGAATATGCTGTAATACGTAAACGCGTATAACAAATAGGCTATCGTCGCCCCGAGCTCCGTAGCCGTAAGCGCGGGCTCGGCGAAAGACCGCAAATGGTACGCGCCCGTAAAAAACAGCGCGAGAATAAGATTCATAGTCACGCCCGCTATCGCGACGGCAAAAAATCCGCGCCGAAAATGTCTGAAATTCCGCGTGTTGATCGGCACGGGCTTCGCCCAGCCGAACCCGAACAGCAAAAGACAAACCGTGCCCAACAAATCGAGGTGCTTCAAGGGATTAAAGGTCAGCCGCCCCGCGAGCTTCGCGGTGTCGTCGCCGTTCCATTTAGCGACGTAGCCGTGCGCCAATTCGTGCATCATAAAGCCGACAATCAGAGCGAAAAGATACCCTGCGAGTTCGATAAACGTATCCCGCGGCGAGCCGTCGGATTTAAAAAGAATATCTAACATGTCACTCCGTTTTTTTTGTTTTTATTTTATTCTCTATTTTACCGCATAACGTTCCGTGAAAAGCGTAATCGCCGCACATAGGCGCGTTATGCGTACTTCATATAAATGATATTATATAAATATTAATTCATTTTGAATTAATCGTCGGCAAACCGACCGATAATATTAAAACCGACGGCATTATTATACCATAAACGCGAATAAAAATAAACAGAAAAAAGGCAAACGAATATGCTTAATAGCGTTGTTATGTAAAAAATAAAGGGGAAAAAGTAAAAATAGAATAAATAAACGGGAAAAACGGCGCGGACGCGCTTAATAGCGCCGCCCCGCATAAAAGTAAACGGAAAAAGCGACCCCGCCGCGCTTAATAAGCGTCGCCATGTAAAATCCGGCAAGCCAAGCGTCGTTATACCGCCGGTTGCGAGGTAACTTCGCGTCGTAAAAAAAACGGCGAAAACCGCGGAAAGACCGTCGCCGTTTCTTATGCCCGTAGCGATCCCGCGCAAAGCGCGAACGGCGCGTTTTTTGCGCTTATTCACCCCTTTTCGCCGGCGCTTTTCCCGCGCGGCGTAAAGCGCGCCGCGCACATTAAAAATACCTCGAAAGACGCGGAAACCGCCTGAAATTACCCGTTTTCGTTTACGTGAACGCGCGCCTTAAAAGACCGGAGTTCTTATTAGAAAAAGAACGCGGAGGAAAGCCTTTTCTTAAAAGTTCTCCCAGCGTAAATTAAAAAAAAGAACAAAATCCTTTACAGTTTTATTATTATATTTTTCTTTTTGAAAAAGATTTCCACGCCGTACAGCAGCGCTATCGAGAGCGCGGTAACGGCAATACCTCCTGCGACCGCGCCCATGCGGACGAACAGCGACGAATAGAGTATTTGAAACAACAGCGCGATAGGGTATCTCGCTATAAAATAGAATAAAAGATTGCGCCCCATACGCCCTATAAGCGGAATGAGCCCGCTTACCTTACGTTTCAAAATTCGCTTTTCGAGTACGCGGGTAACGGCTTCGGAAACGACCTTTATCAGTATAAACAGCAGCGCGACGACGCAGTATGTAACGGCGAAAAACGTCGCGTTGTACGGATGGTAGGACGGCGGGATAATGCCGAAGCCGTATACAACCGCGGCGTAGGCGAATATCGGAAGCAGTCCCAAAAGGAAATATCCGAAACCCTTTTCATACAAATCGAACAGAACCGTCGTTATAAGAAAAAAGCCCGCGTAAATGACGCAAATCGCGAAACCGCCGTCCGCGCCGAAATTCGGCGTGCAGAGGTATGTATACATAAAACCGGGAAAAATATCGTGAACGGCAGTCAAAGCGACGCCCGCGAGAGCGCGCCATTTAGGCTTCAGATTGAGAAAGAACATAACGATAAGCCCCGTAAAGCCTATGGAGTGCAGAGGTCCCCACGCGCCCGGCTCGGGACTTTTGTTGACGATGCCCGCGACGAGATACATAACCGCGCCTATGCCTATCAGCCCGATATTGCGTATAAAAAGGCGTTTTAACGCTTGGTTTTTGCCGAGGCTCGCCGCGCGCCTCTTGAACGCGGGAACGGCGGTCATTCCTCCGACAAAATAGAAGAAAATCATTCCGAGATCGACCGGCGTGAACGGACTGCCAAAAGGTCCCAGGGATCTTCCCAGCGCGTGAGAAAAAATCCATTCGGGAACGTCGGCGCGGAAGATTCCCCCGAGAACCGCGAGCATCACGAATACGAACACCAAAATGCCTCTGAAATTGTCAAAAAGAACGTTTCTGCGGCTTGCTTCCATAAGACCGAAACCTCCTTAAATTTGCCGTGCCGCCGCGCGTTTTATTCCGTATTTACCGCGCCGTTTTCTACATTTTTATTTTATCGTCTATTCCGTATTTCCCGCGTGTTTTTTACATTTTTATTTTATCGTTTACCCGGCGTCCGCCGCGCGTTTTTTATTTACTTTCAACGTTATTTTACATTATTTTTATGTATTTTTTATGTATTTTTTTCAGGTTGTTTTTTATATATTGCCGCGCGCCGTTTTTGCGTTGTTTTTTCATCACGTTATACCGTTTATACACCGTTTTTCCGCTATTTTATGCCGTTTTCATATTATTTTAAATTGCTTTTTATATTGTTTTTAAGTTGCTTTTCAGCTATTTCTACGCCGTTTTCACACCGCTTTTCCGCTATTCTTTCGTTGTTTTGCCGCCTTTTTTACGTTATTTCCCCCATTGTTTTTTCACTGTTTCCGCGCCGTTTTTTCCGCCGTTTTTACGCCGTTTTTACGCCGTTTTTATTCCGTTTTTATTCCGTTACTTTATACTGTAAGACTATAAAAAGCAATCCGCCGGCCCGGTATTCCGAACGGCGGATTATAATTATAATATCGAGGCTTTGACGCGCGCTCTTTCGCGTATCCGCCGCAAAGCGGAACTCTTCGCTTTACGCCGTCAAAAACCGTAAGCGTCTAACGCGCTCCGCGCCTCGACTTTCGTTCCCCGATAAAACGGGACGCGCCGAGGCGTCGCTGAAAATTGTCAAAGATTGATGCTCAATATCTTCACTTTCATCCCGCCGCCGGGCGTAACGACGTCGCAAACCGCGCCCTTTTTTTTACCGATAATCGCCTGCGCGATCGGCGATTCGTTGCTGATTTTATTTTGCGACGAATCGGCCTCCGTACTTCCGACGATTTTGAACTCCAGTTTCTCGTCGAATTCCAAATCCTGTATCTTTACGGTGCAGCCCAAGGACACGACTTTCGTATCCACCGCGCTCTCGTCTATAAGTACGGCGGCGAGAAGCTTCTCGTTGATTTCTTTAATTTCGTTTTCGATATGAACCTGCTCCTCCTTCGCGGCGTCGTATTCGGCGTTCTCGGACAAATCGCCGAATTCCCGCGCGGTTTTAATTTTTTCCGAAACCTCCTGTCTGGCGACGGTTTGAAGATACCCGAGCCTCTCCTGCAATTTTTCGTAGCCTTCCTTAGTCAATAAAATTTCCTTTCCCATAATGGCAATTATTCCCCCTCATTATTATAAATTTATTCCCGAACCGCCACGTAAACGGTCAAAGAAAAAAGACGTCCGATAAGTCATCTCGCATTGAATGAATTAAATTTATCGTTTTAAAACGGCGTCCGCATAATTAACGCGGGCGGATTTTTTAGAAAATTTTCCCTTCCGGAAAGCCTCTCGGTTATTGAAAAGAAAGCTCCATAAGCCTGCCGGAAAAAATACACGCCGCCGCGATACGGCGCGCGACGTATGAAAACCTTTTAAGAACAAAAGATCTTCCCGCGCTCTTTTCAAAAAAACTTATCAATTTATTTATACTCGTTAAGCCTTTCGAATCGATCGGCGTCGTTTTTTCCCGCACGGCGACGCGCATTGCCAAAAACGCCTGAAATCCTACCCGCTTTCGCTTGCGCGAATACACCCTAATTTGAAAACGCCGTCTTTTTAAAGACGGCGCGGCGGTTTCCCCGTCGGTTCAATACCGTTCGCAAGCGGCTGTACGCAAAAAATAAGCAAAACCTTTCGCGACCGCGTTTCGCGCGGCGGGAGAAGCGCTTGCGGTACGGTTCAAAAACGCGACCGCCGCGTACCGCGCTCGCGAAAATCGTTTCCGCGCGAATAAACCCGAAAAACCGCTCCGCAACGGCTTTCGCAGTATAATATCCGTCAATAAATTCCCGCGAAAATCCGCGCGGCGTCCGTTGAAAAGAACGCCTTGCGGCAACCCGCGCGGTATCCGCCGATTTTTTATTTATTATATATTATTTTATGCCGCTTGTCAATAAAAAATGCGCTTTTTTTATTTATATTTTACATAAAAATTTAAATCGAGCAAGCCGTCAATGACGGCGGCGGAAAAAGCTTCGCGGCGGCTATTACCGCATATAAACGCTAACGAAAACCCTCCCGCGGCGATTTTTACTCATACGGACATATTGATATACGCCGAAAAAAAGCGCGCGGCCGTTATCCGTATTTATTACTCCTCGCGTCTTAATCTTTATTCCTTATTTTTCTTTTTCCACGCCCTGCCCGCCTTGTCTAAGGCTTCCTTTTTCGCGCTGTTCGACGAGAGCAGTTCTTTCAAACCGTCCGTATCGGAGCGGGCGATACGGTCGCGCATTTCTTTTAACCGCGCAAGCATACCGTCCAGTTCGAACAACAAATTTTCTTTATTTTCCGTAAATAGTTCCGTCCACATTTCCGCGTTCATTCTCGCGACCCGCGAAAGGTCGCGGAACGATCCCGCCGAAAAACCGTAATGGAATTCGGCGGTAGGGCTACCGATATAGCACGAGGACAAGACGTGCGGCAGCTGCGAGGTATAGGCGATTATCCGATCGTGCTCCTCCGAGGTCGTAAAGCGCACGCAATCAAAGCCTATGCCGACGAAAAACTTTTTCAGAGCGGCGAGCGTGTCCAATTCGGCTTTTACGGGCACGAGCAAAATCGACGCGCGCTCGAATAACGAGGGCGACGAATAATTGACGCCCGAAAATTCCCTGCCCGCCATAGGGTGCGCCGCGACGAATTCCAACGTCGGGTATTCTTTCGTCAATTTTTTCATTTCGGCGGTTATCACGGCTTTCGTTCCCGCGACGTCGAGAATTACCGCTCCGTCTTTCAATCTGCCCGCCGCCGCCCGCACTCCGTCCGCGCCTTTCGTGCCGTTCCCGCCGCTTGCGCCGTTTGTATCGTTCGCGCCCGCAAATATCCTTGGCGTAACGGCGTATATCAATATATCCAGTTCGCCGTATTCCTCATCGGAGAGCGTCCTGTCGATCGCGTTCAATAACAGCGCCTTTTCCTCCGCGTCGGGATTTATATCCATACCGAACACTCTGTGCTCCGTCTTTGCCTTAACCGCTCTGCCAAGACTCCCGCCGATTAACCCCAATCCGATTATACCCACGTTCATAAATAAATTCTCCCGCTTTCTTTTTTAAGCCGTAAGTTGCGCGTGGGAAAACCTTTTATTCGCGAAAGGCTTTCCCCGCGCAAATTTTCAAAAAACCTCAACGCGTGTTTTTATCGTTTCCGCTGTGCGTTTTCACGCTTTAACGCCGCGTTTTTTAATTATGCTTTAAGCCGTTTTTCAGGTTGAAAATTTTTTTGAAAGAGACGCGCGGTCGCGCTTTTTTATTCTCCAAAAAAACTTAGCCGCATTTTTCCGTTTGTTTGTATGAAACCTCAAAAAACGTTAAAGCTTTTCGGAAGGGCGCGCGGGAGAAACCTTTTGTAAACAAAAGGTTTCTCCCGCGTAAATTTTCATTTTACACACGGCAAGATTCCGCGCACCTTATTAGCCAACGCGTCGAACTGTTCGGGCTTTATACTTTGCGCGCCGTCGCACAGCGCTTTTTCGGGGTCGTTATGAACCTCTATCATAAGTCCGTCGGCACCCGCCGCCGCCGCCGCCAGACTGAGCGGCAAGACCAGCCTCGACAAACCGGAAGCGTGGCTTGGATCGGCGATAACGGGGAGATGCGTCAGCTCGTTCAGAAGCGGGATCGCCGAGACATCCAGAGTATTCCGCGTGTAATGCTCGAAGGTTCTTATTCCGCGCTCGCAGAGTATGACTCGCCAATTGCCTTTAGACATAATATACTCCGCGCTCATAAGCCATTCCTCCACCGTGTTAGCAAGCCCTCGTTTTAAAAGCACGGGCTTATCGGACTGTCCCACCTCTTTTAAAAGATCAAAGTTTTGCATATTGCGCGCGCCGATTTGAATGACGTCAACGTCGCAAAAGAGAGGCAATTGATTGACGTTCATAATCTCCGTCACGATACCCAGCCCCGTCGCCTTTTTGGCTTGGAGCAGCAGCCGAATACCGTCCTCGCCCATACCCTGAAAGGCGTAAGGCGAAGTTCGCGGCTTGAACGCGCCGCCGCGCAGCAATTGCGCGCCCGATTTTTTGACCGCCTCGGCAACGCCGATAATCTGTTCCTCGCTCTCGACCGAGCAGGGTCCCGCGATAAAGACGAATCCGCCGCCGCCGATTTTGACGCCGCCGACGTCGACGACTGTGTCGTCGGGATGAAATTTTATATTTGCCTTTTTGTACGGCTCGGAAATGCGTTTGACGGAATCCACCGCCTCCAAGGACGCTATAAGGTCTATATCGATTCTCGAAACGTCGCCGATAAGCCCGACTACCGTCGCGTTCGCGCCCTCGCTCGTATGCACGTCCAAGCCTTGTTTTTTGATCCACGCGACTAACTTGCCCAATTCGTTTTTCTTTTCGTTTTTTATTACTAAAATCATATCTCCCGTCCTCCGGTTTGTTTATTTTTTCGCTTAATTTTATCTATTTATTTTTTTGCCTTTATTTATTCGTTTTTTATTTTTTTATTTCTCCGTTTTCACATTTCCCGTTTTATTATAAATTCCCCGATAGCTTTCTTTCGAAACCGGGATAATTTCCGTATAGCGGCAGTTTAATTCAGCCGTGAAACAAAGTGTTTTTTGCCGGAATTATCTTTAATGACTCCGACAATTTCCCGCCAAAATTACGAATTATTTGTGAACGCTTTCGCGCCTCATATTCCGGGTTTTGCAAGAGGTTTATTGAAAAAAGACCGCGAATTTTTTATGCGGTCTTTCATTCCCTTGACAATTCTTTAGAATTTCAGGCAAATTACCGCATAACAAAACGCCGGCTATAATAGTAATAATAGCCGTAAGCGGTATAATAAGCCTTAAAAATCCGTTCGCTTTTCATAAAGCCGCCCATTTGAATAATTCGCCATCTTAGTATATATTTAGTTTAACACACAAAAACGCTTTTGTCAATCTCCGATAATAAATTTATTCGGACAAACGCGTTTTTTTACAAAAAATCCGCAAATTTGGCGGTGTCTGCGGTATTTGTTCAAACGTTTTCAAAGCAAACGGTTTTTCGCTCGACGGGAACTCGTTTTTCGCTTATATAATGCGTCCATGTCCTCTGCGCCGCCGTTCGCCGTCCAGTCGGCAAAAACCTTGGACACGAGATAGGCGTTCATCTCGGGGAATTTCTGCGTTTCGTTGAAAACCCTTGTGATGTTCGCGATGGTCGCGGTCATATTGCCCTGAATAATGTCTACGGGGTCTACGAGGGTCTTAAAGGTTCTGTCGTTGGTTAAGACCTTGGCTTCCCACGCGTTGTCGTACTTACGCGCCGCCGCCGTGATGTTGT
>JAISOS010000022.1 GCA_031275485.1 Clostridiales bacterium | reverse complement strand
CTTACGCCGAAGAATTGCGGCGGAACGCTATAAAAACGCTTTGCGCGGACGCGAAAGACCGCAAAATCGGCAGGGTTTCGGGTGTGAGCAAAGCCGGCGTTTACAATTGGATAAAAAAAACTTCGCGGGATTCGGAAAAGCGAGCTTTGCGGAACGGCATTAAACGAGCTTGACGATTTATTAAACCCGTCCTAAAATCCGCACGCATAATCAAAGATTAGACCGGCTATGAAAAGTCAAGCGAAAATCAAGGAAAAAAAGAAAGAAATTTGGTTTAGCGCACTGATTTTGCAGGTAGTGAGGAGGCAAGGAAAACGGTAGCCCAAAAGTGCCGTCACCATTTGTAAAAAGTTGACGGGAATTAGGATCGCTTCGCGGCGTAGCCTTATCATTCCGGCAATCGGAAAGCAACGACGTCTTAGCAAAAAGCGATAAAATATGCGGATTTAAAGGCGAAAAGAGGTGTAAAAATCAGTTGTTCACACGCGGAACGTAGAGCGCATTTGTGCGCCGGACCGCCCGGATAATGTTGACAGGTTTGTGCGCGACGGCGATAACGGCTTGCTTGTGGTGCTTGCCTTGCGATATTTTCTTTTGATAAAAAAGCGAGAGGGCTTGGTCCTTGAAAGCGGCGACGTTTGCGGCGAGATAAATAGCGCGTCTAAGGTAAGGCGAGCCGCGTTTAGAGACCTTCGAGTTGGAGCCGACAAATTGTCCCGATTGAACGACCGAAGCGTCAAGCCCCGAATATGCAAGCAGTTTTTTCGGTGAATCGAACCTGTTTATGTCGCCGATTTCGCCGATGATAGTCGCGGCTAAAATCGTCCCTATGCCGGTAATGCTTGTAATGACGGCGGCGGCGGTTTGGTTAAGAAGGTCGGAAAGTTGGGCTTCGAGGTCGGCAATTTGTTGTTCGGTGAAATTGATTTGCTCTAAAATCAGTTTCAGTTGAAAGGAGAAGCTTTTGACGGCAAACGTCACCCCGAATGAATTTTGTGCGGCTTGCTTGACCTGCTCGGCTTTGATTTTGCCGAGCCTGCCGCGACTGGCTTTTGAGATAAGGTTGGCGAGTTTTACGGTAGAAACGGCTAAAAACTCTTCCGGAGTCGAGAATTTGAGCAATAATTCGCGGCTTGTAAGCCCGAAAGTGTCGGAGAACGGGTCGGCGTATTCCGGAAAAACCTGATCGAGCAGGCAGATGGCTTTTTTCTTCAAATCGGCGCAGGGATCGGTAAGGTAAAGGCGGAAGCGGCTTAAATTTTTGAGAGCGAAAACGCTTTCTTCGTGGACTGCGCAATTTGAATATTTGCCGAAGCGCACAAGTTCGGCGATATTTACCGAATCGACGACGTCGTTTTTGCACTTGCGGATATTGAGGTTGCGGAAGCTGTCGGTTTGAATGGGATTGATAACCTTGACGTCAAAACCGAGCTCCGAGAAGAAGGAGTAAACCGACAACCAATATTGCCCGGTGGCTTCCATGGCAACCGTGCAATCGGTGATCGGGACGGAGCGGGCGTCAAGAACGTCAATGATTTTTTGACGGCCGTCGGCGGTGTTAGGGAAAGAGAAAGGCTTGCAAAGAGTTTTGCCGTCAGAGCCGAGAACGGCGGCCTGGTGGAAATGCTTAGCGATGTCGATACCTACGTAGAACATAAAAGAGACCTGCCTTAAAAGAATTCGGTAAGGGACAGAACCCTCTTAACTTTACGCAACACAGCCTCGATTGATACACAAATTTACAATACGATTTTGAGGGCTATTCCGTTTAAGCCACGGTGGGTGTGGCGAGAGCGAGCGGGTGTATTTATATGGCGAGTAATAGGTAGGGAAACCTTATCAGAAAGCGGCGGGCGGTTGCCTGCCGTTTTGCGTAAGCGTAGTTATGTGTTTAGGCATATACTTGTGGGGGTAATATGGTGCAGACAGCTTGATTAGTTGTTGAACTAATCTTAAGCAAGCCAACCTTACCCGCAATTGCGCCATACATTGCAACAACAACGCTATTAGACGGCACAATCTTGGCGGATGAGTTCTTTAAGCCGTCCTCGGTAATACGACCTATGACGCTTTTTATTACACCTTGATTTACCTCGCCGCTCGTAAGCCAAGGAATGGAGCCGCCTTCGTAATATTCTAAAACCTTGCTTGATGGTGTACCACCTGAGGTTGTTTTGAAGGTATCGCCAACCGTGACAACTTCAAAATTGCCGTCGCCGAACATTTCGATAAATTGGGATTTGAAACCCTTAACCGATGTATTTTTTATGAGAAATCTTAACATTACTTTCATTCACCATCGCATATTGCAGTGTAGCGTCGATTTTGGCGTGTCCAAGGAGCTTTTGAACCTGCTCAATGGGCATGCCTTTGTCAATTGCCATCGTTGCAAGTGTTCGGCGGAACTTGTGCGGATGGGTTTTTTGGATATTTAGGCGTTTTCCGAGTTCGCGGAGACGAATTTCTACTCCGCTAATCTCTAAACGGTTGTGCGGGCTTAAAAGCGACACAAAAAGTGCGCGATTTTCATCGGTACGCGAAGTAAGGTAATTTTGGAGGTGAATTTTAGTTCGAGCATCGAAATATGCTCGCCGTTGTTTATCGCCTTTCCCAAAGACGACACATTCACGATTAGCAAAATCTATATCCTCGCGATTAAGTCGCACAAGCTCGCCCACGCGCATACCCGTAGAGGCGAGCATATCTACAAGCAATAGAAAGGAACGCGGCTTCATTGGAGAGCTTCAAGCGGTGGCTGCTTCGCACGTATATCGAGCCGATAGAAATCAGGGGATAAGGACGGCAACGAGTATTTAGCTGGAGCTGCGGAAAATGCGGACACGAACGAGCAACGAAAAATCGGCATCACCTACAAAATGCTGCGCGGCGAACACGAGGTTGCGGAAACGCGCGTCGAATTACCAATCTCGCAAAAATGGTACGAGGAACTCGCAAAGGGGTTTCGCCCGGATAGCAAGGTTTGGAAGAGGATACAAAACACGCTTGAAAAGCTAACATACTTACAGAATTACGACGCGCTTGGCGCGTGGAGCATAGAGCTTGAAACATGGGATTAACGAGCCAAAGCGATAAATTGAAAAATCTAAAACCGACAAAGACCGCTTCGAATGAGGCGGTTTTTTCATGGGGAAAGGAGGTCATATGGGCTTATTCAGAAAGGAAAAACGCGCCGCGCCGCCGAATACGGACGCGGTGATGAACCAGAAGCTGGCGGACTTTATACGCGGCACGGACGTTGACGAAACGCCGACCGAGGTCAACGTTACGGAGGAGGGCGCGCTTAAAACGTCGGCGGTGTACGCCTGTGTCAAGGTCATTGCCGAGAGTATCGCGAGCCTTCCGCTGCACCTGATGCGCGAGCAAAACGGCGTTCGGACGCGGGCGCGCGACCACCCGTTATACGGCGTTCTGCACGACCTCGCTAACGAAGAAACCACCTCGCTAAACTTCCGCGAGGCTATGCTGGCGAGTCTGCTATTGTGGGGTAACGCATACGCGCGGATTGAAAAATCGGGCGGACATGTCTGCGGGCTGTGGTTTATGAAGCCGCAATTTACGAAGGTATCGCGTAACGCCAAGGACGAGGTTGTCTACACGTACAGCGAGGACGGGAAAACGGAGGAGTTGAAGGCGAAGCAGGTGTTTCATATACTCGGCTTTTCTCTCGACGGTCTATGCGGCTTGTCACCCATACAGCAGGCGAAGCAGACCATAGGGCTAACGCTCGCCACGGAGGAGTACGGCGCGAAGTTTTTCTCTAACGGCGCGCGCCCCGGCGGGGTGCTGGAAACGCCCGGCGTGGTCAAAGACCCGGAACGCCTACGCACCTCATGGAACGCGCAGTTTCAGGGGAGCGCGCGCTCGCACCGTGTGGCTGTTTTGGAGGAGTGCATCAAATATCACACTATCGGGATACCGCCCGACGAGGCGCAGTTTCTCGAAACGCGCAAGTTTCAGCTCGCGGAAATTTGTCGGGTCTTTAGAGTACCGCCCCACATGATTGCCGACCTCGACCGGGCGACCTACTCAAATGACAAAGCACTATCCGGCTCATTCGTGTAAACACGTAAAGATCCTTATAATTTTACAATATAATCACCGTATTTGCGTATGGCGACGTATAGTTGTTTCGCTTCCCGTCAATAATCTTTGAAACAAAAAGCCGTTTCGGGGATTATTATTATGTTTTGGATTGTAGTGCCGATTTGCGCCGCCGCGCTGCTCGTTTCCTTACCGTTTCTCAAGAAAAGCGGAGACCGCGCGGGAAGAAATATCGGAGTTTCCGTGGGCGAAGACGAATTCAGAAAAAGCGTCGTTTCATTTGCCGCGGAAATTAAAAACCGCGCGGTCCGTTCTGGCGGATTTTCGCCCTTCGGCGGCGGCGCAATACGCAAGGCATATAGGATAATCGACCGAAAAATCAAACGGAAAGAAAAGGTCTACGAGTTTGAAAAATGGATTTACGATAATTATTATATATTAAACGCGCCGGGCGGGTTCAAGAGTTTGAAGCGGTTGCCCGCCGTTGAGGGCAAGCCCGTGATAGTCCGCCTTGCGGAGCATATCGTGAGCGTTTCGGCGGATTCTCTGAATTCCGCGAGAGTCAAAAACGGCGTCGGGTATTACGCCGACATAAATTCTCTTTCCGTGGACGAAGTTTTGCTTCTGAAGGAGGGCTTTAACTACGCGGTGTTCGGGGCGGTTTGCAAAATGGCGGCGCGCTCCGTACTTCTGAACAGAGCGCGCCGCGCCGCCGCAAAAAAGAAGATAGACGGGCGATTTTTGCGCTCCGCAAGCTATTTGTATTTTTTATACAACGGTCGCCCGGAGGAAAAGGTCAAAGCCTTTCTTGAAAAAAACGGTATAGATTACGGAAATATAAATTACGTGTTCGCGGCGGAAATCGCCGAGTCCGACGCGCATACCGCCGCCCTTATCGCTTATCTCCTTGAAAAGGACGCGTTCGACGGAGAGACCGTATTGTCGTTCTCCAAGCTGAACGAAAAAATGAGGGCGGACGCGGTGTATGTCAGTAGCGACGCGGCGACAAAAACCGCCTATTTGAAACGCGTCGCCGCGCTATCCCAAAAAGTACGTATGAGTCAGACGACGTTCTTTGACCTGCTGATAAAAAAAGCCGCCGCCGCGGATATTTATTACGGCGAATTGATTTTTTATTACGCGAAGGACCTTCTTGACGCCGTGAGAAAAAACCGCGCCGTCGCAATTTTGAGGGATCGGAGTGAAAATAAACGCCGTCTGTATTCTTTAGGCGTATTCGCGCTTGCCGCAACGTTTACGCTTGCCGCCGTTTTAATTATAAATTCCATTTATTTTTATATCGCCGCGCCGCTTTTTTTCGCCGTATTTTTGAGGACGGCTTTTTGCGCGTTAAATTCCGCGATCGGCAGGCTCGTTCCGAACCGCGCGGTTTTCGGATACGATTATTCGGAGGTTGCGGAGCAAAACGCCGCTATGGTCGTCATTTCGCAGTATATAGTCTCCGAAACGCAAATGGAAGAGGCGATTAGAAAAGCGGAAATTCTGGCGGCGGCAAACGGCGGCAAGCATATCGAATACGCGCTTCTGATCGACCTTCCGCCGGCGAAAAATCCGATCGACGAAAAGGACGCGCCGATTATGGATGTCATCGAGGGGTACGGGGGCAATTTGAGCTTTTTCGTGCGCGGGAGAACGGGGAGCTTCGGACGTTTTTCGGGATACGAAAGAAAGCGCGGCGCGATCGCGGCTCTATCGAAATTCATAGCGGATGGCGGGAGCGAAACGGGCGGATTCAGGCTGATCAAAAGAGGAAAGAAAACGGACGGCGCTCCGGTTAAGTTCTTCGTGCTTTTGGATGACGACAGCGAGCTGTTGCCCGGTAGCGTCGTCGGACTGATAAACAGGATAAGCCATCCTCTGAACGCGCGTTACGACCTTTTGACGCTCGGCGCGAGGTATAATTTATACGGCGCGGATTCGCTTTACGGCGGACGTTTCAAGGAAAATTCGGGAGTCGAGAGCTATCCGTATTATTCGGGGCTGTTCGACAAGCTGCTCGGATGCGATATTTTTACGGGCAAGGGTGCGGTTCGCGCCGATAAGCTGTATGAAAAGCTGTACGGCGTGTTGCCGGAAAACCGCGTGTTAAGTCACGACATTATCGAGGGCGCGGTTCTGAAAACCGCGTCTAGCGGCATAGTGGTATTCGAGGACGCGCCCAAAAATTTTCAGAGCGACGTTTCAAGGAGCGCGCGCTGGGCGAAGGGCGACATATTGCTTCTTATGTTTTTAATTCCCGCCGTAAGAAACGCGGCGGGTGCGCGCGTAAGGCTGAAAATATCCGCGTTTTATAAGACGGTGATAGCCGTCAATGCGCTGAACGTTTTGAATCCGTTTTTTACGCTCGCGCTCGCGGCGGCGGCGTATTTTCTCAACGTGCCGGCGGCGTTTTACGCGCTCCTTTTCGCGGCGTTTTTAAATACGGTCTTGAACGCGCTTTTCGCGCTTTTCGCGGGGAATACGCGCGCGCTTTATAAATTAAAATCGGCTTTCACAATCGCGGCGCGGGATATCGTCGAATTGCTAAAAAGCCCGTTTTACGCGCTCGGCGGAATTACAGCGTATCTCGCGACCGCGTACAATCTGCTTTTCAGGCAGGAAAGGGTTTTGGAATGGAAAACCTTTTACGAGGCGCAGCGCGAAAAATCGGGGAGTATTCCCCGGTATTTGCTTCCGTCGTTTTTGCCGTTTTCGGCGGTTGCGGTTTTAGATTTTGCTCTGAACGGCGGCGTCGCGATAGCTATAGCCGCTTTGATATACGCCGCCGTATTTCTTATTGACGCGCGCGGGGAAGGGCGCGCCGAAGCGGTAAAGGATTCGCGGGGCGGTCATTGGTTTTTCGGTAATATTCGCGGCGGAAAGCGGCGGGGCGCGGATAAAAAATATAAGACCGACGCGAATTTTTTGCTCGAATACGCGGAAAAAACATACGGCTATTTCAGGGACAATTTAAGGGACAATCCGCTCGTGTGCGACAACGTTCAAAGCCGTCCTTTTCTCGGCGCGTCAAAAAACACCTCGCCCACGAACATAGGCTTTTCCGCGCTCTCGGTTGTGTCTAAGTATTATTTGACGTTGTATAAAAATAAGGGAGGGACGGCGGGCACGGACGCCCTATCGGCGGGCGAGGGCTTCGACGCGGATGCGTTTAAGTCCGCGTTTCGCGAATTGGAGAGGATTATAGCCGCCGCGGAAGGACTGGAAAAATGGCGCGGACATCTCTATAATTGGTACGATACGGAAAGCGGAAAAATCCTGCCGCCCGCCTTTGTGTCGAGCGTGGACAGCGCGAATTTTGTCGCGGCGATGATAACCGTAAAGGAATTTTTGGACGTTCACGCCGATATTTACGAGGATTTTTTAGGACGCGGCAGAGGCGGACGCGTCATACCGAATAAAGGCGGCGAGGGGTCTTTCGCGGAAAAATTTAAGGATAAACCGGCGTGCGATATATCGGATAACAGCGGCCCGGATTCGTTTGCGGAGAGGATAAGAGGGCTTTGTATCAGGGCGCGGAATATTGCCGAAGGCGCGGATTTTTCCGCGCTGTACGACGGCAAGCGCAATTTGTTTTATATCGGTTACGACGCTGCGGAAAAACGTTTCGCGGCTCACTACGACCTGCTGGCGTCCGAGTCGCGCCTGCTCTCCTATATCGGTAGCGTGAATTCGCTGTCATGCTGGTTTAAGCTCAACAGAAAGGTCGCCAAATGTCTCGGGAACACGCTGTATTCGTGGAGCGGCACGGCGTTTGAATATCTTATGGCGGACATATTTTTGAGGGCGCCGAAAGGCTCTCTACTTTACAATTCCTCGCGGAACGCGGCGCGCGTACAGAGGCGCGTGAAATGCGGCGGCGTTTTCGGGCTGTCTGAAAGCGGGTATTATAAATTCGACGACGGAATGAGATATCAATACCGCGCGTTCGGCGTGAGCGCGCTCTCGCTTAGGGCTAAGCCCGGCGAATGTGTGATTTCGCCGTACAGTAGCTTTCTCGCGCTGGAATATATTCCCAAAAGCGCGAAAAAAAATCTTTTGAGGCTGAAAAAAATCGGCATGACGGGCGAGTACGGCTTTTTCGAGGCGAGAGATTTTTCGGAGAATAAGACCGTCGAATCTTATATGGCGCATCATCAGGGAATGATAATGTGCTCCGTCGCGAATTATCTTTCGGACGGCATTATTTCCGCGCTCTTTATGCGCGATAAAAAAATCGCTTCGGGCAGACAGCTTTTGGCGGAAAAAAATCTGACTGTAATACCCGTGAAATCGGTCAAAAAAAACGATTTCACCACGCGGGGACAAACTCCTAAGAACAGCTTTTTTTGCGGAACGCCGCGCGAGTTTCCCGCGTATTGCATACTCTCGAACGGCGCGTATTCTCTGACCTGCGATGACTCGGGCAGGGCGTTTTCGGTGTTTAACGGGACGCGTATAACCCGCGAATTCGAGAGTCTTACCGATACGGCGGGAAAGTTTTTGTATATAACCGACCTTGACGGCGGCGGCGTTTATTGCCCGACGTTCGCGCCGCTTTTCGACAACCGCAGAGATTACGAGACCGAATTTTTCGGCGATAAATGCGTCTTTAAAAACGCGCGCGGAAATTGCTCGCATACCGTGCGCGTACCCGCGGGATTCAACGGGGAAATACACGCCTTCGTAATAGATAATTCGGAGGGTGAGACGCGCAAAAATCTAAGACTTTGCTTTTTCGGCGGCGATATAGTACTCGGCGACAACGACGCTTATACGAGCCACAAATCCTTTTACAATATGTTTATAACCGTAAAGCGGGAGCGTGAAAATTATTTCGTCGTAAAGAGAAAACGGATATATAAGGAGGGTGCGGAATATTATGCCGCGATGCTCGTAAAGGGTCTGGATGTGCGCCCGGAATTTAACAGATATAACTTCATAGGGGGCGGCGGCAATTTAAAAAATCCGAAAATGACCGAGCGCGGCGCGGGCGAAGAAAGCGGCTTGAAAAATCAAAAAATTATAGAATGTAATACGGGCGGCGGCTCTGAAAATCAGAAAATTTTTAATATCGGCGCAAGCGTTAACCGCATACAAAATTTCCGTATTACCGATTGCGGCGGATCCGCGCGCGCCGTTATAGAATACGCCGAAAATCCTTTTGACAGCATAGGCGATATGACGGAGCCGTGCTTCGGTTTTGTCTCGGAAATTACGCTGAAAAAGGGCGAAAAAAGAGAGTTTTCCGTGATTATAGCCGCCGCCGACGATACGGACGGCTTGGACGCCGCAATAAGACGCGCCGAAACCGCCGTTTTCGACAAACTGATAAGCGAATCGGCGGACTTTGCCGACGGAGTGTGCGAGGCGTTGGACGAAAGGGAAAATCTGATGCTGACGGATATTTTGCCGCGAATTGTCGAGCTGCCGATAGCGTCGGACAAGTTGAACGCGGTGTGCGAAAGCGGGTACCGCGAGGCGTACGTGCGGTACTCCGTAAATTTCGAATACGGCATATTGTATTACAAATATAGAAGCGACGCGGAGGAACCGCGTCTGGTTTCCGTTCTGCGTGTATTTAACCGTATGAAAAACGCGGGGATAAAGGTTAGATTGCTTATATCCGAACCGCGCGCCGACCCTTATCACAATCCCCTTAAAGGGCTTATAAAACGTTACGTAAAGGATTTTTCTGCGGTCGTATCGCTTGACGGAGATAACGGCGCGGACGAATTTTTCGCGTCAGTCTGCCTTTTGAATTTGAACGATTATTTCAACGGCGGCGTTGAAATAATAGATCTTAAACGCGGAAGAATTTTGAGGGAAGCCGCGCCGTATGCGGAGACCGAACGGAAAGCGGAAAACGGATATAACCGAGTGGAAAACGAGAAAAATAATTATGCGGAAAACAACGGAAAAAACGAAAATAATACGGTAAAAAATATACGCGATCACGGTGAAAATAACGAAAATAATTACGCCGGAACCGCCGTAAGCGACGCGGCGAAAAGAGAGTGTAATTATACCGAAAAAAGAGAGTGTAATTATGCGGAAAACGGCAAAAATAACGCGGTACAAAACTTCGCGTTCGCGAGCGGCGCGGGGTATTTTACTACGGACGGAACATACGTCACGGACGGCTCGAAAAACACCGTCGCGCCTTATTCCAACGTCATAGCTTTGGACGGCGGCGGCTGCGTAGTTACGTCGCGCGGCGGCGGCTTTACGTTTTTCGGAAACTCGCGCGAAAACAAGGTAAGCGCGATGAGCGGCGATCCCGTTACCGATCCGCCGTCCGAACGGCTATTTCTCTCGGACGGCGAAAAAATAACGCGCGTCAATACGGGCGGCGAACGCGCAGAAATTATGAACGGAATGACGGTATTTCATAACCGTTTTAAAACCTGCCGAACGGAGGTCTCCGAATATATGGTCAGGAACGGCAAGGTCAAAGTGTTTGAGACGCGTATAGAGAATTTATCGGACGGGACGCTCGGCATGACCCTCTTTTTGGATATCGACGCCGCGCTTTCCAACAAACAAAATAAAAATGCGCTGACGTATGCCTATGAGGAGGACGCGGTATACGTGAAAAACGCCGCGAACCTGCGAACAGCCGTACTCAAAGCTTACGGGGGAATCGCCGTCGCGGATAAACTTGAAATGAACGACCGCACGGGCTTTATACTCGCGGAGCGCCGCGCGGAAGACGGCGGCGCGCCCTTGCCGTATCCCGCGCTGGCGGCAAAGTTCGTCTTTTTCCTAAGACCCGGCAAAACTAAAAAATTCTTTTTCGCCCTTGCCGAAAACGCGGAATTTTTGAAGGATTACGAGCCGGAGACTATGGAGGAGGACAAAACCGCCGCGCTTAAATATTTTGAGGATTTCAATAAAATCAAAATAAGCACCGGCGACAAATATCTCGATACGATGTTCAATCACCGCCTAATGTACCAAGTCGTTTCGTCGCGGCTGAACGGCAGATGCGGCTTCTATCAGGCGGGCGGCGCGATAGGCTTCCGCGATCAATTGCAGGACGTTTTAGCTCTATTGCACTCGCGCCCCGATCTCGTTAAACGGCATATTCTGCTTGCGGCGGCGCGGCAGTACGAGGACGGCGGCGTTATGCATTGGTGGCATCCGCCGAAATTCGGAATAAGGACGAAAATATCCGACGATAAGCTCTTTTTGCCGTATTGCGCCCTGAATTACGTCGCGGCGACGGGGGACTCGGAGATTCTTGACGAGAAAATTCCTTATCTTGTTTCGCCGCCGCTTTCCGAGCACGAGCGCAGCCGCCTCGAAAATCCGGAATTTTCCGAATACGCCGAGCCGCTCTCCGCTCATATCGAAAGGGCGATAGAGAGCGCGCTTAAATACGGCGTCCACGGCTTGACGCTTATAGGTACCGGCGACTGGAACGACGCCCTCGACAATATCGGCGAGGAGGGTAAGGGCGAGAGTGTCTGGCTGTCCATGTTCGCCTACGAGGTTTTGCGGTTATACAGGGGAACGCATAAATTTGAAAACCGCTTAAAATATATCGGCGACGAGCTGGGTCTGAAAAAAGCCGTGAATTTTCACGCCTTCGACGGCGACCGCTTTAAACGCGCCTTCACGGACGGCGGCGAATGGATAGGCGGACGCTTTTCAAGGAATTGCCGCACGGACCTGCTTTGTCAAAGCTGGGCGGCGCTTTCGGGCGTCGCCCCGGCCGACAAAACCGACGCGGCGCTGGACGCGGCGGAGAGTCTGACGGACGGAAAAAACCGCATCGTAAAGCTGCTTGCGCCTCCTTTCGACGGCGAAAAATTTTACGGATATATATCGTCCTATCCCGCGGGAGTCAGAGAAAACGGCGGACAATATACGCACGCCGTGATGTGGTATATCTCCGCGCTCTTTAAAAGCGGACGAGCCGACGACGCGTATAAAATTTTAAAGTTAATAAATCCTGCGGAAATTATGGCGGAAAAGCCCGAACAATACCTCGGCGAGCCCTACGCCGTCGCCGCCGACGTGTCGCTGAAAGGGAAGATGGGGTGGAGCTGGTATACGGGTAGCGCGGGGCTTATGTACAGAGTAATTTTGGAGGATATGCTTGGAATTACGCTTCGAGGCAACCGTCTCGTCATAAAACCCAATCTGCCGTCCGCGTTGAATTTTTGCGCCGTCGAATACCGCCGTAAACGATGCGTTTACAATATCGAAATAAAAAGACGGGGAACCGAAAAGGGCTTTTTTTTGAACGGACTGCGCATATCGAGCGGAAACGGAACGCCGCTGAAAGACGAGGGAAATTATAAAATCGAGGTAATTATATAATCCCGTGTTTTTTTAAGATCGGAATTATACGTAGGAAACTTTTTTGCAAACAAAAGGTTTCCTACGCGCTCCTTTTCAAAAAAAACTTCAACTTTTTTTATATACGGCGAATACGTTTTCGCGTAAAGCGCGAACGGCGCGTTTTTTGCGCTTATTCGCTACCTTTCGGCGTAGTTATTTCACCGCACGCCGGTGACCGCGCGTCGTTTAAACGCCTTAAAAGACAAGAAAACCGTCCGGACCCGGAACTTCCGTTTTCGTTTGCGTGAGCGCGCCTAATTAAAATACAGCTTAATGCTGCCGGCTTTTACGCCGACGGAAACGGACTTTTCCGCGCCTGGGTTCGGCGCGGTCGGGACATTAGAGGATCCGGCGTTGACGGAGGTAGATACGGAATAATTTGACTTGGCGTCGGGAAAGGTTATTTTAACCGTGCCGTTAGCGAGCGACACGTCGGTATGCGTTACGTCGATCGCCGACGCGTCTATCAGTCCGTTGACGGAACGGATTTTCAGGCTGCCTGCGGCGAGGTTTTTTATCGATATATTGCCGTTCGTATTGTTTATATCCGCCTTGCGCTCTCCGTCGCCGCCGCCGATAACCGCGCCGTCGATATCGAGATTGCCGTTTGCGGATTTTGCGGCCAGACCGCCGGTGTTTAAATTGCGGATTTTTATATTGCCGTTTACATTATCAATTTCCGTATTTCCGAAAGCCGCGTCGGCTATATGAACGTTGCCGTTCGTGAGCGACGCCGTAAAACCGCCGTCCGCGTTAACGCCGCGCGCCGTCAAATCGCCGTTCGTTATACGTATGTTAAAATTGCCCGTGAGTCTCTCGGGAAGATATACGTATACGTCGCGTTCTTCGCCGTTCGACAGGAGACGGAAAAGTCCGTCGACGATCAGCCATTCGTTCTTAACCTCCCTTATCGACAGCTTACCGTCCGAAAAGCCGACGCTCAGCGAACTGCCGTAATAATCGAAATATTCGACGGAAAAAACGTCGTCTTCTGTATGTAACAGCTTGATATTTTTATCCTTGACGTCGATATCGAGGCTCTTTATCGGCGAGCCGAATTCGTCGAACCGCATTTCTTTCAGGTTTAACGCGATGACGCCGGAACGGCTTCTTAAAATCGAAAAGCAGACGCCCGTTATTACCGCGCCTAAAATAATAAGAGCCGCCGCTAACGAGGCGAATTTTTTTGTCTTTGACATAATGAATTCCTCCGAGTTTTGTTTTTTTATTTTTTTTTGCATTTTTGGGAAACGGAGATTTATGCGGGAGGGGAAACCTTTTTGCGAACAAAAGGTTTCCCCCGCGCTCCTTTCCAAAAAATTTAACGTTTTTTAAGGCGTTATTCAAACCTGTAAATTGCGCAGTTAAGCGCGCGGCGAGGCGGCTTAAACGGACGCGTCCCCCGCAACCCGATTGTTGCGGCTCGATAAGTTCGCAAAAGATTTCACCCGCGTATTCTTTTTTTCTTTCCGCTAAGACCTCTTTTGACGGCTTTGAATGTATAGCTTATAGGCAAAAGGCATAATATACCGAGTCCCAAGACGAGCATAGACGCGCCGCCGACGAGCAAGCCGACGGCCGGGTCGGCAAACAGAAAGAATATACCGCAGCCGATACCGACGGCGCCGCCCGCGATAAGTCCGAGCGCGGTCGCGAAAAGCGAGACGACCGCGCCGAGAAGCCCCGCGGCTATGCCGACGCCCGCGCCGAGAAGTCCGACGGTCAAAGGAACCGTAATCGCGAAGCCGGCAAGGTATATAGTCCAAAACGTCTTGCTTCTAAAAATGCTTGAATTCTTTTTAGTTTCGGTCATAATAATTTCCTCCGTTTAAATTGTCTTAAATTTCGATTAAAAGCGTAATGTTTTATTCGTTTAAATTGTCTTAAATTTCAGTTAAAAACGAGCGGTTTTCAATCAAAAGCATAATAAAATTTTTCGGGAGTTCTATGGCGCGCTCACACAAACGAAAACCGCCGGTAAAACGAAAAATCGACGTTTTTTGGGGACGGGCGGAAAAGCCTTTTGCCGGCAAAAGGCTCTCCATACGTATTTTTTTTTAAAAAACCGTTTCTTTTTTTCTTTTTTTTCCGCTAAGACCTCTTTTGACGGCCTTGAATACCGAGATCGTGAGCAAAAAGCATAATATGCCGAAGCCTAAGACGAGCATAGACTCGCCGACGACGAGCAAGCCGACGGCCGGGTCGGTAAACAGGAAAAATATTCCGTAGCCGATACCGACTACGCCGCCCGCGATAAGTCCGAGCGCGGTCGCGAAAAGCGAGACGGCCGCGCCGAGAAGCCCCGCGGCTATGCCTATTGCCGCGCCGAGAAGTCCGGCGGCTATGCCTATTGCCGCGCCGAGAAGTCCGGCGGTCAAAGGAACCGTAATCACAAAGCCCGCAAGATATATAGTCCAGAACGTTTTGCTTTTAAAAATGCTTTTTCGCCGCTTTTCCGCAGGCGGGACGAACGCCGCGGACCCGTTTTTTTCGGCGTGATTTTTCAGATCCGCAATCTCCGTATTCGTAATTTTTCGGCGCGTAAAACCGTAGCTTTTAGATTTCGCAATCCTTTGATTTACAGCTTTCGATTTGCGGTTTCTGGACTCGTAATCTTTGGATCCGCAACCGTTCGCCGCGCAATCTTGGGATCCGTAATCGTTCTCTCCGTAATTTTGCGGCTCATAGTCGTCCGACGCGCCGCCGTCGTTTAAGATCTTTTGCGCGGCTTCCTCGGGCGGACCCCATTGCGCGACGACGTCCTCCTCGGAAAGCCCCGCCTCGGTTCCGTCAAGATAAAGCTCGTCGTAAAATTCCGACGCCTTAGCCCTTTCGGAAGCGGGCAGTTTTTTCAGTCCGCCGAGCAATATTTTTTTAAATTCCGATTTCCTCATAAAATCCTCCGAGTTTTTACGCGCCGTATTATTTTTTTTGCTATTCATATACCGTAAACGGATATTTTCACCGTATTGTTTTTTTTTGCGCTTTTATACCGCCGCGTCGCGTTGCGGACAGATATTTACCGCAATATTTTATGCCGTTATATGCCGCCGTCGAATATTTTTTCGTAGATTGATTTCATTTCGAACCAATCCTCCCGGTAATCTACAAGCCGGTGCAAACCGCTTCTCGTTATCGCGTAATATTTTCTCAGTCTGACAAATTCGGGGTGCGTGCGCGTAGTCAAAAAGCCGCCCGCTTCCAGTCGTTTCAGAATGGGGTAGAGCGTCGATTCGGAGATTTCGATTATGTCCTTCAAATCGGATATGATTTTATAACCGTAAGATTCTCCCTTTTTTAAGACCGCCAGCACACACGCGTCGAGAAGTCCTTTTTTTAATTGAGCATCCATAATGCGCGCTCCGTTATAATAACTACATAATACATAGTATCATTTTTGAAATGAGTAGACGGCTTATGCGGCGGAGACCTTTTGGAACAAAAGGCTTTCCTCGCCGCCGTATTCCAAAAAATTCCGTTAAATTAGAAAACAAACGATTTTCGCGGACAAATGGCGAGCTTTTGCTTTTACCCGCGCGACTCGGTTTTAACAAAACCGCAAAAACATTCAATTTTTTCAAAAAGAAACCCGGGCGGGATCTTTTTCAAAAAGACCGTCATAAGGCTTAACAAAAAAGGCATTTTCGTAAAAAGCCCTTATCGACGGATTACTATAATACTATACAATACATAGTATAGGCTTGTCAATAGTTTTTAGGAAAAAAATAAAAATTTTTTTATTTCCCCCGTGTTTTTTTCCGTCTTTTCCTAAAAAAAATCCGCGAATCGGCGCGGTCGTTAAAAAACGCGCGCGTTCGGTTCGGCTTAACGCATGGGCTTAGCGCGTGATTTTTTGAAAAAATATACAAAATTCGATATGCGCTTGAAAAACGCGAGAAAGTATGTTATTATATGGCCGACAAACTTTTAAACCGCGCAACCGTGCGTAAGCGCGCAGACGGGATATTGAGAAACGGGTCTTTTGAATAACTTGAATGAAAAAAATAAAACGGTACGGACGGATTTGTCAACGCGTCCGTAAAAGGACGGGCTTTTGATGGCGGAAAGCCGACGGATAACTAATAAAAAAATCAAAATATCCGGAATGACCGATATCGAACCGCAAAGCGGGGGCGGCGGGAACGCTTATCAATACGACCGTTACAAATTTATCGGGGGCGAGGACGGTTTCAAAGTTAATATCGCGTTTTTGCGTATTCCGCCGAAGAAAGCGGCTTTGCCCCTGCATTATCACGGGTACGCCGAAAAGACCTTTTATATTATCTCGGGTACGGGCGAGCCGGTAAGCGTAGGCGGGGAATATGAGGTTCGGAGCGGAGATATCGTATTCTTTCCGACGGGAATTGGCGGGGCGCATAAATTAATCGACGGTTCCGATAAGGAAGGCTTAGTTTATGTCGATTTTGACGCTTACGCGCCGCTCGACATTACTTATTATCCGGGTAAGGATAAAATTGGAATTTTTGGCGAAAACTATACGGGCGTTTTGCGAATGTCCGGTAAGGTCGGTCTTTATGAGGATGAATAAGACGGCTGAGACTGAAAAAACGGAAAGACGGGTAAAAAGATCGATAGCGGATAGAATTATAAAACCGAGATAATTATAGCCGACGGCGCCGGATTTTGTGAGAAAAAGCCGTAATGATTTTACCCCGCCGGTACCGTTTTTTATCACGAGGATTTATAGCTTTCAAAAAACTGCACGCGGTTTAAACCGCCCGCGGGAGCGGACGAACGGAATGCGTTTTATACGGATACGCCGCCGCCCGTTTTTTTTTTTTGTAAAATTATAAAAATACAAAGTTTAAAAAAAAGACGCGAGAAAAACCTTTTATTAACAAAAGATTTTCCCCGCGTAGGGCTTGAAAAGCCGCGCGAGCAATTTTAAAAAAGACGTTATTTTATGATTGAAAAGCCGGTGTATTTTCTAAGCGCGTCGGGGATCGTTACGCCGCCGTCCGCGTTTTGGAAATTTTCCAAGATCGCCGCCGTCGTTCTGCCGATAGCGAGACCGCTACCGTTCAGCGTGTGGACGTAGGCGGTTTTGCCGTTTGCGGCGCGGAATTTTATATTTGCGCGGCGCGCCTGAAAGTCTCCGAAATTGCTGCACGAGCTGATTTCCACATAGCGGTTATAGCTCGGCATCCAGACCTCTATATCGTATGTCATGCAGGAGGAAAAGCCCGTGTCGCCCGTACAAAGTAGCACGACGCGGTAGGGGATTTCGAGAATACGAAGTATTCTTTCGGCGTCGTTCGTCAGCGTTTCCAATTCGCCGAAGCTGTCGTCCGGCCGCGCGAATTTTACCAATTCGACCTTGTTGAATTGATGCTGTCTTATGAGACCGCGAGTGTCGCGTCCCGCGCTACCCGCCTCCGCCCGAAAACAGGCGGTATAAGCGCAGTATTTTATGGGCAATTCCGTCTCTCCGAGTATTTCGTTTCTGTGCAGGTTGGTGACGGGCACCTCCGCCGTCGGAATGAGGAAATAATTAGCGCCCTCGACGCGGAACATATCCTCCTCGAATTTCGGAAGCTGACCGGTGCCCAGCATGCTGTCGCGGTTGACCATAAAGGGCGGAAATATTTCGGTATAGCCGTTTTGAGTATGAGTATCGAGCATAAGATTGCAGACCGCGCGCTCCAAACGCGCTCCCGCGCCCTTGTAAACCGTAAATCTCGCGCCCGAAATCTTCGCGGCGCGCGGCCAGTCGAGGACGTTAAGTCCCTCTCCTATGTCCCAATGCGGCTTAGGCTCGAAGCCGAAAACGCGCGGAGTTAAACTGCGCCTTATCTCGACGTTGTACCTGTCGTCCTTGCCTGCGGGCACGTTCGGCGCGGGCAGATTCGGCACGGAATAGAGCAGCTCCCCGAGTTTGCTCTCAATGGCGTTCAATTTCGCGTCCAATTCCTTTATCTCCTCGCCGGCGAGTTTCATCTCCGCGATTAGCGCGGACGCATCCGCCTCTCGGCGTTTCAAAGCCGCGATTTCATCGGACGAGGCGTTCTTTTTGGCTTTTAGCCTTTCGGTTTCGCGGATAAGCGACCGCCGCTCTTCGTTAAGCGCGGCAATTTCCTCGATCGGATATTTTCCGTTGCGCTTTGAGAGCGCGTCTCTGACGTAATCTATGTTTTCCGTAACAAAACGCAAATCGAGCATAACGAGCGGCTCCTTTTTGTTTATAGGTATTTTTTTGCGGGATTTACACGAAAGTCTTTTACGGATAAAAGGTTCTCCCGCCCGCTTATTTTTAAAAAACTTGAACGTTTAACATTTTTGGAGATTCCGAATTTTCGCGATAAAAAATGACGCCCGGCGGGGTTTGTTTTGTCATAAAAATTCGGAACTTTCACGTTTTATAAACGGTTTTTCGAGAAAATTTGAGCGGATTTTAAAGGACGCTATAATCATAAATTATTTTTCGTTTTTTGTCAAACGATTTGCGCGAACAGAAATATCCGGACGCGCGGTTATATAAAAGCGGACACGCTAAACGGTAAATTCCGGCGTGGTACACGGAATTTGGGGCGAAATATCCCGTTTTCTTTTCGCCGAATTTATTGCATGCCCCGATAAATATCGGCGGCGTCGCATGAAACGTTTCGAGGCTGCGGCGGAATATTCCGCTTCTCACGCGCAATCCGGATTGGCGTGTTCGATCCGGAAGCGGCGCCGCTTTTTGAAGTATATATCGCCGTCAAAAATCGGTACTGTTTCGGACGGGTATACCCGCCAAAAAAGCGGTACGGATTTTGCGGGGCGTATAGCCGTCAAAAAGCGGGAAGCTTAAAAAGATGGTAAAAACAGCCGAAAATAAAAACGGCGTAAAACGAGCGCGGAGCGGAAAAAAAGCAATCCGCGTTTATTCTTTGTATTTTGCGTTCGGTTTTGACCTTTGAGACCGTTCAAAAAGTTTGTCGCGTTTCCCGTAAAACGCAAGTTAAGTAAGTAAAACGGGTTTTTTCTATTTTTCAGGCTTTAAACGACCGCGAAAACGCGGAAACAAGCCTTAAAACGACGCATACGGTACGACTTTACCGCTCCGCTGATAGCCGATTGTAATAAAAAATAAACGCGCCGGCACCATTACCGGCGCGTTTGGCGTACAACGACGGCAATATGCGAATTTTTTTTAAAATAGAGTTGACATTACCGCTATTAATAGGTTATACTTTAAAAAAAAGAAAAATAATGCTTTTGTCATAAGGCGAAGTCGCCTTGAAATATTACCGAAGTTTTTTGGAAGGGTTGCATTCGCGTAGCCTTAAAAAAGAGAAATAAATAGAATAGATCCCACGCGTAAGGAGTTAGCCATGCTTATAAGGTCGAGCGGCGTATTGGCGAATATTTCCTCGCTTCCCGGCGATTTCGGTATAGGGGATTTCTCGGCGTATGCGAGGCGGTTCGCCGAGGACATTTTCGGAATGGGCTTCAGATGGTGGCAGATTTTGCCGCTGAACCCCGTAGGCGTTCATAATTCGCCGTACGACAGTTTTAGCGCCTATGCCGGTAACTATCTCTACATAGACCCCTACGGACTTGTGGAGGACGGTTTTTTGACGTTTAGCGACGTCGCGCCGTATATGCGCGGCGGACAGCGGCATACGGTCGAGTACGAAACCGTCAAATTCAATAAAAGGCAGATTTTAAGGCGGGCGTTCGAGCTGAACGCGGAGAAAATACCCGCGGTCATAGCCGGTTTCGAGGCGAAAAACTCCTTTTGGCTAGAGGATTACGCCGCGTATATGGCTCTGAAAAGCCACTATTCGGATGCGCCGTGGGCGGAATGGGACGAGGATATAAGGTTCAAAAGACAGCCCGCATACGGAAAGCTGATCGAGTCGCTCTCGAAATACGCGCTGTTTTTTAAGTTCGAGCAGTATCTTTTTTGGAAACAGTGGGAGAACCTGAAATCTTACGTCAATTCCTTGGGCGTGAACATAATAGGCGACTCGCCGATTTACGTCGCTTACGACAGCGCGGACGTGTTTTTTAATCCTCAATACTTTCAGCTCGGAAAAAACCTCGAAATGAAAAAAACGGCGGGCGTGCCGCCGGATTATTTTTCCGAAAACGGACAGCTTTGGAACAATCCGCTGTACGATTTTAAGGAGATGAAAAAGGACGGCTATTCGTGGTTTATAAAGCGCGTAGGCAGACTTTTGAGCGTCTACGATTGCGTCCGGATCGACCATTTCAGAGGCTTTCATTCTTATTACGCGGTAAACGCGGACAGCGCGACGGCGGCGAACGGCGAATGGAAAAAAGCGCCGGGGCGGGAACTTTTCGGATTGATAAAAAAGCGGTTCGGAGACGCCGCGATTATAGCGGAAGACCTGGGAATTATCGACGGCGGCGTCCGCGATTTTTTGAATCGGACGGGTTATCCCGGTATGCGCGTGCTTCAGTTCGGTTTTTACGGCGGCGACAGCGAGCATATACCGTATAATTACGTAATAAACAGCGTCGCATATACGGGCACGCACGACAACGACACGGTTCTCGGCTGGCTGTATAATCTTAACGACGGCGCGCGCGAATACGCGCTGAGATACTGCGGCTTTTCGGGCGGAGATTGGGGCAGAGGCGGCAAGGATAATACGTCGGTCAAAGCCGTTATAAGAACGCTTATCGCCTCGGTGAGCGCGCTCGCGGTTATTCCCGTTCAGGATATGTGCGGGTTCGGCGGCGATACGCGGATGAATCTTCCGGGCAGAGCGGATGGGAATTGGCTGTTCAGACTGCCCGAGGATTATATGAGCCGTATAGACGGTCGGTTTTTTACGGAAATCAACAATATTTACGGCAGAAACAATACCGTCCGTCCCGTTAAATGAACGGATAAACGCGGAGCCGAAAAAGCGAACTCCGTCGAACGCGCGCGGCTTAATTCCGCGAATTTCCCGCGTAAACGGAAATATTCGGCGTTTGGCTTGCCGGATTTTATGTAACAACGCTATTAAGCGCGTTTTGCGGTGAAAATGGTCTTGCTTTTTTTGTCGGAAAATAGTATACTTAAATATAGCCGTTGTGAATCGGGATTACGTAAGCCGAACGCCGCCCTTTTCCGTATTACGCGCTTGTTAACGGCATTGAACGGGATGAGAAACCGCGCGCGCCGTTTTTCTAAAACGGCGTTTTCAAATACGGCGTTGTCCGATTTAAAAATTTGACGGGTATAGCGCCAAAATTTTTCAAAAAAGGAGCGCGCGGCAAGCCTTTTTGGGAAAAAGGCTATTTTCGGTGCGGATTTTGCAAATAAAAGACAAAGATAGGGCAAAAAATAAACTATGACGGTATGTCCCTTGGGGAGCGGCAGCAGAGGTAACTGCGTATACATAAAAACCGACGGAGCCGGGCTGTTGATCGACGCGGGGCTGAGTTTTGCGGAAATACGGTCGCGGCTGTCGGGCATAGGCGCGCGATTGCACGACGTTTCGGGGGTGCTGATAACGCACGAGCATGCCGATCACATAAACGGACTGACAGGCTTTAAGGACAGCGGTATTCCCGTATTCGCGCACGCCGCCGCCGCCGCCGCGATAGAACGGAAAATAAGCGGATTAACGTTGCGTCGCATTTACGGCGCCGCGTTCGGCTTCGCCGACGTGTGCGTCGCGCCGTTCTTCGTTCCGCACGACGCGGCGGGATCCTTGGGGTTCAGGCTTACGGCGGGCGGCGTTACGGTCGCGGTGGCGACCGATATAGGCCGTGTATCCGAGGACGTGATACGGGGTCTTTCGGACGCCGATTGTTTGGTCGTCGAAGCGAATCACGACGAAAATATGTTGTTGCGCGGGCGCTATCCCGAGCGGTTAAAACGGCGCATAACGGGCGGCGGCGGTCATATAAGCAATTCGGCGGCGGCGGAGCTTTTGCGGCTTACGGTTTCTCCGCGCACAAAGAACGTTTTCCTCGCTCATTTGAGCGAGGAAAATAACCTGCCGGAGCTTGCTTTCGATACCGTTGCAAAGAGCTTAAAAAAATACGGAATAGAGGAAGGCGCGGATATAAAGATAAGCGTGCTGAAACAGAGCGCGCGCGGGGAAATTCTCTCGTTTTAAGAGGAACGCGCCGTAAAAATAAAGCGACGGATTATGGCTTGTTTACGTATTGAAAAAACGACGGAGAGTATCTGAAAGCTAGTGGAAATATATCGGGAAAGCGGAAAAAACGGGTTTGAAAACTGCGGGAAAACGCGAAGAAAAGCGGATAAAAATTACCGGGAAAGCGGACGGAAAAATACCGAAAAGACGGGTGAAAAGCGTATTGAAAAAAACGTAAAAAGCGCCGAAAAAAATGAAAAAACGGGTTGAAAACACCGAAAAAAGGAGAACGAGGGATATGGAAAGAAAGACGTTGACTTTCGGGGAGAGTAACGTCGCGGCGATAACCGCTTTTGCGGGGACTGTGGCGGGTTCGCTTATCGTGTCGCTTACAGCTATGCTTATAGCGCTTGCCGCGGGAAACGGCGTCGGCGGCGACGCGGTGGACGCGGTCGCGGGGTCGGCGGGTATGACGGTATTATTGCTTGCGCTCACGCAGGTTTTATTGTTCGCGGGCGCGGCGTTTTATTTAAGCGTATTCAGACGCGTGAGTTATTTCAAGCTGTTTTCTTTCGGCTTCGGCGAAATCGGCGGGGCGGGCTTAAAGAAAGCCGCATTGCTGCCGCTCATTACGGTCGGCGCGATTTTACTGTTCCTGCCTTTCGCCGAGCTGTTCGTATATATTTTATCATTGTTCGGATATTCGTACTCGGGTACGGAAATCGGCGGCGGGGACAATGCGGGTAGCTTCGTCACTATGTTGCTCGCGGTCGCCGTACTGCCGGCGTTCGGCGAGGAGATGCTCTTTCGCGGCGTGTATCTGAACGGCGCGCGCCGGCGCGGCAGTTTTTTCGCGGTGTGCTTTTCGTCCCTCGTCTTTATGCTTTATCACGGCAGTCCGCTTCAAACCGTGCATCAATTTCTTTTGGGTCTTATTCTGGCTTACGTTGCCGTCGTTACCGGACATATCGGCTACGGCATAATAATACATTTTCTCAATAACTTCATAGGTCTTTTTATGGGCTATATACCGTTCGGCGAGTTGCCGCCCGGTATTTTGGTTCTTATGTACGCGGTTTGGGCGGTCGTCGGCTTTTGTCTGCTTGTGCCGTCGCTCAAAGCCTTTACGCGCCTCTGCGATAAGGAAAACGGAATTTCAAACGCGGACGGCGCTAAAAGAGGTTTTTTCGAAACGGCCGCGTATGATATAGCGGGAGTTTTTACCGGCGCGTTCAGGCTTATCGCCCGAAAAACCTCCCCGAAAGAACTCATATCGGAATTTAACGCTAAATACGATCCGCGGAATAAATTCGGCGGAGGCTTGGGCGGCGCGGATAACGATAATACGGTGTTCCTGTTCGGCAAAGACGAGCCTAAAAAGCTACCGCCGTCCGCAATCGTTCTCATCGTAGGCTTTTCGCTCCTTTGGCTTATCTCTCTCTCGCTCGGATTTTTAAACGGTTGGCTGTCCGTGTAGGGGGGTAGGAAACTATTTTTTGAAAAGGATTTACGCGGAGGAAACCTTTTCTTGGGAGAAAAGACTTTCCCCCGCGCTCCTTTCCAAAAGACCCCGACGATTTTTTATAATAAGTTATCGGAATATATGCGTTAAATCGGCGGTTTTACCGTCGTTAATCGGGAAAATAGAGGTGTTCTATTTGGAAAATAGGGTTTGCGGCTTGTTCGTCGGTTTTTTTGAAAATGGGCTTTGCGCGAAGGAAACCTTTTTTGAAGGTGGTATTACGCGGGAAAAGCCTTTCCCCCCGCGTCTCTTTCCAAAAGACTCCGGCAACCTTATAATTTATTTTATTTAAGAGCGGCGCGCGTTAAGCCGTCGCGTTTATTGGGCGGCTATAGAGCGCGCGGAACATGCGACTGAAGGCATAAAAAATACGGCGGTATTATACTGCGGATTTTGCTAAAAAAATTACGTAAAAGCCTATGAAAAACGGAGTTTATAAGGCGTAAAAATGGTCGGAAACCGAATATACGGGATATACGGAATATTAAAGTTGAAGTTTTTTGGAAATGGGCGCGGGGAAAACCTTTTGTGAACAAAAGGTTTTCCCCCGCGAAATAAAAAATAAAAAAAATACATAAGGAGATCGGAACTATTATGGATACGTCTTACAAGGGAAACGCGGGAAAAAGCGTAATGGCTTTTATCAAGAAGTTCGAGAAGCACGGTCCTCGTTTGCCGGGCAGCGAGGAGGAGGGCAAGGCGGCGGACGCGCTCGTCAGGGAGGTCAAGATCCGGACGGGGTTGGACGCGAAAAAGGAAGAGTTCGTCATACATCCGCGCTCGGGCGTGGGAGCGATACCGTATCTCGGTATTGTGTCGTATACCGCCGCGGCGTTCTATTTTTTCAGTCTTATTCCGGCGGTCGATACGGCGTTCGGGATAGCCGCGTTCGCGCTGATGACGCTGATGTGGATTTTCGCCGCCGCGCAGGTATTCCGGTATCAAACGTGGTTCGACTTTCTTTTCAAAAAATCGACGTCGAATAACGTAATCGCGGAATTGCCCGCGAGAAGCGGAAAGCACGATTTTACGATCGTTTACTCGGGGCATATAGACACAAGCTGGAATTGGAATCTCGCGGCGTACGGCAATCCCGCGAAAATGATACCGCTGACCGTAACGGGGATAGTCTGCGCGCTGGCGTTTTGGGCGGTTACGGGCGTAAAGGCGATAGGCGGTTTTTCGCTTTCCGAGTATCCTTTACTCGTCGTTATCCCGATATTTTTAGCGGTCGGCATATTCCCGCTCGCGGCGTTTCTTTCCTATAAAAAAGAGAAGGCGTCGCCCGGAGCTATGGACAATCTTTCGGGTCTGGGAATCGCTCTCGAAACCGTGGGATATTATAAGGATCATCCCGAAAAAATTCCGGATAATTTGCGCATAGTGTTCGCGGGAATGGGTAGCGAGGAGGCGGGGCTGAGGGGTTCGTTCGCCTATGTCAAGGCGCACTTCGGTAAGGAAGACGACGATATGCTTATTCCCGGAAAAACCTATGTCGTCAACATAGATTCCGTGGCGGATAAGGACTTTTTCGAAGTCGTTCAGGGCGATATTTGGCAGACGTCGTTCTTTGATAAAAATATGTGCGATATGGCGTTCGAGGCGATGGCGGAGGCGGGACTTAACCCTAAAAGAATATATAACCCGATAGGCGGTTGCGACTCCACGCCGTTCCATAAGAAAGGGATCGAAACCGTAACGCTTGCCGCGCAGAACCCTACCGCGACCGATTATTACCATACTTTCCGCGATAAATCCGAACGGTTCGGCGAGGGCGTGCTTGCCGACGGCTTCGAAGCCGTTCTGAGATTTACGGACAAAATCATCGCGTATCATAATAAAAAAGGGGTATAAAGCTATTTTTTCAAGATTGCGGAGGGAATAACCTTTTGTGAACGTAAGGATTGTCCTGCCGTTCGGAACAAACGCGAACCGGCTCCGCGCGTTCGCCGTCGGTGAGACGTTCGTTTTTGTTTTTTGTGAGTTCTAAAAATTCGTTATGATTTCGCCATACCGGCATCTGCTTTTTATCATGAAAATTTAGAACCGCCTGTTTTTCCACTGCCGGAACATTGTATAACTCGAAAGAACGGACGGACCTTTGAATATAGAGTTCGACGGTATCAAAAATGCTTCGGCGTCCGTTTTAGGGTCTCCGTATTGGAAACCGATACTTGCGTCTTATTTTGCTACGATACCCTTGTTATGCGGAACGCAATACTACAGCCGCTCTTTAACGCGATAATTACCGCCCTTATTAATAGGGAAAGAATTAAAGAATATGGCAAGCCAAGCCGCTCCGACGCTTTGGGTGAAAATCCGTTTGACGTATGGGAGCGCGTTCGGAAGAATATAGCGGATTTTCTTAAAAAGTATCGGAAAAGAAAAGGACGTCGACAGTCGGAGAAAAGCTCTTTTTCAAAACGGGACGCTTCGTTTTGCGGCGGGAATTTGCCGCGTATCATAATGAAAAATTGTCCTGAGCCCGGCGTTTCGGTATTCCGCGTTATTTTTCTTGAGGTTTTGCCTCAAAGCTATTGATTTTTTTCGGTCTTTGATTTATAATAGATAAAAAGCGCGCCGCGCCGTATATATTCTTTGCGGATATTTTTATCTGCGGGGGCGCGCTATCATATCGACCGGTCTTAATTATCGCGTTGCAACCGCGTTTTTCACCGAAGCATGCCGCGTCTGATATTTTTATTCGCGGAGGCGCGCTTGACCGTGCCCGGTACCGTTCGTATTTTATCGCGTCCGCGCGAGGGGAATTTGGATTTATGCTTGTAAATATGGAGCTTTACAGGGTTTTTTACACGGTTGCGAAATGCGGTTCTTTGACGAGGGCGGCGCACGAGCTGTTTATTTCGCAGCCTGCGGTCAGTCAATCCATAAAGCAGTTGGAGCAGCAGATAGGCGGCACGCTTTTCATACGGACGAGCAAGGGTATGGATTTAACCTACGAGGGGCAAATTATATTCGGCTATATAGAAAAGGCGCAGGAGCTTATCGACACCGCCGAGCATAAATTCAAGCAGTTGAAGGATCTGGAATTCGGTTCGTTCACGATAGGCGCGAACGACACGCTCTGCAAAAATTTCCTATTAAAATATATATGCGCTTTCAACAAACAGCATCCGGACATAAACATTCAAATAAAGAACCGCACGACCGTGGACACGGTGTCCCTCCTTAGAAGCGGCAGAGCGGATATAGGATTCGTCAACCTGCCCACCGACGCTAAAGATATGAACGTCACGGAATGCTTCAAAATCCACGACGTGTTCGTCTCGGACGGGAAATTTTTCGGCGGGGTAAACGCGTCGCTCGAATATTCCGAGCTTTTGGAATTGCCGCTGATAGTAATCGAGCGAACCTCTACCACGCGTATGCTTATAGACGAGTATTTCGATAAGCTAAAAATCCGTATGACGCCGTCGTTCGAGCTGTCAAGCCACGAATTGGTTGTCGAATTCGCCAAGGCGGGGTTGGGGATAGGATGCGTCGTCAGGGAATTTGTCGAGGACGACCTGCGCGAGGGACGTTTGTTTGAGATTCCGCTGAAAGAACCGCTTCCGCCGCGCGGCATAGGACTCATAACGCTTACGAATACGCCCATAAAATTCGCCGCGAAACGTTTCGCCGATATGCTTACGGAAAATACTGTTTAAAGGGGCTTTTGAAAACGCGCGCGGGAAAGTTTTTTGCGCGCAAATAAGGTTCTCTCCTAAGCGTAAGTCCTTAAACAAAAAAAGGATAACTATGAAAAAACGGTTTGTTACGATTTTGTTAATAATATCGGCGGTCTGTCTGACGTTCGCGCTGAGCGGTTGCTGGCTGTTCGACAATCCCGCGAAGGAAGTAACCTACAGGGTTACTTTCGTATACGGCAACGGCGCGCCGGATTCGGTCGTCGGGTTCAAGCCGGGCGAGACGGTAAGTCCGCCCAACCCCGTCAAGGAGGGACACGTATTCGACGCGTGGTATAAGGACGCGGAGTTTACGGTAAAATTCGACCCGAACGGCGAGGACGCGCGGGTGCGTGGCGATATGACGTTGTACGCGAAATACAAGAAATTGCACTCGATTCACGCGTCGGTGCGCGATTACGTTACGAACGACGTCGTGCCGGACGGATACGTGTCGGGTACGGGCGAATACGCTGACGGCTCGGAGTTCACGCTGACGGTATCGGTGCCCGAAGGCAGGGTGTTCGAAGGCTGGTATTTGGGCGGCGAAAGGCTCTCGGGCGGGGTTTCCTTAACGGACGCGGCGCGCGGCGACGCGGAATATACCGCGAAAACCAAAAGAGGGCTTTATATCCGCGCCGAAATAGGTCCGGGACCGGTCGGCGGCGCGGTCAAAATCAACGGCGAGGAGCGCGGTACGCTTACGCTTTTGGAGGGCGAGAGCGCGGAGGTCGAGGCGGAAATTGAACCGGGTTATAGATTCGACGGCTGGTATATGAACGGCGCGCTCCATACCGCCGAGCCGCGCTTCGAGACCGCGCTGTACGGCAATCTGATATTCGAGGCGCGTTTCTCGTACATATACTATACGGCAACGGTTGAAACTCCGTTTTCGGAGCGCGGAAGCGCGGAGCTTTCGGGCGATAATAACGGCGGCGCGGGCTACCTCGTAGGCGACGCGGTTACGGTGAGCGCGTCGCCCGCCGAAAATTACATTTTGGAGAGCCTGTCGCTGAAAAACGGCGGCGGTTATATATTTCTTTCGTCCTCGCCCGTTTCGACGTTCGGCGTAGCCGAATTGATAGAGCTGACGGGCGGCGGGACGGAAACGTTCGAGTTTCTCGCGGAATTCGTTTCGGCGGACACGTCGGCGGGCTTTTATTCCTACGAAACAATTTCGGGAGGGGTTGCGGCGCGGATTACGGGCGTCACGACCGCGTTTTCGACGGGCGCGGTCTACGTTCCGGCGTATATAGACGGACTGCCCGTTACGGAGATAGCGGCGGGCGCGTTTTACGGGCGGAGCGACGTTACGGCGGTTTATCTGCCGTCCTCGCTTACGGCGTTTTCGGGGAGCGGTAATCCGTTCGCGCTTTGCGTCAACCTCGTATCCGTTACGGCGGCGGAGGATTCGGCGTTCTTGACGGCGGACGGCGTGCTTTACGGCAAAAACGGGGTCTCGCTTATAAGCTACCCCTGCGCGAAAAACGCGGAGAGCTATACCGCGCCCGCGTCGGTTCAGAGAATAGAGGAGTCCGCGTTCGAGGGGCAAAGGTTTTTGAAGTCGTTCACGGCGGACGGCGCGCTGAAGTATATAGGGCGGTTCGCGTTCGCGAACTGCGCGGAGCTTACGTCCTTTTCGTCTGTCTCCGCGCCCGCGTCCTTCGAGACGGGCACGTTCGTGTTTTTGAACTGCAAAAAGCTGACCTCGGCGAGCGTAATCCTCACGAAAAACGTAACGGGCGCGTCTATGATAGGCGCGTATGCGTTTTCGGGTTGCGAGAGACTTGAGAACGCGGAATTTAAGGGTATAAAGACGCTGAACGAGGGGATGTTCGCGGGTTGTCCGTCGCTCGTGGAAATAACCCTGCCCGCCGCGCTCGCTACGGTGTCGGGCGACGTATTCGGCGGGTCGGGTTTGACGGCGATATATACGGCGGAAAATTCGGGTACGTTTACGAGCCGTAACGGGATATTGTATAGGGATAAGCTACTCTACCGTTGTCCGGAAAAGTACGCGGGCGTTGTGAGCGTATACGAGGGCACAAATTCCATAGCGGACAATTCGTTCAAAAATTGCGCGGCGGTTACGGCCGTATATCTCCCGAATTCCGTGCTGGTCATAGGTATTCAGGCGTTTTATAACGCGTCGTCATTGAGCGTTTTCGATATGGGCGACTCGGTCGTGCAGATAAAGGAATACGCGTTTTACGGTTGCGCGGCGCTCGTTCGATTGACGGTCTCGCCCGCGCTCGAGACCGTCGGCGAATTCGTATTTTCGGGGACGGGAATAACTCGTCTCGATATGGGAGAGAGTCTCACGACTGCGGCGGCGACGGCGTTTTACGAGATGGCCCGGTTGGTTTCGATAACTTTCCCGAACACGGTTACGGATTTGGGCGATCGGTTTAACGGCGCGGACGGCGAAACTCCTCTGTTTTACGGATGCTTTACGCTTGAGGAAATCATAGTGACGGGCGGCTCCGCGTCCTCGGTATACTATACGCCGCAATCGGGCGGCGACGCGGGGATATTATATAAAAACGACGATTATCTAAAAGAAATGGTCGCGCTATGTCCCGCGGGCAAAACCGGCTCCGTAACGCTTACGTCCAATCATCTTTTTAAAATCGCCTCGGGCGCGTTTATGAATTCCAAAATTTCGGCGATCTACTTCGATTTCGAGGGGGTCGCTCCCACGTTGCTCTCGATAGGCCACGACGCGTTTGCCTACGCCGAAAATCTCCAAGCCGTCGTTATTCCCGCGAGCGTGACCGCGATAGGCGACAACGCGTTTTTGGGGTGTTCCTCGCTCGCGGAGGTTACGCTTTCGGAGGATCTGAAAAGGATAGGCTATTTCGCGTTTTCGGACTGCGCCATAGAGGAAATTATTATCCCCGCGTCGGTGACGAATATATACGCGCTTGCGTTTTACGGCAACGCGAACCTTAAACGCGTCTATTTCCGCTCCGCGACGCCGCCGTCCGTTACGTTTTTCAATGCGAACACGCTGATTTTCGGCTTGCATAACGCGGATTTCTCCATATATATCGCCGCGACGAAAAACGTTATCCCGGGAGATAGCGGTAAGCCAGATACCGTTACGTGGTCGTCCAATATCTCCGCGTATAAAAATAATAACTGGAAAGAATACAACGCGTACTATAAGGACTGGTTTTACGAATAGAGGGAATGATATGCGGAGGGGGAGGAATCTTTCGTTTACAAAAGGTTTTCCACGCAAAAATTCCCGGAAATAAAAAATAAAAAAAGGAAAAAAATTATGACCGCTCATATGACGATGTATGAATTCCTGAAATGCGAGCCGCGAGAGCCGGACGATACGATGATAGTATATTTCGGAAAGAAGACGAAATATGGCAGTTTTATGGGAAACATAGACAATCTCGCCCATTATTTGAGGAAGAATTCCGTGCGGGTGGGAGATAATGTCGCCGTCTGTCTGCCGAACATACCGCACGCGGCGATAGCCTTTTACGCCGTTAACAAGTGCGGAGCCGTGGGAAATATGATTCACCCTATGATAAGCGAATACGGCCTTTTCAACATAATAAAAAAGACGAAGCCGAAATTTATTTTTTTGGCGGATATTTTTTATGATAAATATAAGGCTGTGCTGTCCGACACGGACATTACGGTCATAATCTGCCGTATGGCGGGCTACGCGTCCGCGCTCATCAAGCTGGGTATAGCGTATAAGGCGATGAAAGAAAAAACGCCGCGCGTACGATACGGCGCGAGAGTCGTGCGCTTCTCGTCGACCGTCAGACGCGGGGGCGAGGTCAGGATTACGACGGGCGGCAGGGATGTCGCCGCCTATTTGCACAGCGGAGGCACGACCGGCGAATCGAAAACCATCGTGCTGACCAATTATGCGTTGAATGTCATAGCGATAAACGCCCTCACGACATTCGACTTCGGGCATATGAGGAACGAGGTCGCGTTTATGGTTCTGCCGCTGTTTCACGGCTACGGGCTGGCGATAAATATGCACGCCTATCTCAGCTTCGGCGCGAAACTCGTAATGGTGCCGAAATTCGCCGCGAAAGGAGCGGTCAGGATTATCAGAAGGTACGGCGTAACGACAATTACGGGCGTACCGACTATGTATGAAAAGCTGCTGTCCGCGCCGTCGTTCAAGCGGCTGAATTGCAAGAAATTCAGACTGCTGATTTGCGGCGGCGACAATCTGAAGGACGCGTTAAGAACCGCTTTCGACGAGCAAATCGCTTCGCGCGGCTCGAAGGTCAAACTAGTCGAGGGCTACGGGCTGACCGAGGTTTCCTCCGCCGCAACCGCCAATACGAATTTCAACTACCGCGCCGGATCGATAGGCAAGCCGCTCAACGGCGTGCGCGTCAAAATTGTGGACGAGAACTTGAACGAGCTCCCGAGGGGCGAGGAGCATTACGGCGAAATACTCATATCCAGCCAGAGTCTTATGGAACATTATTATGACGACCCGATAACGACCGCCGAGGTAGTCGTTGCCGACGAAAACGGCGTGAGATGGCTGAAAACGGGCGATTGCGGGTATAAGGACGAGGACGGGTATATATTTTTTAAAGACAGAATTAAGAGAATGATTATTATAGCGGGCTATAACGTCTTTCCGTCGGAAATCGAAAACGTTGTCGCGCTGATGCCCGAAATAAATATGTGCTGCGCCGTCGAGGGCAAAACTAAGGAAAATAAGACGCTTATAAAACTGTTCGTCGTGCTGAACGAGGGCTATAAATATAATCTCACGATGGAAAACAAAATTATCCAAACCTGCGAGCAAAACCTCAGTAAATATGCCGTGCCGGGAAAAATTATCGAGAAAAAATCGTTGCCCGTCACTCAGGTCGGCAAGGTTAATTATCGGCAGGTTATGCAAATGGAAGACGAGGAATAAGAGGGTGTTTTTTCACGTGGGAACCCCGTTTATAAAATAAAAAAATTAAAGAGGTTTGACTTTGCGGAACATACCCGTATATCCGAACGCCGCGGACGCTAAGGACGCGCTGAATATGAACGCGCTCGTTCTGGCTTTTATAGGCGACGCGCTTATGACGCTTTGCGTAAGAACGGATGCCGCGCTTGGTTCCGCTCGCAAGTCGGGCGCGTTGCAAAAGGAAACCGCGGGGATAGTCAACGCGCGCGCTCAAGCCGCCGCCGCGGCGGAAATTCTGCCTTTTCTCGGCGAGGACGAGCGGGCGGTTTATATGCGCGCCAGAAACGGCAAAACCAAGAATACCGCCAAAAACGCGGCGGTCTCCGAGTACAGAAACGCGACGGGTTTGGAGGCGGTTATCGGCTTTTTGTACGTTACGGGAAAGTCCGCGAGAATAGAAGAATTGTTTTCCGCGAGAAGCTCTTTTTGAAAGAACGGAAGGGGATTTATGCCGGAAAAATCTTTTCTCCGGAGGAAAGTCCCCCCGCGCCTTTCCGAAAGACGTCCTCAATTTACTAAGGCATTAGTTTTTTTAACTATTTAATACGGCGGATTAGTTTTTTTAACTATATAAGGAACGCATAGTTTAAACTGACCGCAAAAGCGGGCGGACGGGACGCGTTTTATACGGACACGCTACCGCCAATTTTGCGTAAAATTGTTAAATGGAATTGTCGAATAAAGCGAATATATTGAAGTTTTTTGGAAAGGGGACGGGGAAAACGTCCGGTTTGCAGAAGGTTACCTCCCGTTGCGGCGGAATTCATGAAAACTCGGGCGCGGCGCTTGCCCTTTATATATAAAAATTATTAAAGTTTTTTGGAAAGGGGGGGGCGGGGGAAACCTTTTGTTCACAAAAGGTTTCCCCCGCATAATCTCTCCCCGGATAAAAAACAGACGGAGACATATGAAAGAAGTAAGGACGCGTTTTGCCCCGAGTCCGACGGGTTTTATGCACATAGGCAATTTGAGGACCGCACTGTACGCGTATTTATTCGCGAAAAAAAACGGCGGGCGGTTTGTTTTGCGCATCGAAGATACGGACAGAGAGCGTTATGTGGAGGGCGCGGAGGACGTCGTTTACCGCACGCTAAGGACTTCGGGGATAGAGGTTGACGAGGGTCCGCGCGAGGGCGGCGCATTCGCGCCGTATGTGCAGAGCGAAAGGCAAAAGCGGGGAATTTATAAAAAATACGCGGAGGAGCTTATCGCCCGCGGCGGCGCGTATTATTGTTTCTGCTCGAAGGAGCGGCTGGAGGGGTTGACGGACGCGAACGGCGTGAGAACTTACGATAAGCATTGTCTGAAATTATCGCGCGAAGAGATTAAAAAAAAATTAGCGGCGGGCGCGTCGTATGTAATACGGCAAAACGTTCCGAAAGGCGTTTTGACGGTTTACGAGGACTTGGTGTTCGGCGAAATCGGCGTGGACAGCGACGAGCTGGAGGATAATATTCTGATAAAGAGCGACGGTATGCCGACGTATAATTTCGCGAACGTCATAGACGACAGGCTTATGGGCATAACCCACGTGTTGCGCGGCGTGGAATATCTGTCGAGTACGCCGAAATACAACCTTATATACGACGCTTTCGGCTGGGAGCGGCCGGTTTATATTCACCTGCAATTGATTATGAAGGACGCCGCGCGCAAGCTGAGCAAGCGGTACGGCGACGCGAATTTCGAGGATTTTATCGCGAAAGGGTATTTGCCGCAGGCGATTATAAATTATATCGCGTTACTCGGCTGGAGTCCGAAGGACAATGCGGAAAAAATGAGTATGGACGAGCTTATCGCGAATTTTTCCGTAGAAGGACTGAGCCGCAGTTGCAGTATTTTTGACGAGAATAAGATGCGCTGGCTGAATTCCCAATACATAAAGGAGCTGTCGCTAGCGGAGTTTACGCGGCTCGCCGCGCCGTTTATAGCGCGCAGCAAGGCGGCGGAGCTCGGACTCGATACGGGCAAAATAGCGCGGCTACTGCATACGCGGGCGGAAACGCTTTCCGATATTCCTAAGCTGATAGATTTTATCGCCGAATATTACGGCGCGCCCTTGGATTTGTCGCTTTTTGTAAATCAAAAATGGAAAACCGACGGCGTTGTCGCCGCAAAAATTTTGGAGTTGTATCTCGACGGTATAGACGGCGTGAACGATTTGGGCGGAATAAACGGCGCCGGCGCGCACAAAGCGAATAATACGGATAAAGCGGACGGCGCGGAATTTGGCGAAGAGCGCTTACAGACGTATCTTTCCGGACTCGCCGAGAAAAACGGGTATAAAAAGGGGCAGGTTTTGTGGTGCGTCCGCATAGCCGTGACGGGCAGGGCGGCGACGCCCGGCGGCGCGGTCGAAATGCTGTGTTTGTTGGGCGCGGAGGAGAGTAAACGGCGCGTGCGATACGCTTTGGACGCTTTGAGAAAGGGCGCGTAGAGAGTGAGTTTTGTATTGTTATTTCGTTCGTAAAAGGGTTACGCCGCAGTTAGCGGTTATTTAAAAATAAAAAAAGGAGCATGTAATTAATGGTAAAGGCAAAAAAGTTGTTGTGGTTTATATTTGTCTGCGTGTCGTCCGCTGCGATTCTGTCGTCCTGCGGTTGGTTTCAAAAGCCGCGCTGTAACGTAACTTTTTTGAAGGACGGCGGGGTATATTTCGCCGTAGACGTAAAAAAAGGCGACGTTTCGGTCTTTCCGGGCGATCCCGTTAAGGAAGGCTACGCGTTCGGGGGGTGGTATTATTCTGACTCGCCCGACGTCGAATTTACAAGAAGCGCGAAGGTTACGCGCGACATAACGGCGTTCGCAAAATTCTCTCCGAAACCGCAGACGCTCGCCGTTATCGCATCCGACCCCGCGCTCGGCGGTTATCGCGTTGAAACCGGCGCGGGCGAGTTTACGGACGGGGACGCGGTCGCGGGCATAGGCGTCTTTACGGATGAGAAAGCGAGGGTTTTAGCGGAACCGAAAGAGAACGGCGCGTTTTCGGGCTGGTATAAGGGGAGCGTATTTTTGTCGGCGGAGGAGAGTTATTCTTTCATAATGCCGCCGAACGCCCTGACCCTGACCGCGCGTTTTTCGGATAACGGCGGCGCGGGCGCGGCGATAAATCCGTCCGCAGGTTTTTCGGGGGGAGAGGGTACGGCGGCTTCGCCGTATTTGATTGCCTCCGCCGCGGAACTCGCGCTCGTAAATTCGGTGAATTCCGAAAATTCGGGCGGCATCTTGCACTTCCGTCTGACGGCGGACATAGACCTTCGCGGCGCGGATTGGACGCCGATAGGCTCGGCAGACTCGGCGTTTACGGGCGTTTTCGACGGAAACGGGCGCACGGTTTCGAACTTCGCCGCTCCCGCGTCCTTTTCGGGAGCGGAATTCGGGCTTTTCGGTCGCGCGAGAAACGCGCGTATTTTCGGGCTGAACGTGGAAGACGCGCGCGTAAACGTCGAATCCTCCGGGATAGCTTATGTAGGCGCGCTCGTCGGAGTTGCCGAGGATACTGAAATTTATTCCTGTTCCGCGTCGGGGCGCATAGCCGCGACCAAAACGGACGCGAACGGCGGAGATGCCGAAGGAGCTCGGTCCGCGCTGTATGTCGGCGGGATAATCGGCGCGGTATTTTCGACGGGTAACGACTACGCCTTGTTTAAGTCTCTTACCAACGGCCGTTCATCCGTCATAATAAGCGCGAGGACGGACGGCGCGGATATATACGCGGGCGGCATAGCGGGCAACGTTAGCAATTTTCACATTGAAAAGGCGTTTTCTCTCGGTTGCGTATCGGCGTTTTCCGATAGCGGCGCGGCATACGCGGGCGGTATCGCCGCATACTATAACGGCGTGCTCGGCGGCGGTAATCGGGCGGTTTTGACGGACGTGTTCGCGGCGGCCGACGTATTCGCGGATTCGACCGAAGCGTCGGCGTATGCCGGACGTATTACCGCGAGCTTCGACGATATGCCGGAGTATTCGCAAAGCGCGTATTTCTACGGCGCGAGTCTGATAGCGGTCGGCAAGAGAGGCGGTATCAACGATTTCGGTAAGCGCGCCGGCGCGCTCGAATTCCTTAGCTCCGCGACGTTTTTCAACGGAAAACTGCATTTGCAGCCCGAATTCTGGTACTTTCCTCCGAATATGAACTTCCCCGCGAACGGCGAAACGCCGATTTTGATTTGAAAAATTCTTTTTTGAAGAGATAACGGCGGGGATTTACGCGGGGGAAACCTTTTGTTCATAAAAGGTTTCCCCCGCGCCCCTTTCCAAAAAACTTTTAAGCGTTTTTTGTGAAAAACAAGGTCGCATTACGGACGCGTAAACGATATAAAATACGCGTCCGCCGAGGGCTACGGCATCGGCGTGTCGGCAGAGAAAATTTTTGAAAATTATAACCGTATACGCGGCGTCGGTAATTATATTATCGGCGCTTTGCCTCTTTTCGCTGGCGACGGGCACGGGGAGCGTCAAGGTCTCCGTTTTCGAGATTTTGAGGAGCGTTTTCGGCGGCGGCGGTTTTAAGGGTGCGCGCACCGCGCGTTATAGCCGCGCTGCTCTCGGGTGCGGGACTCGGCGTTTCGGGAGTTATGTTCGGCTCGGCGACCAAGAGCCGCTTGAACGATCCGAGCGTTATGGGAATATCCTCGTCGGCTTGCGTCGTCAATATCGCCGTCGCGATGTTCGCGCCCGCGCTCGTCAATTTTTCCGCGCTTTTCGCCGCGTTCGCCGCGCTCTTAGTGTGCGCGCTTATTTTCTTTTTGTCGTGAAACGGGGGAGCGCTGAAAACCGAGCGGATTCTGCCCGCCGCCGTAAACGTAATTTTCATTATGGCCGTGATAACGCTCGCCCTTATGAGCGGATCGGCGGCTTCCGCGCCGCTTATGACGAGAGCGGGGAGCGTAGGGATTCCGTCGGATACGGAGCTTATAAACCTCGCGGCGTATACGGGCGTGGGATTGCTTTTCGCCGTTCTCTTGATTCCGAAATGCAACGTACTCTCGCTTGGCGACAAAACGGCGCGCGGCTTGGGCGTAAAGGTCAATCTTTATAAGGGGCTGATTGCCGCGACCGGCGTTCCGCTTTGCGCCGCCGCAAGCTCGGCGGTGGGAATAACCGCGTTCGTCGGTCTGCTTGCGCCGCTCGGCGCGGAGAGGCTTCTCGGCGCGAATTACGCGAAATTGACTCCGCTTTCCGCGATTTTAGGCGCGTTTACCGTATCGTTCGCGGACTTTCTCGGACGCTGTGTTATAAACAAGCCGTTTTCAATGCCGGTCGGTATAATAACCGTAGCAGTCGGCGGCGCAATATTTATATTTTTGCTGAAAAAAAGCGGGAAAAGAGTGTAAAAACGGCGATATAAAAACGCGAAAAATACAAAAAAACGGTATAAAATGATATAAAAGCATAAAAGAAAGTATAAAACGATTAGGAAATTACGTAAAAAAGTCAAAAAACTATGAAAAAAAGTATAAATAATACAAAAAAACCGTAAAAAAATAAAAATTTACGCAAAAAAATAAAAAATACCGTAGAAATAAGGCAAAAAAACGCCGTAAAAACGATCGGAAAAATTACGAAAAACGGACGAAAAAACGCGTAAAAAACTGCAAAATAACGGCAAAAAACGCCGTAAAATAAGGGAAAGACTCTATGCGAATAAACGGCGTGCGGTTCGGATACGATAGAAAAAAACCGGTGCTGGACGGCTTCGACTGTCTGTTTAAAAAGGGAAAAATTACCGCGCTGATAGGACCGAACGGGTGCGGCAAAAGCGCACTCCTTTCGCTGTGCGGCAGACTGCGTAAGCCGCAATCGGGCGGCGTGTACCTGGACGGCAGGGAGATAAGCGGCTTAAAGGACGCGGGTTCGCGCGCACGGCGGCGAGTATTTATCAGCTTAACGAGGCGCCGGGAGAAATTACCGTCCGCGAAATGGTCGCCTACGGCAGGACGCCTCACGAGAGGGCGTTCGGCGCGCTTGACGACGGGGACGAGAAAATTATAGACGACGCGATAAGGCGCGCCGCGCTCGAAAATTATGCGAACCTCCCCGTAGCCGATCTTTCGGGGCGAAGGACAGAGGGTCTTTATCGCTATGGCGCTCTGCCAGTAGCCCGAGATTATGTTCCTCGACGAGCCGACCTCATTTTTGGACATTTTTTATCAGCTTGAAATAATGGAAATAATCCGAAATGTCAACCGCGAAAAGGGTATTACCGTCGCCGCGGTATTGCACGATATAAATCAGGCGGTAAGATATTCGGACGGAATAATTGTGATGAAGGACGGCGCGGTGAAGGCGCGCGGCGACGCGAAAAGCACGGTTACGCCCAAGTTTATACGGGATGTGTTCGGCGTGGACGCCGAGGAAATAAAGCGCGCGAACGGAGAGAGTTATTTTATAACCGATACGGCGAAATAAACGAAAAAGACTAAAATTATTTTGCGGCGTACATAGGTAAAATAAGTGTAAAGACGGTGAAGAAACGACGCGGTTTTGTATGTTAAATAAATACTCGACAAAATGAAAACGGCAAACTTTTCATGATAAACGCGGCGAAACGGGTGAAAAATAACGAGATTCGCGTATGACGTAAAACGCAAAAAAAAACGGATAAACGGAGAAATTAATATGGAAAAACCGAAAATAAAAAAGAGTAAAAAAATAGTCAACGCGGCGCTGATCGCCGTGGATAGCATATCCTTATGGTTTGGGGACGGCGGGAATATTTTTGCCGATACTGCCCACCGTGCCGCTTTTTCTTTTGACGCTCGCGTGCTATGCCAAGGGGTCGGTACGGTTCGAGCGGCGGTTCGTATCCTCTAAGCCTATAAAAAATATTTGGAGCCGTTCGTGAAAACGCGCGCGATGACGAACGCCAATAAGATAAGGGTACTAGCGCTCGTTACGATTTTGATTTCCATACCGATAATTACGGTGAACGCTTTGCCTATGCGCATAGTTTTGGGTATAATAATATTGGGACATTACTACCTTTTCATTTTCCGCATAAAATCCGTGACAAAGGAGCGGTTGAAAGAAATGATAGAGGAGATAGGAGAGCGCGAGGCGGCGAGAGCGGCCGGCGCGGAAGAAAAAGCTCTTTTGCCGGATGAAAACGCGGAAAACACTGAGAAAGCGAGCGGGGTGAGCGGCGAAAATGACGATGAAATAAACGGCATAAAAAACGACGGAATAAGCGGTGAAAAAGACAAGCCTATGCTACGGAAAGAAGATGAAAAAGCGGTATGAAAAATTGCGGACAAACGGCGGAAAAGACGTTTTTTTGTCGGACGGTAAATTTGCCGAAAGATAAGCGCCGGGTTTAACCGGCGGCGGACCTAAGAGAGAAAAAATAAACGTTAACCGTTAGATCCGTCCTAAAACTTGCGGATTAACGCGAGAGACACTAGAGTATAATAAACGATGCGGATTGCTTGGCTTATAACTGTGAAGCGCGTATTTTAGGACGGGTCTATTGGAAAAATAAATGCTCGATTAGTATTTTTACGCCCATCAATACGAGGATCGCGCCGCCGATAAATTCCGCTTTCGATTTGAATTGCTTGCCGAATACGCCGCCGACAACCACGCCGACGGACGATATGGCGAGGGTTACGGGTCCTATCACCGCCGCAGCCGCGAATATATTTACATCGAAAAACGCGAAAGTTATGCCGACCGCGAACGCGTCTATGCTCGTCGCTACGGCTAAAACAGTCATTTTTGAAAACGCGAAAGGATTTCCCGCGTCCTTTTTTATTTTCCCCGTATTTTGGTCTTGCCCGTTCGGGAAGCTGTCGTATATCATTTTACCGCCGACGGCGCAGAGCAGAACGAAAGCGATCCAATGGTCTATATTTTGAATTTTCCCCGCGAAATTGACGCCTAAAAAATATCCGGCGAGCGGCATAGCCGCTTGGAAAACCGCAAAATACACTCCGGGTATTATTATCTCTTTTAAGAGCGGTTTTTCGCGCGACAGACCTAAGGTGACGGAGACCGCGAATGCGTCCATTGCCAGCCCGACGGCGATTAAAATGATCTCGATTGCGCTCATAGTTTTTATAATCCCGTATTACTTTTTGCGGCGTTACGCGCCGACCGTATTGACCCGATTATGTTTTATCGCGATCGCTAAAACATTGTTTTTATTAAACCCGTATTGCTTTTTTTACGGCGTATTGAAGTTTTTTCGTAAAAGAAATACGGCGGAAACCTTTTGTTCACAAAAGGTTTTTTCCGCGTAAACCCATGCTTTTTTATTACAGACGTTTATTTTTGCAGTATAACATAACGAAGTGAAAAACGCAATTAATTTTTTATATTTTCATTCAAGACGCACGGTAAAAGCGTCGTTTCAATAAAATGACACAACTGTGTCGGAAATTCATAAAATATTCACAATCGAGACATATAATACGTAATATAAAACTAATTTTTAAACTCGACGGGAGAATTAAAATGGCGGATTACGACTACGACGCGATAGTCGTCGGCGCGGGACCCGGCGGAACCACCGCCGTAGCTCTGCTTGCTCACGGCGGGATGCGCGTGTTGCTGGCGGACAAAAACCCGAAGCCCGGCGGCAGGATGACGACCGTCAGTATTATAATCGCCGTGGACATAGCCGTCGTTACCGGTATAGGTTCCGTACCGCTTCAAATTCGCGACGCTCTCGACTGTTCGTTCGGCTTGCGGCCGGACCAAATATTCGTTATAAACGAGCTTGCCGATAAAATTGAATTAATCGGCTATTTTATTCCAACATTTTTTATTCTTGTGTCGGCATTGACGGCTCTTGCCACTATGTCGCGGCTCGTGAATGAGGAACGCGGCACGTTTGCTTGTTATAAAACGCTCGGTTGTCCGAACGGAGCGATCGCGTGCAGATATGTCGTATTTGCCTTTGCGTATACGTTAATCGGATGCGTAAGCGGGCTGGCACTCGGCAATTTTGTGTTGCGTCCCGCGATATTCGGCGCGGGAACAAGCAGATACGAGCTACCCGATATTGACGGAATATACCTTTCCCAAGGCTTAATTTGGTCGGTCGTTATGTCCGCCGCCGTCTTGCTTACGGCGCTGTTTATAAGCCTGCACGGATGCAAAGAAAAGCCCGCCGACCTGCTCCGTCCCAAAGCGCCTAAGGCGGGTAAAAAATTTTTTTTGGAAGGCGTAACGTTTATCCGGAAACGCCTGAAATTCAAATACAAGTCGGCGGCAAGAAATATTTGGCGTTTCAAGGGCAGACTGATAATGACCGTGCTTTCGGCGGCGGGCGCGGTAGTTATGCTTTTTCTCGAGCTGGGTTTATTAGCTTCCGTCAATAACACGGGAGGCGTGGACGATATGGCGGCGTTTACCGGCTCTATAAAAGCGATCGCCGTCATACTCGTTCTCTGCGCCGTCGCGCTCTGCGTCTTTGTGCTTTTCAACCTGACGAACATTAACATAGAGGAACGCAAACGGGAAATCGCGACGCTTAAAGTTCTCGGCTATAATCAAATCGAAGTCGCGGGGTTTATATATCGGGAACCTGCGGTTTTGTCGGTTATAGGAATTATCGCCGGATTGCCGTTCGGCTACGTTTTATTAGGATTCCTTTTCGATTATCTCGGGTTCGGCTCTCTCGGTTCGGTGGAGGGGTACGTTTGGATTTCCGCCGCCGCTATCGCGGTCGCGGCGGTATTCGCCGCAGACGCTTTGCTGTACCGAAAAATTATCAAAATCGAAATGTGCGCGTCGTTAAAAACGGCGGAGTAACAATGGAAAGCTTTTATATTTTTTAAATTTACGCGGCGGGAATCTTTTGTCCGTAAAAGATTCCCGCCGCTCCCCTTTTTCAGAAACTTTCAGCGTTTAATTATGTATGACGTTTATATAACCGCGCTACTGAAAATTGAAAAGCCGCGTTTGTCGGGACCGTCCCGTTTCGCGTAAATACCTACGCGTCCCGTCGTGTCCTTCGCGACGGCGGATATTTACGTATGCCGCCGTTCGTTTAGCTAAGGCGTTCGCCGCGTTTCGTTCCGCCTTTATGCCGCCGTCCATTTCGCGTAGATATAGATGTGTCCGGTCGTGCCTTTCGCGATTACGGCTATTTCCGTGCCGGCGGTAAAATCGCGGTCGGTATACCAGCCGCCGAAGATATAACCGTTTTTAGTGATTTCGTCGGCGACGGGCAGGATAATTTCGTCCTCAACCGTATACGAGAAAGGAAATTCCGCATCCGAACTAAACGCGCCGCCGTTCAATTCTGTGTTCAAGGCGTAATGCGCGGGCGTCCACTTCGCGTATATCACGAGACTGTCATAAACGCCTTCCGAAAAATCGAATTGATTTTGAAGATCCGCGTCCGTATACCAACCGTCGAAAATATATCCCGTTTTTACGGGAGGAGGCGGCTCGTCTACGGGCGAACCCTTCCGGACGACGGTATCGCTCACCGCGCTCCCGCCGTTCGCGTCAAACCCGAGTTTCGCGTAAGGATTGAAGAAGAAAAAAGCGACGATAAACAGCGAGACAAGAATCAGCGCGCTTATAAATGCGGTCAAAGTCGTATTTCGCGGTGGTACGGGCGGATATTTTTTATTCATCCTTTTTTGCTTTTTTTGCGCTTTTAATTTTTTCTTTTCCGCCGCCGCCTTTGCCCTTGCGGCTTCTTTTAATTTCTTTTTTTCGGTTAATTCTTTCTTTTTGACGGCTTTTTTCGCCGCTTTTGATCGCCCCGGCTTGGCGGCGGTTGCCGCCGTTTTGGATTTTATCGGCGTTTTTTTATCGCTCATTAGAAAAACTCCTTTAAAAACGGCGAGAACCGTTTATTTTCCGTCTTAAATCCGACGTTTAAGGCGAATATTTTTTCTTTATATATTATACCGTGCCGGACAAAAAAACGCAACGAAAACGGGAGTAAAAATGTTAAAAATAATCGCCGCCGTACTTAATCGTTACGGGCTTGTCGCAGATGCGGGCGAAAGCTTCGAAATCCTACGCCAATTACGCGGGAATAAGGACGAACGGCGCGCTTCGATAGAAGCCGCGAAAGACTTGCGGGGAACGGATTCTTCCATCCGTTACTACCGGCAGTTTTCGGTAAGCGGGAGATTTCGCCGTCCCGATCATACGGTTGATTTTCGGCGAAGCCGGGCTGCTCCGTATTTTTATAGAAGGAGGTTTTGAATTTTCGTGGTAAAAGCGGAATACGGGCGAGGCCAAATCATCACGAATTTTTAGAACTCCCATAATTATTAATAAGGTTTACATTACGGGAATGTCGGCTGATTTTTATAAACGCCGCAAACCGAGGCGACGCATTATACGCGGCGGCATAATTACGCGCCGTCCGCCGCGGTCTTTCGGGCATATGACGACAATGAGGATTTGCGCCGGTTTCGCGACAAGCGAATGCCGCCCGCTCCGGGCATAAGCATAAAGAGATAAAGAGTACGGAAATGAGGCCGGATCTATGAACGCGCGGAAACTGCCCGTAACCGACGGGGATGACGGCGACTATTATTAATATTTTTATTCCCGTTTTCGTTGCGTTTTTTTGTCGGGCGTGGTATAATATCTACGTCGCTTTTAGGCGGAATTTCTCGGTTATACGGTATAGCGCCGCTTTGAATTTATAATATCGCTTGCAAAAAACGCCGGAAGTTTAGGCATAAATCGAGGGCTTTACGGGAATAATATTACGTGCCGGCGAAAACCCGGGCTATACCCGCCGCTCCCGCCGATCCGAACTCTCTCCGCCATCGTTTTGACCGCTACGTGCGAGTGCGTTTATGAAACGCAAAACGGACGGAAAGAGCCGTTATGCGCGTAACGGCGCCATTCTTGGCTTGCGCAAGCGGGAACATGCAAGTGGAATAGCGTTTACCGAAACGGAACAAGCCTTCCGCCGCGGCGTTAGAATTAGATAATGCGACCGCTCGGTTCGATTATTAATCGGATATTCGAACGGTTTTTATCCGGCAACACCGAGCCAATTAACGCGGGCGGATATCGGAATCCGCGCGATCATTAAACTTTAAGGAGTTTCGCTTATGAAAATCGCCATAGGCTGCGACGCCGCAGGCTTTATACTCAAGGATACCGTCGTCAGTTGTTTGGCGCGGCTCGGACACGAATATTTCGATTACGGAACTTATAACGAGGAATCCTGCGATTATCCCGATTTCGCTCTCGCCGTCGCCGAGTCTGTCGCCGGCGGAAAATGCGAAAAGGGAATTTTGCTCTGCGGAACGGGTATAGGCATGGCAATTTGCGCAAACAAAGTAAAGGGAGTTCGCGCCGCCGTATGCAACGACGAATTTTCGGCGAAAGCGACCGCCGCCCATAACGACAGCAACGTCCTCGCGATAGGCGGGCGGATTGTGGACAAGGGTCTTGCGGAGCGCATAGTTTCGGCATGGCTGAGCACGATCTTCGAGGGCGGCAGGCACAAAAGAAGAGTCGATAAAATCGACGGTATAGAAGCCAGATATTTTAAATAAAACCGGGTGCGCGGAGGCTTTGTATTTCAGCCGAAACCGACGGTGTAAAAGCCGAACATTTACATTTTAAATGAAACTTGCGGAACGGAAGTTTTTCGGAAATAAGTCCGTTATTTAACGAAACCGAATTTTTTTGAAAGGGATGCGGGTGAAGCTTTTTTTAAAAGGTTTTTCCCGCATAATTTTTTAGGAAAAATTGCATTTTATATGTGCGCGTTACGCAAAAATCCGCGTAAAAATATTTTTTCGTACAAAAATTTACTTTTTTGTTAAAAAAGACTTGTTTTGCCGCAAATTTTCTGTTATAATAAATTTCGTAATTATAGCCGTTCCGAAATATAGCCGCGTAAGCTAAGCGCCGCCCTTTTCGCCGTTTACGGCGAAAAGAACCGTTTCTCGCATTACCCGAATACGAGAAAAATCTTTATAGCGGCTTACGGCAAAAAACGGCGTTTACGTTCGGCGCAATTCAAAATTCAGAGAGGTATATAGGCTTTTCCGTTTTAATTTAAAAGCGCAAAGCGGAATATAAATTTTATAAAAATTTAAAACTTGTTTTAATAGGCTGAAACGCGCGTCTTTACGGGTTTTTTCGCGGCTTTCACCGTTCTTTCCATAGTTCAGGAATTTTTGTCCGTTAACTCTCGGAAGACGTCTTGAAAACCGTAAAAATTTCCCCGCAAATACGGTATTTTAATTTATGAAAGCGGGTTCTTTAAAAAAGGGACGCGCCCCGCATAAAAATAAAAACTAAATTACAAGGAGAACGGAACAAAATGAAAATTTCAGAAGAGGTAAAATCAAACGCACTCGACTATATGGTGAACGGTATAGGTTACGTCATCGACACCTTTGACAAGCGGTTTCCGGGCGGCAAGGGAGAAAAGGACACTCAGGACTATTTCCGTTCCGAGCTTGAAAAGGTTTGCGACACGGTGAAAAAGGAGGAGTTCAAAATTCACCCCAATTCGTTTATGGATTGGATATACATAACGGCGACGCTTTTAATTTTAAGTCTCGCGGCTTACTTCGTCGCGCCGATAATCTCCGTCGTACTGGTGGTTTTGGCTTTCATACCGATGATTTCCCAGCTCATACTCTACAAGACCTGGTTCGATCCGCTCTACAAGGAGGAAACCTCCGTCAACGTTTTGGGCGTAGTTAAGCCTAAGGGCGAGGTCAAAAGGAGAATTATCGTCAACGGACACGCGGACGCGACGCAGGAATGGTTTTGGCATTACAAATTCGGAATGGCGGGAATGGTCACGGCGTTCATCGGCTCTCTCGCGGGGGCGGCTTACGTCATGCTGATTTCGTTGATTTCGATAGACGAGGGCGGGACCTTCAACTTCGCGTGGGACAATACGTTTACGCTCACGCTCGGTCTTGTAGGTCTGGTTTTTCTGGTTATTTGGGTCGCGCTCTTTAAATTTCACAACAAGAAAGTCGTGGTCGACGGCGCGAACGACAATCTAACCGCATGCTACGTTTCGCTCGCCTTGCCGAGAGCGTTTAAGGAAGCGGGAATCGAACTGAAAAATACGGAGCTTTGCGTGCTTATTTCCGGCTCGGAAGAGGTGGGGCTAAGAGGCGCTAAGGCGTTCGCGAAGGCGCATAAGGAAGAGTATTCGGACGTTGAGACCATCGTCGTGGCTATGGAAACGCTGAGAGAATACGAACATCTTTCGCTCTACACGAAGGACATAAACGGCACGGTCAAAACCGATTTGGACGTCGCGGCTTTGGTCAGGGACGCTGGGCGCGAGAACGGCGTAGAATTGAAATATTCGACGGTTACGCTGGGCGCGACCGACGCCGGAGCGTTCGCGCAGGCGGGAATGAAAGCGACCTGTCTCGCGGGGCTTTCTCACAATTTGCAGGACTATTATCACACGCGCAGAGACACGAAGGACAATCTCGACCCGAACGTAATCTCTAAGGCTTTCGACATAGTGGTTGACACGGTGCTACTTTACGACGAGAAAGGCTTATAATAAAACCGTTCGGATATGCGGGAAAGCGGAATGAGGGCAGTTTGTGCGGGTTGCGCGCGGCGTTCATTGTTTATCTCCTAAATAAACGCGTAACATCGGTCGCGTTTCCGTTTTTGCGCCGGGGAACCGGACCGTTCGAATTTTGCGCCGTGAAACCCGGACCGGCCGAATGCGGATCCGACGGGCGGAAGCGGCGTTGCGTAATTCGCAATATATTGACCGCTCCGCGATCGCTTGCGCGGCGGCGCCTTTTGAAATCGGTTTTTTCCGCTAAGAAGTTTGCGATAACACAGCCGCGGCGTTCGGTTTACGTAGAGAGAATTATATAAAAATTAAAGTTTTTTGAAAAATAGCGCGGAGGAACCTTTTGCGGACAAAAGGCTTCTCCCGCAAATTTTTATAAAAGGCTATAAAAATATCATAAAAGTCGGAGTCGTATCTGAATTATGAAATATAAAATCGACAAGACCAACTACAAGACTTTCGAGGTATTCGAGCAAAACAAGCTACCGCCGCGCGCGTATTTTATTCCTTTTCCGTCGAAAGAGGACTCGGACAAGACCGATTTTATGACCGAACGGTACAATTCGCCGAGAGTTACCGTTCTTTCGGGCGATTGGAAATTCAAGTATTATGGGCGCGCGTCGCTTATGCCGGACATTATACGCACGGGCGCGGACGCGGCGGGCGTTAACGTCGGAACCGCCGCGAGCGACGATACGGACGCAAACGCGGATATAAGCGCGAATTCGGAAACTTCCGATACGGACGCGAACGCCGCCGCGGGCGCCGATAGGAACAAGGCGTATACGGATGCGAAAGTGGATACGGATACGGACGCGAACGCCGCCGATCTCGCGGATTTCGACGATATAAAAGTCCCGTCCTGTTGGCAGAGGACGGGTTACGAGCCGCCGGTATATTTGAACGTAAGATACCCGTTCGATTTAAATCCGCCGCATTTTCCGGAGGACTGTCCGGTCGGCGTGTATTTCAGAACCTTCGGCGTAAGCGAAAAAGCGGACAAGCATTATATTCTGACCTTTTTAGGCGTGTCTTCCTGCGTGAGCGTTTATGTGAACGGCAATTTCGCGGGTTACAGCGAGGGCAGTCACAACAGCGCGGAGTTCGATATAAGCGGCTTTTTGAACGAGGGCGAAAACGAGCTTCTCGCCGTAGTCTATAAGTGGTGCAACGGCACGTATCTTGAGGATCAGGATATGTTCAGGGAGAACGGCATTTTCCGCGACGTTTTTATTACCGAATACAACGGGCTTTATGTGTACGACTATTTCGCGGACACGGAAAAAAATAAGGACGGCGCGTACAATCTGACAATCAAGGCGAAACTCGGAGGCGCGCCCGACACGGGCTTTTCATGCCGTAATTTCGTTTTTAGGGCCGCGCTTTATTATAAGGGCGGGATTGTCGCGGAGGACGAAACGGGCGTAACGGACGCGTCGCCGTCCGTTACTCTTAGCAATTTGGACGTCGCCGAATGGAGTGCGGAAATTCCGGAAATATACGAGTTATTTATCTATTTGGAGCGAAGGGGCGAACCCGAAGCGTTAAAGATCGAAGACGCGGAAAATACCGCCGCCGAAAACGGCGGGAATTACGGCGCGGGAAATTCCGAAGACGCCGAAAACAATGCGGAAAACAACGCCGAGACGACCGAAAACGGCGGCGTTGCGAACGCGGAAAATAATGCCGGAAATACGGCGGACGGCGGCCACGCGAACGTCGGAAACAATGCCGGAAACGGCGCGGAGATAACGGAAAACGGCGATTCCGCAAATTCAAAAAATAACGCCGAAAGCGCGGAAAATACCGACGCCGGAAACGGCGGCGCGGGCGAGACGAAAATTTACGACGTTATACGCAATTATACGGGCTTTAAAAATATAGAAATCGAGGGCTCCGTCTTTAAGCTCAACGGTAAAAAAATTAAAATCAAGGGCGTAAATCACCACGATTCCACGCCGCACGGCGGCTATGTGATGACCCCGAACGAGCTGAAACGCGACGTTCTCATAATGAAGGAATACAACGTCAACGGCGTGAGAACCTCGCACTATCCGAAAGATCCGATTTTTTTGACGCTTTGCGACGTTTACGGGCTGTACGTAATCGACGAGGCGGACATTGAGACGCATGGTTGCATATATTCCAAAAAAAGCGGAATTTTTAATAAAATGAAGGGTATGAACCTAATAAGCGACGATCCGAAATGGGAGAGACATTACGCCGACAGGGTCAAACGCTTGTATTACAAGGACAGAAATCACCCGTCCGTCGTTATGTGGTCTTTGGGCAACGAGGCGGGTGGCATAGCGAATCAGGATGCATGCTATAAAATGCTGAAAGACGAGGGCGCGAAGGCTCCCGTGCATTACGAGGGCGCGCGGCATATTTTGAAACGTCTGCGTTACGACGTGATGAGCACGATGTATCCGTTTATGTTCCATGTAAAGAACGTCGTTCGCGGCACGAGTCTGCCGATGTTCAGAAAGGCGCCGTATTTTTTCTGCGAATACGCGCACGCGATGGGCTTCGGCCCCGGCAATTTGAAGGAATACGTCGAGGCGTTTTACGCTTGCGACACGCTTATGGGCGGTTGTATCTGGGAGTTCGCGGATCACGCGGTTTTGCATGCCGACGGAGAAAAATATAAATATACATACGGGGGCGACCACGGCGAAAAGCTACATGACGGCAATTTCTGCGTGGACGGTTTGTTTTATCCCGACCGCGCGCCGCATACGGGCGCGCTGAATATGAAAGCGGTATACCGTCCTCTTATAATAAAAAAAGCGGACGGCGGCGGCGCCTACGTCATAGAGAACAGAAACAGATTTTTGTCGTCCGGTTATATCGAAGTCGCGTGGCGGCTTTTGAAAAACGGCGAGGAGATAGGGCGCGGCGTAATAGACGAGGACGTGCCGCCGGAGGAAAGCCGTCAAATTACGGTTCCGCACAGAAAAATCGACAAAAATTACGACTATCACATCAATTTCGTATGCCGGGACAGGCGCGGCGGTCATATTATAAGCGAGGAGCAAATCGAGCTGAACCGCGCAAAAAATATTTTTAAGAGTGACGAGACGGTCTATAAAGCGGAAATCGTCGAGGACGCGGGCGCTTTAACCGTAAAATTCAAGGGCGGAAGCGTGTCGTTTGACAAAAAGAGCGGTTATATGACCGGACTTAAATATAAGGAGAGGGAATATCTAAACCTCAATCCCGAGAACGGAATTACCGGTTTCTATCCGTCCGTATACCGCGCGCCGCTTGATAACGACAATCTTATAAGGAAATTGTATGAAAAGCTCGGCACGGCGGATCTATCGCTTCGTCTGAAAAAAATATCGGCTAAATTGGTCGGCGGCGATCGCGCGAAAGCTAAGGATGCGAAAAAAAAGGTCGAGGTGAAAATATTCTACGGTCTGGACGGCAAATATAAGCTGTACGGCGCGAACGTAAAGTATCTGATCGACGGCAAGGGCAAAATTACGGTTACGGCGAGGCTTAAGGTTACCGCGCTTATCTGCCAAATCTACAAGAGAATGGCGCTCGTTCCGCGTTTCGGGTTGGAGGTCGAGCTGGACGGACGTTACGATAACGTCGAATATTTCGGGCTTGGAAGCCGCGAGACTTTGCCCGATATGAAGGATCACGCGTCTGTCGGAATTTATAAGCAAAATGTCGGCGCTTTGCGCGAGAAATATATCAAGCCGCAGGACAGCGGTAATCGTTCGGAGGTCGGATATTTGAAAATCTGCGACGAAAAGGATAACGGGCTGATATTTAAACGCGTTGGCGAAAACTTCAATTTTACGGCGAACCGTTTTACGACGAAGCAGCTTGCGGAGGCGAAGCATCAGGAGGATTTGGTTGAGAAAAATACCGTCGATTTGAGAATAGACGGTTTTGTGCGCGGCACGGGCAGCAATAGTTGCGGACCTCTGCCGCTGAAAAAATACACGATAGACATGAACGGACCGCTTGTGTTCTCGTTCAGTATCGAGCCGCTGTCATCTAAATAACGGCGGCTTTGCCTGACGGGAAAAAACGGACGCGGAAAAAAATAAATTCCGCGTCTTTTTTTATTTCGTAGAAAAATTAATTTTACAATTTCGGTCTGTATAGGAATATAAAAACGTTAAAATTTTTTTGGAACGGCAATTATATTACCGATTTTTTGGGGAAAGGGCGCGGGGGGAAAGCCTTTTGTTCACAAAAGATTTCCCCCGCGTAAATTTACAAAAAACAACCGTGAAGATTTCCCCGTTTATTTTGTAATCCACATATCGTCCGACCGCAGTCCGGTTACGGCGCAAAGGGTTCGCTTATCGGAGTCGGAAAGTTCCGCGCGGCCGTCGGCGTGTTTTCTGGCGATTTTTTCTTTTATCAATGCGTGGCTTACGGGGGTGAGACCGTACGTTTTAGATATGACGAACATTATCGCGCATCCGATTATCGGAATCGCGCACAGCATAATTTTCAGCGCGGCGAGACTGAGCGGGCCCGCCTTGTCGGGAGATACCGCCGTTTCATCGGACAGCCCGAACGCTTCGAGCACGGCTCCGCATACCAAAAACGAAAGCCCTTGCACGACTTGACGGCCGAGACTTACAAGACCCGCGTTCGCGCCCTCGCGGCGCTTGCCCGAGATCAATTCGTCGACGTCGGCGAGATCGGACATAAGCGAATTCGGCACCAAATTCAGACAGGACACGCCCGCGCCGATAAACGCGACGCTTATGAAATAAAAGACGACGCCGAGCTCCGGCGTTACGAACAGCAGTATCACGCAACCGGTCAAAAGAAGCGGCAGATCGATAAGGAACGGGCGGTGCTTATTCACCTTTTTCATCATGACGACGTTCGGAATGAAAAAACTCATTTCGAAGGCGTCGCGTATGTTGACGACCAGAAAACTAAGCGTTACGGGTATCGCGAGAGGACCTATCGACAGGTTATACGTCGTGTTTTTGTATATCAAAAGAACGAAGGTTACGAGCGAAATTGATATGACGTAATATATAAACGAGCCGAGCATCGTCAGGGTAAAACAGCGGCGGAACAGCTTCGAACGCAATATGTCGCCGTAGGTCGCGAACACGCTTTTTAAAGAAACTTTCGGTAGCGGAGCTTGCATTTTAGGAATTTTTTCTTTCGTTCCGGCAAAGGCTACAAGTAGCGGAACGGCGAATACCGCGCCGAGTATAAGCCCCAATTTGAGAAAATTGTCTTGCATGCCCGCGTATTCCGCGGCCGTTTCAGCCGGAATTAATAGCTGATATATGTAGTTTCCGCCGACCGAAAACAAACCCGAAAAAACCATTCGGACGGAGGAATAATTTGTGCGTTCGCCGTAGGAGTCGGTGATTTTGGGCAGAATAGCCTCGTAGGGTACGGTGCCCATCGAAAACGCCGTGCTGAAAAGTATCTGCGCCGCCAAAAAATAGAAAAAACGCCCGACGCCGTCCGAGACGCCGAAGGAATACCAGAGCATAAAATAGGTGAAAAATACGGGAACCGCCGCCGCTAAAAACCAAGGACGGCAGGCTCCGAGTTTTGTGCGCGTGCGGTCTACGGCAAGCCCCATCATCGGGTCTATAAAACCGTCCCAAATCTTTCCGACGGCGACGACCGCGCCTGCGGCGAGGGGATTAAGTCCCATTGCGAACGTAAGAAAGCCCATGTAGTAAAGAGTGAAAACCTGCGTTACGCCGCCGCCCAGTCCGTAGCCCGCCGAATAGGAAAGAACGCGCCATGTCTTGTTCAATACGTTTTTTAAGCTTTTTTTGTCGGTATTCATAACGAATATATTATAACATATCCGCCCGAAAGTCAAACGATAGGTCGGCGGTTTGACGGTAAAAAGCGAAAAATTACAAAATTCGGGCGCGTTCGTGTGAAAAAAGGGCGATCGGAGAGCGTTTTTGCGGCGGTACTTTAAAGGGAATCGCAAATTCCGAATTGCGAAAAACCGGGAATTTTAATAAAAGTTTTTCGGAAATGTTCATTCCGCATTAAAAAATAAAATTTTAAAACGCATTTTTTTACTTGCATTTTTTTTGCCGAACTGATATACTGTTAAAGCTGTGCTAGGTGGGGAGCTAGCGGTGCCCTGTACCTACAATCCGCTGCAGTAGGACCGAATGCCCTTAGCGGCGGTCCTGTGGAAAGTCGGACGTTGACGTGGAACGTTGATACCAAGGTCCCATCCAATGTAAATCCGTGAACCATGTCAGGCCCGAAGGGGAGCAGCATTAAGCGGAAATTTACATGTGCCATGGGGAAGCTTTGGAGGAGTCGCCTGTCAGCCGTACCGTTTCGGCAGGACTGGTCAATAAGGGATGCACAGTTAAAGAATATACGGAGCCCCGAGCGTGTTTTTGTTCGGGGCTTTTTTACCGATCCGACAAAACGAAACGACGTCTTTACGGGTCTTTTCATGTCCGTCCGCGTTATTTTTTCCGACGAGACCTTGCCGGCGGAGGAATTTTTTGTTTTTAAAGACTGTGCGGGGAAATCTTTCGTAAGCCCGGCAAGAAAAGGCGGAGCAATTGGCGCCGGATGCGGGGGATAGTAAAAGGAAATTCGGTAAGCCGCGCGGAAAAGAGAGAGCGCGCGCCCGTATTTCTTTCGTCACAAAAATCCGCATTTTCTTCTTACCTATATTTTATTACTTTCACGACCCGTAAACGGGAAAAACGGCGGCCGGCGGGCAGTATGATTGAGAAATAACCGTCATATATGCGAGATAGAAAATCCGAATACGCTCGCGGCATATGCGGAAAAAATATTGACGGAATATCGGAGGGGAAAGCTTCCGTAAGTACGGACGGGTTTAAAACGGTGTAGGATTGGACAAAATAAAATTTTTGTGATATAATTGGCGTAAACGACGGAAAGTAACGGTAAGAAAGAGATAACCTGCCTTAAATGCGGACAAAAGCGGGAGCAAACCGGACGGGAGTTTTCGGCTCGCGGTAAGCCGGCTATATTTATGCAAGAAGTGCGATTGTAAATATACGCCCGTAAAAAAAGGCGAAAGATTATTCCGCCGAGATTAAACGCGAAGCAACGCGAGGGTTAATCGACCGTATGAGCGGACGCGCGATAGGCGGGCGGCTTGGAATTTACAATCGGACTAAACAAACGAAGCGGTTTAGATAAGTTCAAAAACGGAATTGGCGGCGTTTGAGCGCGGCGGGGTATATCGATTTTTAAGCCGCCGAAAAGGTTGTGGAAATTAAAGATCGCAAAAGACGCGGAAAACACGTGGAAACCGCATAAAAATACGTGAAAAACATACAAAAAATACCGAATAAACGAACGGACGGAGAGTAAAAAATAATGCTGAGTAAACGGTTAATCGCGTGTCTGGATATACGCAACGGGAATCTTGCGAAAAGCGTAAAATTTGTGAATACGAAGGAGATAGGCGATCCTGCGGAGGCGGCGGCGCGTTACTATGCTGACGGCGCGGACGAGCTGGTTTTTTACGATATAAACGCGTCCTTTGAGAACCGCGGGATTCTAATAGAAACGGTTAACGCCGTCGCGAATCGGGTGTTCATTCCCTTTTCCGTAGGGGGAGGGCTTAAAACGCTTGAGGACTGCGCGGGCGTAATTATGGCCGGGGCGGAAAAGATTCACTTAAATTCCAACGCCGTTAAAAATCCGTCGCTTATATCCGAGGTCTCGAACAGATTCGGATCGCAGTGTATGATACTGTCCGCCGATATTCTCGAGGTCGGACGGTCGTCCGAAATTCCATCGGGCTATGAGGTCGTCATAAACGGCGGACGGACGCGCACGGGACTTGACGCCGTCGAATGGATAAAACGCGGCGAGGATTTGGGCGCGGGCGAGGTCGTCGTAAACTCCATAGACGCAGACGGCACAAAGGACGGTTACAATATAGAATTGACCCGCCTTATCGCCGACGCCGTCCGCATACCCGTAGTCGCGTCGGGCGGCGCGGGGACGCCCGAGCATGTGCGCGAGGCGTTGACCGACGGAGGTGCGGACGCCGCGCTAGTATCCTCCATAATACATTATAAAAATTATGCGATAAACGAAATAAAAACCTATCTCGCGAACAGCGGCGTTAAGGTTAGGATTTAGGAGCACTTTGATTTTCTCGGATTTTCGCCGGAGATTTTCGCGAGGGGGACGGGGGACCTTTTGTTAACAAAAGGCTTCATCCCTTTTCCCCTTTCTAAAAAACTTTTATGAAATTTTCAAGGGGAAAACCTTTTTTGAGAAAAAAGTATCTCTCTTGCCCATTTTAAAAGATTTTCATGAATTTTCGCGGGAGGAACATTTGTTTTGAAAAAGGTTATCGTCTACCGTATCCCTTTCGGAAAGGTTTAAGCGTTTTTTATTTGCAAATTAAGACCCGCGCGCGTAAATAAGCGGCGGGCAAGGTTTTTAATCGGGTGATATAAGAGATAAGGACAAGCGCTCCGTTTTACGCGAATGCTTGGGCGGCGCGGCTCGCGCGTAACCGTTAAAACGCAACAGGGTCTTTGAAAAGAAAGTCGCGAGCGGGGGAGACGAGTTTTTCGGTCGCAAAAGGTTTTCCGCCGAAAAAAAATAAAACGATAAAAAAATTTAAAAATTTTTCAAACATCGCAAAAACGCGTTAAAAATGTTGACTTGTGAGCCGTCTTTGTGATAGAATAATATGCGTTACAAAAAAGCGTCGTTTCTCAGTCGTTTCGCGGGTGTAGTTCAATGGTAGAATTCCAGCCTTCCAAGCTGGCCGCGTGGGTCCGATTCCCATCACCCGCTCCAGTTCTTTCGCTAATTCCGTAAGAATATACGACCGGCCGTGTTTTTTATATCGTCGTCCGCTACGTGGGTCTGTAGCTCAGTCGGATAGAGCAACGGCCTTCTAAGCCGTTTGTCGGGGGTTCAAATCCCTCCAGGCTCGCCATTTTTAAGTAAACGCCGTTTCAATTTCAGTCGATTTGGTTTGGCGTCCCCGCTGTTCGGATTTTTTTCGGCGGCGGAATTAGCTTGCGAGCGGCTTTAACGTTCGGTCAAACGGAGAGAACGGCGGGATTTTTCGGGCGTAAACGACGGATACGCGCGGTTCGCCGCCCATTCGCGGCGTTGCCTTTATACTAAAAATCCGTATTAACAATTCCGTAACGCGTTGAGCCGGTTCTTTTTGCGGTTTGCCCGCGTTGCTCCGTCTTGCCGTCTACTACGGCGGCGCGGTTTCGCGAAGATGCCTTGACGGGTGCGAACGTCATCCCCCGCAAATACGCCGTTCTTCGTTTACGGACGCGGATTTCAAGCTTGCGGTGGGTATAGCTCAGTTGGTTAGAGCGCCAGGTTGTGGCCCTGGAGGTCATGGGTTCGAGTCCCATTACTCACCCCATTTATACGTTACGCGCCGCGCTTTGGGGTGTAGCCAAGCGGTAAGGCACGAGACTTTGACTCTCGCATCCGTAGGTTCAAATCCTGCCACCCCAGCCAAACATTTTTTTCGGTCCATTAGCTCAGCTGGCAGAGCACTTGACTTTTAATCAAGTGGTCCCGCGTTCGAATCGCGGATGGATCACCACTAAGTCCGAAAAACGCGGATTTTGAAGGCAACGCCGAAACGGAACTTTCTAGGCATATGCCGAAAATAGAATTATAAAGTAAAGAAAGGCGTTTTCGGAGACTTATAGAGTATTTTTCATAGCGCTTTCCGCCGCGTTATAAAATATCCGCGCGCGGCGGAGTTTGCGGGCGGCCGTGGCGGAATGGCAGACGCGCCGGGCTTAGGACCCGGTATCTTCGATGTGGGAGTTCGAGTCTCTTCGGCCGCACCATTTCCGCTTAAAGCGCAAAAAAAACGGGTTGACCGCGCCGCGCGGAAAGCGGTCGGTTTTGCCGACGGGGAACGGCGGATTATAATGCGGAAAATAGGGCTTAATTCACCGGTAAAAACGTAGATTACAATGCGGCGAACGGACTTGTTTATAAGTGAAAAACGGCGGATTACGATGAGAAAAACGGACTTAATTCGCGGATGAAAAAGGGTGAAACCGCATATAAGAATACATATGAAAAAGCGCACCCGAACAATTTAAACGGCATAAAATTTGCGGGAATGGCTCAGTGGTAGAGCGTCGCCTTGCCAAGGCGAATGTCGCGGGTTCGAATCCCGTTTCCCGCTCCAATTTACGCGCCTTTAGCTCAGTTGGTAGAGCAACTGACTCTTAATCAGTAGGTCCCGGGTTCGAGCCCCTGAAGGCGCACCAATTTTTCGCTTTTCCTAACGCTCTTTTTGCCGAAGTGGTGGAATGGCAGACGCGACGGACTCAAAATCCGTTACCCTTAAAAGTGTGCGGGTTCAAGTCCCGCCTTCGGCACCATTTTAAAAAACCGCTATATATAGCGGTTTTTTTTTAGTACGCCGAGTAAGGCATAAATCTAAGCGATGAAAGGACCGTAGCGGAGGCACTCATAGTCAACCGCATAGTGAAACCCAAGCTACGCACCGTGAGGTGCGAGGTGAAGA
>JAISOS010000048.1 GCA_031275485.1 Clostridiales bacterium | reverse complement strand
AGAATTAAAAGCAGATACAAACTTCTAAACCAAAGGGGCGGACGGCATAATACACCGATACCGCCCCTTTTTTTGTTGCCATTGAAAACCATTGATTATTTTGATTGATTTCTGCACAGACAGACGACACGATAAAAAGTAAAACGATAAAAGGAACAAATCACGGTAAGTTCAAATCTATGACCGAAACAACGCAAATTGACGATGCGATAAAAGGAACAGCAAAAGACGACAAGACAGCAAAAAGCCATAATATATAATAGATATAAGGGCAAAAAACAAGGTTTTTGACAAAAGAAAACACGGAACAACGATTTCCGTCGTTCCGTGTGTCTATGGTGGGAAGAGGTGGATTCGAACCACCGAAGTCGAAGACGGCAGATTTACAGTCTGCTCCCTTTAGCCACTCGGGAATCTTCCCGTATTTAAATTGTCTTTTACGCCGCGCTTTGCGGTTCGGCAGGATTTGCCGTTCTTTTTTATGCCGCATTACGTAGCTTTGCGCGACGCCCGCGCCGTTCGTTGTTCATGCCCCGTTTTGCGCGCTTTCGTAAGGTTTGTTGTTTTCTGTGCCGCGTAAGCTTTTCTTCGCACCGCGTTTTTTCTTATACAAATCCTTAATGCAAGACATCGTGTTTTTACGTCGCGTTATTTTTCCGCAACTTTGCAATGTATTATATCGTATTTTATCGCGAATTTCCTTGCCGTAAAGCGGTTGGTTTTGCGGCGGGCAATGGAGCTGGCGAACGGAATCGAACCATCAACCTGCTGATTACAAGTCAGCTGCTCTGCCTATTGAGCTACGCCAGCAATAATTAACGCATCCGCAAACGGCTTTCTCTCGGAAAATTTTGCGGTAGAAACCGGTTTTGCATAAGCGTTTAAAACCGCGCCGCCGTAAGCGCTTCAAGTCGAATGAGATAATGGTGCCTCGAGGCGGAATTGAACCACCGACACGAAGATTTTCAGTCTTCTGCTCTACCGACTGAGCTATCGAGGCAAAATTTATATATTTATGTTTGCGGTTCTCGCTGATAAAATCAAAATCCGGCGCGGGCGTAATCGCGCAACTTTCCGCATAAAAGGCATTGATCGTTCATCCTTTTCAAAGAACAATAATCTTACGGCTTACGGTTAATGCGCGGTATTTCCGGCGGTCTTGTCTTTCAAACGAACGGTATTAACCGCCGTTTTTGACGGCTTTATGCCGTATTCGGATAAAATTGCGTCCCCAAGAAACTGATCGTCCGGACGGACGGAATCGCGTATGTTCCATGTTACGCGTAATTTTTTATAAATGGCGATCCGGAAGGGGCTCGAACCCTCGACCTCCAGCGTGACAGGCTGGCATTCTAACCAACTGAACTACCGGACCGCATAAAAACGCGCGAGCCGAACGGAAACGCCTCTATCTATTAAAGAGGCTTTCCATGCGGCGCGAGCATATAGATTAAAGCCGCTTTTTCGCCGAAACAAAAACGCAGTATACCGCGCAAGCCAAGCTGAAACGCCGATGTCTACAAGGAATATTTTATGCGGTGCGCACGTATCCGCGCTCTATATTAGCGCCGCAAAAAAAAATAAAAAGCGCCATCCTTTTTGAATCCGGCTTTTGCGGAGGCGCACTTATTAAAAAACGCAACGAAAAGCAAAAGCCGAATACAAAAAATGGTGGACCTTCACGGACTCGAACCGCGGACCAATCGGTTATGAGCCGACCGCTCTAACCTACTGAGCTAAAGGTCCATGTATTGCGAGATTTCCCGCCCACCCGCTTCGCGGAATTCACATAACACGGCGCGAAACGGATAATACGCATGAATATAGTGCGGAACTGATAAAACCGTTATAAGGATTATACCGTCCGTCGGACACATAAAGCAACGCGAAACGGGCTAAATCCGCTGGTCGGGGTGAAGAGATTCGAACTCCCGGCCCCATGGTCCCAAACCACGTGCGCTACCAAACTGCGCTACACCCCGAAGTCCCGACGGAGAACCTAAATAATATTACTATATTATCGCCGTTCTGTCAAGAAAATAAAGCGGCTTTTTAAAATTTTTTTCAAAAAGCCGCTTCGAGTCAACAATCGCTTGCTCCGTGCGGTCTATAACGGCGGACTTTCGGCCGCTCCGGATTATATTTCAAGCCATATTTCCGTATTTCTTCTTTTTTCACGGCGCATACGGGTCTCCGGCGAAAAAACTCCTCTTTCAGAACGCCAAATTTTACCGCCTATGCGAAAACTTGGAAGCGCCGTCCGCGTCTTTTAACGATTCCAATTAATTTTCGCGGGGTCAGGGCTCATTTTCCGCCGAGACGGTGCGCAGAGCGGCTTCCATTTTCGCGCATTCTTCCGCGAAGATTTTGTCGTAAGCCTCGGGCTTTTCGTTTGTTCCGATTCGATCGTAAGCGACGGCCGCCGCGCCGTAAAACGCCAGTCCTAACGAATGCGCGGGCGCGTGGCAACAGGCGGACGCCTGTCCGCAAGCTCTCGCGGCGGCTTGGGCGGAGGGGTCGTTTCCCAATTCCCGCGCCGAGGCATGGCATTCGTTCAGTATTATATTTCTAACCTCCGGAAATTTCTTTTTACCATCGAACCAATTTCTCGCGGCGGCAATCGCTAAGCGCGGATGACCGTCGTTCGGACGGCGCCTCTCGAATATCGGCAGAATATGAGCTTCGGCATAGTTCATGCACCATTCGGCGATTGTCGCTTTACTCTGCGTTTCTATCAAGCGCATTAACGACACGATATGCGGCGCGTCCACCCGGCCGAGCGTTTTACGCGTTTTTTTCTTACTCATAGATGGACTCCTTTTTGTCAATGCCTATTCGGGTGAAACTTTTTATGAACTTATCGGATGCGGAGGGTGAACCGTTCGCGGCGGCGGATGCGCATTTTTACTTAAAGAATATTTCGACAAAGAACTTTGCCGCATCCTAAAAGCTTCGGCCGCGTTTTTTGTCTTTGTCTCCGCAAAAAGTCCGCCGTCTTTCCGTAAAGCGTTTATTTCCATCCGCATCTTTTCCGAATAACTTAAACGGTTTTTATACTCGCTAAATTTTTAAATCGGATGCGGCCCGATTTAAAAAACGCCGTCTTAGAAAAGACGGCGCGGCGGTCTCTCCGTCGATTTAATACCGTTCGCCGTGATTACGCGCAAGAAGCAAGTTTTTTTTCAACCGCGTTTTATGAGACGAAAAAAGCGTCCGCCTATAAGAGAGACTACGATCTCCCGGTCTCTTCCGCGTCGAATATCATATTATGACTTTCTGCGGTAACGTCTATCGTAGTCAAAAAGTCGCTGTGTATTTTCTCTCCGGAGAGCAGTTTAACGAACGTGTCGCAAATTCCGTTATCCCCGCCAAGGTGCCCTCCCAAGCCGCCTCCGACTCTGATTTTTTTGGTTTTGCCGCCGAAAACGTTCAGTGTCAAGAACCCTTGATTATCGTTGCCGAACAGCTCGCCCTTGCTCCCCGTTATGTGGATTCTTCTGTAACAGTCCTTAGAGAACGCGGTCAGCGTAAGCGAAGCGGTCGCGCCGCTCGCGAATTTCATAACGACGGATTGGTGGTCGTACACGTCGTTATCGCAAAAATACACGCATCTTCCGTAAGGATTTTGAGGATTTTTGAACGCGTCGACTTTCTCGCTTACCGTCGGGTGATTTTTGCCTACGGCGTGCAGATCCCCCCAATTGAACGGCGCGTTCTTATCGATGTACAATTTTTTCACGCCGAACGGGCAGACGTCTATATATTTGCACGCGCCGCCCGTTATTCTGACGGGGCCTAAGCCTATCAAACTTTTTCGATACGCGGCGTCGGAATTCAGGCAGCGTTTCGCGCAACCTTCCGGCGCGTTTTCGCTTCTAAAATGCGAGAGCGCGGCGAAACTTTTTATTTCCGTGCATTTACTGTCGGCGAACCAGTAGAGCAAATCGAAGTCGTGGCAGGTTTTCGCGAGCAATATCGGTGCGGACGTTTCTTCATTGCGCCAATTTCCGCGCGTAAAGCTATGCGCGAAGTGCCAATATCCCACATTTTCCTGATGGTTTATCACCGTAACGTCGCCTATCGCGCCGCCGCGTATCACATTTTTCACGGTCTGATAAAACGCCGTATATCTCAGTACGTGACAGACGAGAATATCCGTGCCCGATTCTTTCGCCCGCCGCGCGATTTCATTGACCTCGCTCCGCGAGTTTGAAACCGGCTTTTCAAGAAGAATTTTTTTATAACCCGCGTCCAGCGCTTTCATCACCTGCCTGTAATGGTCTTGATCCATCGTCGCGATCACCAAGCCGTCGGCAAGCCGCCCTGCGGCAAAAAAATTGTCTTCGTCCAAAAAACAAGCGTTTTCCGGCACGTTAAACTGCCTTTTCGCATTGTTCGCCTTCGTCCCGTCCGTATCGCACACGGCGGAAATCTCTACCCCGCTCATACGCGAAAAAATATTTCCGTATACGTTCGCTCCCCGCGCCCCCGCGCCCAAAATAGCTATGTTCATATGATTTACTCCGTATTATGCGAGGGGCTTTTCCGCGGACTTACCGAACGCGGCGGAAAAACTTGCCCGAGGCTGCGGCGACGCGCTTTCATTCACGGATATTTCGACAAAAAGCTCAGCGCGCGTTTGTTTCCCTATCTCCGAAAAA
>JAISOS010000069.1 GCA_031275485.1 Clostridiales bacterium | reverse complement strand
AACCCGACAACCCCGACGAGGTTTTAAGAACGCCGTCCGCGCCGAACACGAACGTATTATTGAGCGTCCAATTTCAAGAGGGGGCGAGAAACGCGCCCGGCGGCAAGGCGGGGGTACTCCGGTTTAAGTTGGACGTATACGGCGGCGGAAGCGACGGCGAACCCGAGGGCTGTTACGTTTTCGACATACCGAAGCTACGTGAGCATTGCGACGTTGGCAATATGCTTTCGGTTTTAAGATGGAGCGGCGTACGAGTTAAGACAGTTAGCGAGGCGGTTATGAGTAATTGCGAACGGTTGATATACGTCAACGAAAAAAACAACATAGAGGAGTTTTCGGCGGCAAGCGTTTACCACGTCAACGTCGCCCGCGTTGTCGGGCTATCCGACGTTCAAAACGTCCTATATACCGCGTCGAACATGGGGCAGGACGGGGAAACGGTGACGGGTAACAAAATATCGGCGCGTAATATATCGTTTACGGGCGGAATAAAGATACCGACGCACAAAAAAGACGCGGTAATAACGGCGATGCGGACGTTAAACAAGGTGCTAAACCCGCATTTAAAGGCGTATTTAATATACGAGTGCGGAAGCAAGCGGCGCGTAATAGATTGCCGATTGGAAACCGCGCCCGCATACGGGCGGGCGGACGCGATATGGACGTTTAACGTCGATATATTTTGCGCGTATCCGTATTGGCGCGACGGCGCGGAAACGGCACAGAACGTCGCGGGATGGGCGGGGGAGTTTGAATTCCCCGTAGAAACGGGCGGATTGGAGATTATCGAGGGGGATATGGAGTTCGGGCGGCGTGAAGCCGAAGCGGTGGCGGTCATATACAACGCGGGGGACGTGGCGGGCGGATGCCGGATAGAGTTTACGGCGCGGACGACGGTTGAAAATCCGCGCGTGACGAACGCGGACACGGGCGAGTATATGAAGTTCAACGGGCTGACGCTGAACGCGGGCGACAGATTGATTATATTGATTATAACGACGGAATACGGCAACAAAAAAGCCGTCGTTATAAGGAACGGCGGCGGAACGGAAACGAACGCGCTAAGATATTGGGACGTGGGCGGAACGTTTTTGCAGTTAGAGCCGGGCGAGAATTATTTGGCTTACGGCGCGGACACGAACGAGGACGGCTTAGACGCTATGATATATCACAGCAATAATTATTTAAGTGTTTAAAAAAATTTAAAAAATGTATATTAAAACGCTTGACAAATAGAACAGTATATAATATAATATTAGTGTAGTTTGGAGGGAATAAAAATGCCGATAACGCCAAAAGAAATGATAAAAAAATTACAAAAAAACGGATTTGAAGTTATAGGTACGAGAGGGTCGCACGTAAAATTAAGGAACGAGAAAACAGGCAAACAAACGGAAGTACCGATGCACAACGGGGATTTGGCGAAAGGAATAGAGCATAGTATTTTAAAGCAGGCGGGATTGAAATAAATCCCGTGCTGTTTGAGCATATTATATATAAAGGAGAGAAAAGGATTATGAAACAAGGAAAAATATATCCGGCAATATTCAGACAGGACGGAAAATATATAACGGTGTTTTTTCCGGATTTGCCGGGTTGTCAAACGCAAGGCGTAGATTTCGAGGAGGCTTTTCGGTGCGCGCGCGAGGTTTTGGGGTTGCATTTAGACGACTTTAAGAATCCGCCCGAAGCAAGCGACATTGCGACGGTGGCGGCGGAAAATAAAGACGGGTACGTTATGCTGATTGAAGAGGACACGACGGACAATATCGTATATTACAAGAAAGAGGAAATTCCGAAACTAATAGACGAGAAACTAACCGAACGCGGATATACCAAATACAAGCTTGCAAAGGTATTAGACGTAAACGAGAGCTATATAAATCTTATAGCAAAAGGCAAGCGTCGCCCATCGCCCGAAATGGCAAAAAGAATCGCGCTTGTGCTTGATTTTGACTGGCAAGCGTTTTTCGCGTAAAAATATGATTTACAGAGAATATCCCGCCGTATTCGCGGTCGCCAAAGAGGGCGGCTATATGGTATATTTTCCCGATTTGAAAGGGTGCGTAACGCAGGGCGACACGGTGGAGGATGCGTATAAAAACGCGAAAGAGGCGTTGCATTTATACCTTGATGGTATGAGCGAAACGCCTAAGCCGACGGCGGCGGACGGTATAGAGCCGAACGCGGGCGGTTTGGTTATGCTTATAAACGCGGACGGTACGGCGGCGAACTAAAACAGAGCGGACAATTAAATAAAAAGTAGCTAAAAGCGACGTTTAAACAAACGTCGCTTTTGTATTTTAGGGAGGCGGGGCGTGTATTTATACGTATTAGACAAGGAATTAAACATTTTGGGCATAGTCGAGAAAATAACCTCGCTTGTGTGGACGCAGAGAAAATACGAACCAGGCGAATTCGCTATGTTATTATCGGCGTCGAAAGAAAATATCGAGCTGCTTAGAATCGGGCGTATTGTGATACGTTCGGACGACGAATCGAGGGAGGCGGCGGAGATATTATATATCAACATAAAAAAGGGCGTAAACGGCGCGGAAACGTTAGAGGTAACGGGTAAGTTTTTAACGTCAATTTTTGCGGATAGGCTTGTGCCGCAAAAGGAATACGGGGCGGCGACGGCGGCGGAGATTATGCGGCGGGTCGTCGATGAAAATTGCATATCGGCGGCGGACGTGGCGCGGAATTACCCGGGGTTAGTTTTAGGGGGCGTTACGGTACGCGAAAACGAGGCGGCGGTAGAGTATGCGAACGAGCCGTATATATCGGTTTTAGATATATTGACGGAAATAGCGCAAGCGACGGAAAACGGCTATACGGTTACGGTCGATATGGAAAACAAGCAGTATAAATTTAACGTATACGGCGGCGCGGACAGGACGGCGGGCGGACAATCGCCCGTAATATTTTCAATCGACGCGGGGAACGTAACCGAGCAGGAATACACGCAAAGCGACGAGAGCCGAAAGACGCGGGTATGGATAACCGACGAAAGCGGAACGTTATCGGCGGTCGGCGGCGGCGACGGGTTCGGACTCAAGGAAATATACGCGGATTTAAGCGGTATAAAACAGGGCGAAATGACGGTGGAGGAATATGCGGCGGCGTTGGCGGAGCAGGGGCAAATAGTATTGGCACAGAACGCGGCGGTAATCAATTTTACGAGCAAAATAAACCCGATAGCGGGCGGATATAAGTACGGCTCGGATTATTTTTTAGGCGATAAGGTAACGTGCGTGAATTTAGATTGGGGAATAACGGTCGGCGCGTATATAACGACGACGGAAACGGCGTACGAAGCGGGGCAGAAAAATATAACGCTGACGTTGGGAAACGATTTACCGACGTTATCAGACAAGATGACGAAAAGGAGATGAATAAATGGAAAGCAGTATGTTTTTTAATTCGGTGACGGGGGACAGGAAATACAAGGCGGAGGATTGGGCGCAGTATTTTAAAGGTTTTATCGGCAACGGCATTTTTTTAGACGACGCGGCCGCGCTGAAAGTCAACCCGTTGACGGGGCGGACGTTGCGAATAAACGCGGGTATGGCGTTTATTAACGGTTACGCATACTACAACGACGCGGATTTAGACATAGATATACCGACGGTAACGGCGGACAGGATAGACCGCGTGGCGGTGCGTTTGGACTTTACGGAGCGGAAAATATCGACGGTAGTAAAGCAAGGCACGGTCGGGGCGTCGCCCGTCGCGCCGGAGCTGATACGGAACGCGGATATGTACGAAATGGGGATAGCGGATATAAACCTAACGGCGGGGATAGTGGAAATAACGGCGGACAGGATAACGGATTTACGGCGGGATAGCGATTTAAGCGGCGAGGTGTATTTAAAAATCTATAATTCGCTGATGACGGCGGACATAACGAACGCGATAGCGGCGTTTGCGGCGGCGGGGTCGCGGCAGAATATAGACGCGGCGGACAAAATCGGCGTGATATTAGGCAAGATAAAGAAATGGCTTGCGGACTTAGGCACGGCGGCGTTTTGTAATACGGGAACGACAAGCGGGACAATACCCGTTATCGGCGCGGACGGGAAATTACCCGCAAGCGTTATTCCGAACGGCGTAAACATATCCACGCCTAATAATTTCGGGAATGCAACGACACTACAAGGCGCGTTGAATTTTATAAACAACGTATTCGGCGGGACGCAAAAGGTTGCGAAGTTGGTAGCGGATACGTTCGATACGGTTATTTAGGAGGCGAATATGGGATATAGCATTAACGGCGCGGATATAACGACGCTTTATGCGTTCCGCGAAAGAACGTCCGCGAGCGATACGGCGTATGAGGCGGGGAGCGGCGGCAAGCTGTTTGGCGGCGTATACAAAAACGTCGCGCAAGGCGGTGCGTACGGAGATTTGAAGCTGTTGGCGTATCAAAATATTTTGCCCGTCGCGTGTAAAAAAACGCTTACGGCGTATAAAATCGGCAAACAAAATTTAGACGTATTTAAGGCGGATATACCGTACGAATTAAAGAACTATACGCAAAACAACGGCGCGGCGGCGGTACATACGACGTTTTTAGCCGTGTTAATCGGCGGTGGCGGCGGGGGCGGCCGTGCGTTGGAAATATTGTTATCCACGAAAGGTGGCGGCGGCGGCGGCGGCGGGTTTGTAATGTTGGCCGTCGTATGCAATGCCGGGGATATTATAAGCTATACAGCGGGCGCGGGCGGTGCGATGGGCGAGGGAGCGGGCAACGACGGCAACGACGGCGGGGATAGCGTTCTGTATGTAAACGGCGCGGAGGTGGCGCGTGCGTACGGTGGCGGACGGGGCAAGGGCGGCAACAACGCCGAGGGTGGCGGCGAAACAGCAAGGGGCGGATACGGCGGCGGCGTATCGGCAACGGAAACGGACAATATAAAAATATTGATATCGAATCCGGGCGGCGACGGCGGAAACGGTGGCAGGACGTTTAATAATACGGCGGCTAAAACGGGTGGAAGCGTTCCGTTTTTAGCGTATAATAACGCATTTTACAAAAATATATTGCCGACAGATACCATTTTTACAAATTACAGTCAATACGCAGGCAAGGGCGGCGACGTTGAAGACCGTTCGGACGGTTTCGGCGGAGGCGGGGGCGGAGCGTCGTTTTGGGGGCGCGGCAACAATAATTTAGGCGCGTCGTCCGCGCCCGTAAACCCGCCGCGAACAGGCGGTGGAGGAAGCGGGACAAGCAATCAAAATGGGGACGTACCGAACAACAACGGCAACGTGGGCGCGGTATGGTTTTATTTTTAAGGAGGCGAAAATGAAAGAAATCATATTGAGCATAGCGGGTAATCCGTACAAAATAACCGCGTCGGAACGTATAATCGGGACGCAGTTTGAAAATTACGCGACGGAATTAAAGCTTGAAATCCCGTCGGCTGAGGCTGATAAAATCGCGCTGATGACGGTAAAAAACATACGTAATAAATTCATAGACAGAATAAAAATAAACGGCGGTCGGGTCGCGCTATCGAACAACATAACGCAAAACGGAGCTATCCGCGTATCCGTTTGTTTTATTGATGCGGACGGCGGGCAGGTCAATACGGACGATTGCGTAATGTATTTTACGGCCGCGCCGAAACCCGACAATTTCATCGCCGAAATTCCAGAAATGGCGGAAGCGGTGGCGGCACAAGGTGAAAAGGGGAACGCGAACGCGGCGGCAATCGGCGCGGCGCAAGAGCAAATAGACGCGCAAGCCGCGATTATAACCGCGTTAGAGAACAAAAAGGTAGTGCAATACGGCGCGGACGGCGGGGAGGAATACATACCGCTTAAAGACGTTTTAGCCGACACGCACGCGATAGCGGCGGATACGTGGGTAAAAAAGCAGATAGCCGACGCGGTGCTGTCCGTGTTGCATTATGCGGGAACGGTGGACACGGTAGCGGAATTGCCGACGGAAAACAATAACGATTGGGATTTATACCACGTCGCGGACGAAAAGGCGGAATATTATTATTTGGGCGGCGAGTGGAATTATTTAGATTTTAGGGTAGATTTATCGCCGTATTACACGGCGGCGAAAACGGACGAATTATTAGGCGGAAAGGTTGATAAAATCGACGGCAAAGGATTATCGGAAGCGGACTACACGACGGCGGAAAAAGAAAAGCTTGCGGAGCTGAACGCGGCGGATTATGCGACGGCGGCGCAGGGAGCGAAAGCCGATAGCGCGTTGCAGACGGAAACCGACCCGACCGTCCCCGCGTGGGCGAAAGGGGAAACTAAACCGACGTACTCGGCGGAGGAAGTGGGAGCGGCGACGGCGGCGCAGGGAGCGAAAGCCGATAGCGCGTTGCAGACGGAAACCGACCCGACCGTTCCCGCGTGGGCGAAAGCCGAAACTAAGCCGACATACACGGCGGCGGAGGTAGGCGCGGCGACGGCGGCGCAGGGAGCGTTAGCGGATACCGCATTACAGGAAATACCGACAGCCACGGCAACGGCGGTAGGCGGTATAAAAGCCGAAGCAAAGACAAACGGCGATACACAGCCGATACGGATAGGTGCGGACGGGAAGTTGTACACCGCGCCGACAAGCGGCGGCGGTGGCGGCGGAGTATCCGTTGAAACCGACCCGACCGTTCCCGCGTGGGCGAAAGCCGAAACTAAGCCGACGTACACGGCGGCGGAGGTAGGCGCGGCAACGGCGGCGCAGGGAGCGTTAGCGGAAAGCGCGTTGCAAACGGAAACCGACCCGACCGTCCCGGCGTGGGCAAAAGCCGAAACCAAACCGACATACACGGCGGCGGAGATAGGCGCGGCAACGGCGGCGCAGGGGGCGTTAGCGGAAAGCGCATTACAGACGGAAACCGACCCGACCGTCCCGGCGTGGGCGAAAGCCGAAACTAAGCCGACATACACGGCGACGGAGGTAGGCGCGGCGACGGCGGCGCAAGGCGCGTTAGCCGAACCGCGTTGCAAGCGGAAACCGACCCGACCGTCCCGGCGTGGGCGAAAGCCGAAACCAAACCGACATACACGGCGGCGGAGATAGGCGCGGCGACGGCGGCGCAGGGGGAATTAGCGGAAAGCGCATTACAGGAAATACCGACAGCCACGGCAACGGCGGTAGGCGGTATAAAAGCCGCGCTAAAAAGCGATATCGAAACGCAGGAAATCAAAATCGGCGAGGACGGAAAATTGTATGCGAAAGACGCCGTTCTTGCGCCGCCGAATATACAATACCTTGTGCCGCCGGATGATTTTGACGTTTATCCCGACGGTCATTATCAAAATCAAGAGGACACAAGCGGACAATTACACATCGGCGGCGGCGATTATTGGATAATAAACGATACGGTCAATCAAATAGCATTGAAGCCGAAAGCATGGTCTGTTCTTGACGCGAAAGAAAGCGTCGGGTTATATTATCTAAGAATTTTTATAGACACATACGACACGCGCGCGTATTCCGACATGAAAAAAGTTTTTACAAAAATTATATCTATTGCAGATTTAAGCGCGTGGGCGAATACGCAATCTGTTTATTTAGAACACGACGAATATAATTTTGTTGCAAGCGACGATGCCACGTACACAATGAAAATCAATTATTCGTTTAACATATCTGACAAAAAATTATATATTAACACAACCCTTAGCGGTTCCGGGAAGATGCCTCCGCCCGCCGATTATTCGATAGCGGCGTTTTGCATGGCGCGTATCATCGGCGTCGGAATGAACGGCGAGGACGGGAAAGACGGGCGTAACGGGGTAAACGGAAAAGACGGCAAAAATAGCGCGTTAGAGGCTGTCACGGTTGCGCCCGCTGATTTTGCAAGCGGCGCGGTGACGATATATCCCGACACGGAAGCATACGCCGAGCAGACGCTGAAACATCATATTTTAGCGGCTAATGGAAGCGGCACGGGTTATATAGTAGCGTTTAAGCGCGTAGGCGATAGCAATGTACCGATAACCGCGAGCGTAACAGCCGACGGCGTTGTAACGATAACAACGGACGCGTTTGACGGCGAGATACTGCTATCGAGCGGAAGCGCGTATAAATATGCGGGCGGCGGCGGAAGCGCGGAACACGTAGTATTAGCCGAGGGCGAGGATTACACGTTCGACGACGGGACGGGCGAGGGAAGCGCGATAGGAATACCGACAATCACGTTTACGGAAACCGCAGACGTTCCGCTGTACGCCGCGCACATACGCGGGCGTATGACGAAAAGCGGCGAAAGCGACATACCCGTCGCGGCGAATTTCACGCTAAAAAAAGTGCCGTTTGAAGCGACAATACCGATAGACGAAGAAGACCCGCCAACGACGATGAGCTACGGCATATGCGACGAGAAGTTTTTCGCGCCGTTCGGCGGCGGCGATTTAACGTCGTTAAATATATTATCTATAATATATTTTAACCTAAACGGCGTTGAAAGATGGGGGTATATGTTGTCAGGATTAAGCATAGACGGATATAGTTTTATTCAAGACGCGATAGAAATAATTAAAATTTAGGAGGGGTTTATGACAAAACAGGAAGCGATTAATAAAATGTTTCAACGCGTGCGTGGCGGCGATAAGGAACGGCAAATAACGGCGTTAAAGGCGCAATTAAGCGCGACAGACTATAAGGCTATCAAGTACGCGGAGGGGCTATACACAGCTGAGCAATACGCTACAACCAAAGCCGAGCGCAAAGCCTTACGCGAGCAAATACGGGCGTTAGAGGAGGGCGAATAGTGGAAACGATAACGATAATTTTAGCAGTCTTAACGCCGTTATGCACAATAGCGGCGTTTTTATTTGCAAGAGGGGACGCAACGCGGAAAAAAGGGCGGGAGGACGGGGAAATACTGAACGAAGTCAAAACGACACGGAGAATGGTCGAAGATATAAAAGCATCGTATGACAAATTAGACGCGAAATTCGACAGCCTGACGGAACGCGTTACCCGCGTCGAGGAAAGCGCGAAACAATCACATAAAAGAATAGACGAAATCAAAACAAAGACGGCGGGAAAGACCGCAAAGGAGTAACATATATATGAACGAAATAGTAATTACAATAATTGGGGCAGTGGTAACGGCGGTAGTATTGCCTTTGATTGCCCTCGGCGGCAAAGCATTACTAAACTATATCAATACAAAAATCAAAGACGAGAAGCTTAAAACCGCGTTGACGCAAGCTGTGGAACTTGCGGAAAAATCGGTGGATATGATAGCGCAAACATACGTAGACGAGCTAAAAAAGAAAGGCGAATTTGACGCGAACACGCAAACGGCGGCGTTAAATTACGCGCTTGAAAACGCTAAAAACCTCATTGCACCCGAAGCCGCGACGCTCATCGCGGCGAACGTGGGCAACCTTGACGACTATTTAAAGACGATTATTGAATCATACATAAAAACAAACAAATAAAACCGCTAACCGCGCATATAAAAAATTTCCGCTCACGGTTTACGCCGCGAGCGGTCTTTTTTTATGCCCTTTTTCCGCACGTATATTATTTTTGCGGAATTCCGCAAAAAAAAATTAAAAAACTTTTGAAAAACTCTTGACATTATCGGGATAATGTGATATAATATAATCACAAGGTTAGGGAAACCAAACCTAAGTAAACAAAAAGGAGGCAGTTATGAAAAAGCAAAAAGAAACGGCTTTGTTGGAAATTCCCAAAGTGAACGCGAACGGCTTCAATCTTGAAAAAATAAAAGTAACCGTAACGTACACAAAAGAAAAACCGACAAAGCCGCAAAACCCAAAAGATAGCAAAAAGTAGCTATCAAGGCGGAGAGGGGCGGGTGCAACCGCTCCCCTCGTAAGTCCTATAATATCATATCATAAAAAAAAAGTCAAGGGGGTTATTATGGAAATTTTAAAAAACGGCAAAAAATATACAGTAACGGAAACTAAAAAAGGTTGGAAAATAACAACAATACAAGGCAAAATAGAAATGGAATATAAGTTAAATAAAAACGACGCGCCGGCGATAGCGGACGTCGAGCAATTTATAGAGGAGGTCGAAAAATGAGGTCGGAAGCACAAAAAGCGGCGGATAAGCGGTATTCGGCAAAAAAAATAGAGCGTGAAAAAACGTTGGTTTTCAGAACACGCAAAGAGGAAGCCGAGGAAATTTCAAGCATTATAGACAATAGCGGTCTGTCTAAAATAGGATTTTTACGGGCGGCAATAGCGGCATACCAGCGCGGAGAATGGAAGCCGTAATGATTGAATACAGTAAAAACAAAGAGTAAAAAGAAAAGCGCGTGAATTGCTATTCGCGCGTTTTTCGTTTGATTAATATGCCGAATATGCCACATTTAAAGATAAAAAAGCAAGTTTTTTTGTCTTTAAGTTCGTATATTGACCCTAATGGTGGAGGTGAGGGGATTCGAACCCCTGACCTATGCGTTGCGAACGCATCGCTCTACCAACTGAGCCACACCCCCGGATCTTTTTGGTTTGATATAAAAAATTTTATGTATTTTTGACGATGCTCAATTTAATTTTTGCTTGAGGTAAGACTAATAAATTTTACTTTGCTCCGATTCGACCGATAAGCGGTTTATGGTTTTTATGAATTATAACGGCGTAAACCGGATGACCTCCTTTTTCGCTGTAAACGATAAAAAAACCGTTTTCCATATTACCGGAATACGAAAAAAACCTTTCGGCGACTTGTAGCAAAAAATTTAACGTTTGTCCGAAAATCAATCCCAACTCACAACGGCTATAAAGTTTGTGATATTTCTATCTGCTTAAAATACTAAGACATAAGTCCCGCGTTATTTCGACCCTGCGGAATTAAGATAAAATAAATCTTTAAATATTATACCATATTTTTTGAGAAAAGCAAGTATTTTGAAAGGCATTTAGAATATTTCTTAAAAATAATTTGGAGCGCGCCCGTGCAAAACGGTATCGGACGGATTTCAAGCGGCTTTTTGGTTCGCCGCAATTTAGCGCCGCTCCAATAAAACGAGCTTTTATTCCGTATTTTTAAGGCGGTTTTCAACGTCGATACCGTATGGCGGCGCGTTAATAAAACAGAGATTTTTTATTTCGGAACTTGCTCGCGTAAATAAATAACGCGCGTTTTTGCGGTTTTTTTGCGGCTTTCATTATTTTTTATTGTCATACCAAGTTCCTAAATTACAAGGCGCGTAGTTTGTTTAAAAGAAGTTTGAAGTCAACTTCAAATTCGACGGGAATAATCCGTCTTTCAACGCTGCTACGGCGAAAATCGGTGAGTAAAAAACGCTTTGCGTTTTACCGCCGCGTTGCGGTTGCTTAAATATAATACGGAGCGCGGCTCAAAAAATTGTTCATTATAACGGCTCCGTCAAAAATTTTTGAAAAACGCCTTGAAAGCCGCGAAAACCCATCGCGAATTCGATGTTTTCTTATGCGCGTATGTTCTTATTCCGTCTATTCGACGCTTTTCAGCGTCGAAACCATATCGATTTTTCTCAGCTTGCCGCTAAACAGCAAATTGACCACCGCCGCCGTGCCGGCTATGATAAGCGCGGAAATCGCGACATCACTCGGGTGCAGGGCAACGATTATATCGAAAGAATCGCCCATAGATGCGATCACAACGTCCACCAGTAGCACTCCGAACGGTATGCCCGTTAAAAAACCTATAAAGGTAAGAATTAAATTCTGCGTCAGCATTAAGCTCCTCAGCCTCGACGTTTTAAAACCCAAAACTTTCAGCGTCGCGAACTCCCTTTGCATTTCCGTAAACGAGAGGACGCCGAGATTGTACATCACGACCGCCGCCAAAAGAACCGCCGCGAAGACGAGTATGTAAATCATAAGCATAAAGCTCTCGGTCAGCTCATCCCAGCCGGCGGACATATCGGAGCTGTGAAGTACATGATTCGCTCCCTCGAGTTTTTCGTCGAAATATTCCGCCGAGACCACCGCGCTCGGGCGGAATTCGCCGCCGAAGTTCTCGAAGGTTTCGCGGCTCATAGTCAGACCTTGCGTCATAGGGGCGCGGTATATGCCGGCGACGGTGCATTCTATATAGCTTTCCGAGCCGAAGAGACGCCATTCCGCCGTATCCCCGACGCCGACGCCGAGCAACTCCGCCATTTTATGACTTACGCTGACTCCGTTTTCGGGCAGAGTGATTTCCTTTCGGTTCTCGTCGGTAAAAGCGATCAGATTGCCGCCGTCGGTTACTAGCAGGGAGCCGGTATATTTCACCCCGCCGCTCCTTATTTCTACCGCGTTCTCCATAATAAACTCGCCGTCCGACAGAACGGCTATATTATTCGCCTGTTCGTAGGTCGCGACGTCGGTAAGCGTTATTTTCGTCTCGAATCTGTAGATTTGCTCGTACTGCCATACTTTTGTGTCCGCCATATCGTTGTACATGCCAAACGCGGCTATAAGGAGAGCGGTGCAACCGAGCGCGCCTACCGTAGCCATTGCCGAGCGCGTCTTATTTCTGCCGGCATCTCTCAAATTCCATTGTAAATTAAACCCGAGCTTTTGCCACAGTTTGGGCGCCGCGCCGTTTTTTTGTTTGAGTATTTTCAGCTCCCTCGGACGCAGGCTTTCGGCCGGCGCAAGGCTCAAAACCTCGCGTGTGGTCAAATATGCCGCGAGCGTGCAACACGCGACCGTAAACGCCGCGATTAAATAGAAAGAAATATCGTAAGCGGGTTCCCACGCGGGGAGGGTATAAAAAGCGGACAGGGACGGGTAAAACAGAGGCGGCAGGACTATCGGTCCCGCAACCGCGCCAAAAACCGCGCCTGCGAGAGATACGAGAAAGCCGTAGCTCAGATAATGGAACACAATTTTTTTCTTTGAAAAGCCGAGCGCCTTTAACGTTCCTATCTGCGTGCGCTGCGCGGCGGAAAGACGCGCCATCGTGGTCAGCAGAGTGAGTATGGCGACGAGCGCGAACACGATGGGAAATACGGCGCCCATCGCTTTATGCTGTTCTATTTCCATCGCGAATTGATTGTAGCTGGTATGCCTGTCGCGCGTAATGAAAACGCCGTACTTGCCGTCCAACGCATCCGAAATATCCTTTTCGAGCGCGGCGCAGTCGTCCGTATCGGCTTTTATGAGTAATTGGGAATAGAAAAAGCCGGGAAAGGAGACCGCTTTTGCCGACATAAAGGCAAAGCCCTTATTCTTGACGTCGGAGTACATAGTATCGTTTTCCATAAATACGTATTCGGGGCTGTAAACGAGTCCCTCTATGCTTTTCGTAATCGGGAAACCGCCGTAAACGAGAGTAATTTCGCCGCCGACCGCAAGACCGTTCGCGTCCGCGAAACGCGCGTCAAGCCATATCCCGTCGGAATTTATGTCGAACCCGCCGCCTTTCGACAGGTAGGGCATTGATATTTCATTTTTTTCTAGAATATACGTCTCGATTTTCGGGCTGTGCGCAAGCTCCGCCGAAACCTCGACCATAGCTCTGCGCTCCGCCGCCGTTACGCTTTGGAGAGCTTCCACTCGTCTTAACGCGTCCTCGTCGAAGCCGCTTTGTGAATAAACCCACACGTCGGCGAGGTTTGTCCTTGCGTAATATTCGTCCGCCGCTTTTTGCAGTCCGAGCCATTCGCCGCAGATGCCGCAATAAATAAACACCGCCAAAAACGCCATAAGGAAAATAGATATGAATTGCGAGAAATTCCGTCCCATATCTCGCAGAGCTTTTCTGTACAACATCACCAATTCACCTCCTCGACGGTCAGAGGTTTTTCATTCGCCGACACGCTTTCTATGCGCCCGTCCTTAACCCTTATCACCTTGTCGGCGGCGTCGGCGAGCGCGGAGTTATGCGTTACCACAATGACCGTCCGTCCTTCTCCGCTCATATTTTGAAGGAGCGACAGAATCACAATACCCGTGCCGCTGTCGAGCGCGCCGGTAGGTTCGTCGCACAGCAGAAGCGGCGGGTTTTTTACAAGAGCGCGGGCTATCGCCGCCCTCTGCTGTTCGCCGCCCGATAACTGGGAGGGAAACTTGTTTTTGTGCGCGGATAATCCCACCTCGCCGAGAACCCTATCCGCGCCCGCGTAATTTTTCGAGACCTCCTTGACGAGCGCGACATTCTCGCGGACGGTCAGTGTGGGAATGAGATTATAAAATTGAAATACAAATCCGATATTGTCGGCGCGGTACTCGGAAAGCTCCTTGTCGCCGTAATTCGCAATATTTTTTTCTCCGACGACTATTTCTCCGCAATCCGCTCTGCCCATGCCGCCTATAAGATTGAGTATCGTGCTTTTGCCCGAGCCGCTCGGTCCGAGAATGACGACGAACTCGCCCTTGTCTACCGTAAACGAAGCGCCGCGCAGAGCGAAGGTCCGGTTTTCATTTACGCCGTAACTTTTGACGATGTTTTTGAATTCGATTATAGCGGACATTATTTTTCACCTCTTTCTAATTAGCTATTGCTAATTAATTAATTATGGCTTGTTTAAAAACCGTTATTTCAGTAAAATGACGATTGAAGCAACAAGCACGAAAGTAAGGAACGAGCTATCCGACTTATCGAAGCGAGCGGCAACCCGTCGAAACCAT
>JAISOS010000054.1 GCA_031275485.1 Clostridiales bacterium | reverse complement strand
GATACTGGTAGTCATATGGAAGCAGTGGAAGAAAATCCGCACAAGATATGACGCATTACGCAAATTGGGAGCCAACCACAAAAATGCCTTTAACGCGGCAAACTGTCGGAAAGGCTACCGATACGTATGCGGAACGGCAACAATTCACGCCGCGCTAAGCGACGAGCGGTTAAAGAAAAGAGGTCTAACATCACTGATAGACCACTTCAACAAGGTACATTTAATTACGAATTGAACCGCCGTATACGGAAAACCGTACGTACGGTGGTGTGAGAGGGGCGAAAACCTCTGCGTTTAGCCTCTACTCGATTGTTCAAAAAATTGAAAAAAGAGCGGCGGACCGATGGAGGCGGTCGGTTTACCGTAAAAAAGAGGGTTGCATTTTTTTTGAAAATATGCTATAATAAATAAAATCGTTACGAATCGGAATTGCGCGAAGAAAGACAGGCGTTGAATTTTTTGCCGTAAAGCGCGAAAAGATTTTTTTCATATTCGGATCGAAAAATGCGGAAAGCGGTTTTTTTGCGCTTTACTGCGGAAAACGCGGCGTTCGTCGCGCGAAATTCCGATTCGTAACGGACGAATATTCGAATATCCGACGAAAGATATTCGGATATAACGCCGCCGTCTAAGGTCGTTAGGGAATTTGGCGGCGGCGTATACGGCGCGGCAATTAAATAAAGACTATCGGGAGAAAAATTATGGCGATACGGCAATCCGGAGAGGACTATCTTGAAACCATTTATATACTGAGCGAAAAAAGCGGCGGCGTGCACGCGGTGGACGTGGCGAACAAATTGAATTTTTCCAAGCCGTCCATTACGCGCGCGATGAAAATCTTGAAAAACGGCGGTTACATCACCGTCGATGCCGACAACCATATCAAGCTGACCGAAAGCGGACGCGCAAAGGCAAGCGGCATTTTTGAACGGCACGAGGTTATTTCCGATTTTTTAATGAAAAACGGCGTGGAACGCGAAACCGCGTTAAAGGACGCGTGCCTTATGGAACACGGAATAAGCGATGAAACTTTCGCGGTGTTTAAACGCCTTACGGGAAGAAAATAGGGGAGTTGAACGCGCTTGAATTATAGACCCGTCCTAAAACCGTTGCCTTGCGGTTATAAACGGCGCAATCCGTACCGTTTATTATACCGTAGCTCGCGCTAATTCGCAAGTTTCGGAACGGATTTAACGAAAGCGGGTTAAAAAAATTCATACACGGAGAACAAAACGGATGAACAATATCAAAAAAACTACGACGCTTAATAACGGCGTCGAAATGCCCGTCTTAGGGCTAGGCGTCTATAAATCGGGCGGCGAAACGTATAACGCCGTCAGAACCGCGCTCGACGCGGGATACCGCCGTATAGACACCGCCGCGGTATACGGCAACGAAGCGGACACGGGAAAGGCGGTCGGGGACAGCGGACTCGGCCGAGGCGAAGTTTTTATTACCACTAAGGTTTGGAACGACGATTTGCGCGCCCGTAACGTGCGCGGCGCGTGCCTGAAAAGCCTCGCGCTTTTGGATACCGACTATATAGACCTGTATTTGATACATTGGCCGGTTCCGGGCGAATATACGGCGGCGTATAAGGTCATCGAGGAATTATACGCGGAGGGAAAGGTCAGAGCGATAGGGCTTAGTAATCACCTACGCCGCCATACGGATGAGATTTTGTCGGAATGTTCCGTCGCGCCCGTTTTGAACCAGCTGGAAATTCACCCGTATTTTCAAAATACGGAAGAAACGGAATACTGCAAATTGAAAAATATCCTGCCCGAGGCATGGGCACCGCTGGCACGCGGCGCGGCGGCTAACGATCCCGCGATAATCGCGATAGCGGAAAAATACTCTAAAACTCCGTCGCAAGTCGTCCTTAGATGGCATTTGCAACGCGGAACGGCGGTGATACCGAAGTCGGTTCACAAAGAGAGAATAATAGAAAACGCGGACGTGTTCGATTTCGCGCTCGGCGCGGAGGATATGGCGAGTATAGGCGCGTTGAATAAAAACGAGCGCACGGGTCCGGATCCGAATAATATAAGATTTTAGAAACGCGGCGAAACTTTTTGTAATTTTTTCTATAAAAAATGCGCGGCCCCCCATTTTCTTATCTTGGCGGACGCGCGGAAACAAACCGTTTGCGGCGGAAACGCGTATTTATATCGTTCGGGTGTTTTGACAAAAGGTTTTGCCTCAAAGCCCGCCGCTTACGCGTTTTTTTGCCTTTATCTCCTTATGAAAAATCCGGCGTTATTCCGCAAAGCCGTTAGGCGGACGCCGCTTTGAAAAATGTCCGTTAAAACGCTCAAAAAGTCTTCTCCCGAAAGTTTTCTTTTAAAAGTGTTATAAAACCGTTACGGTAAAAAAAATTTAAAAATTGCTTAAAAACGCTTGATTTTTTTTTAGATAGGTAGTACAATTTAGAAAAATATAAGTGATACGGAATATATTGTGCTTGTGAATGATGAAACATACAAAATATGCCGGTTCAAGTTTTAATGTTTAATATTTCGAGACTTCTCAGCCGTTTCCGCCGGACCGCGTTTAAGGCGGGCGACCGTTTTGCCGGGGTAAGTTAAAAAAATGCCTCGCGGATGAAAACGCGCGTTTTTGCGGATCTTTTCGCGGTTCGCATCGCTCTTTTTCTTGTTAAAAGCTTTGTCGTTAACAGGAAAAACGCCTTGAATACCGCAAAAATCTTCCCGCAAATTCGATTTTCATCTATGAATACGAATTCTAAGAGGCGCGTAAGAGCGCGGACGTATAACAAAAAACGTTTTCCTTCGGCGTTTCGACAAAACAACGGACGTTTTGCCAAATTCAGTCAAAATATGCCGCCGTATTTTAGTGTAATATATTTTTGCGGTTCTTTTTAACCGGATCCTTACCGCCGCTTGTTGTAATTAATTTGAGATTTTCCGCATAATGTTTTAACGCGTAATGTTTTAAGACTTACGTTTTCGTGTGCGCGCTTTTTTTTCGGCGCGGTGGAGACGTTATCGGCGGGAGAGTTTTGTATGTTCGTAACGATAAAATATAAAAAAATCGCGAGGGCCTTGGTCGTTCCCGTTCTGCTTGCCGCAAGCATACTCGCGCTTCATGACGGGACGGCGGCGGCGGCTTATTTCGGACGGATGAAAAAACTGCCGATTTACAGCGTCGAAACCGAAAAAAAACAAATCGGCATAACTTTCGACGCGGCGTGGGGCGCGGATAAAACCGGTGAAATCGTGGAGATTTTAAGGCAAAACGGCGTTAGAGCGACGTTTTTTCTCGTCGGATTTTGGATCGAAAAATACGCCGACGAGGTAAAAATGCTCGCGGACGCGGGAATTGAGATAGGAAATCACAGCGAAAATCATCTCGACATGGCGAAGCTCAGCGCGGAACGTATAGAAAACGAACTGTCTTCCGTCAATAAACGTATAGAAGAGCTGACGGGCAAGCCGCCGGAATTATTCCGTCCGCCGTTCGGTAGCTACAACGACAGGGTGATAACGACGGCGGAGAGCTTGGGCTTAAAGACGATACAGTGGGACGTGGACAGTCTAGATTGGAAGGATAATAAGGCGTCGTCGATTACGGACAGAGTTATGAAAAAGGTCCGGAACGGTTCGATCATTCTGTTTCATAATAACGGCGACTGTGTGCTCGGAGTGATTTCCGTGCTTATCCCCGCGTTGAAACGGCGCGGCTACGAATTCGTGACGGTGGGCGAGCTGATATATAAGGACGGTTACTACATAGACGGCACGGGCAGACAGATAAAAGAATAACGGGAGAGGGGATTTTTTTCAGTATTACATGGGAGAATCTTTTGCGAACAAAAAGTTCATCCTTCCCCGCGCCCCTTTTCAAAAAAATCCGGCATTTTTATTTAAGGCGATAATTTTAAAATCCATAAAAGGACGGTTATGAAAATGAGAAAAAAAGCATACGACAAATAAAAAACGGCTTAAAAAGACGGAATGGTCAACCTTAAATAAGCAAAAAATTCAATTTAAAGCGTACTTCATAAAAAAATTCATAAATAAAGAAACTTTTGGAGGATTAATATGAATTATGACCAGATAAATAATAATAATACTCTGCACCTTCGCGGCGTTATCGACTCCGAGCCGAAGTTCAGTCACGAGGTTGTGGGCGAGGGATTTTACGAGGTCAATCTTAAGGTAAAGAGGCTGTCGGAGCAGTACGATATTCTGCCGATTACGATTTCCGAGCGCCTGCTTGCGGACAACAACGCCGAAATAGGTACGGAAATCAGCGTGTACGGGCAGTTTCGGAGCTACAACAAGACCGACGAAGAAAAAAGCCGTCTCATGCTCACGGTTTTTGTGCGCGAAATCACCGAGCCGGACGAGAAAATGAATCCGAACATCATTACCCTCACAGGCTATCTTTGCAAACAGCCCGTGTACAGAACCACGCCGTTTAACCGTGAAATAGCCGATATGCTTCTCGCCGTTAACCGCGCTTATAATAAGTCGGACTATATTCCTTGCATAGCGTGGGGCAGAAACGCGCGCTTTGTAAAAAATATGAACGTCGGCGATAAAATTACGGTCAGCGGTAGAATCCAAAGCCGCGAATACCAGAAAAACATCGACGGCGTAATAGTCTCTAAAACCGCCTACGAGGTCTCCGTCAATAAGATTTTTGCGGGCGAACGCGGAAACGCCGGAGAGGACATAGGAGGCGTCGGCGCGGAGTCGGCGGGAGGTGCGGGCCGTTGCTGGACCGCCGCCGATAACTGCGCTTACGGCGACATAGGCAGCGCAGCCGCGGCGATCGATACAGGCGGCGGCGAAACGGAAAGGGACGACGGAGTTATGCAGGAGTGACGGGAAATAATCGCTTCGGTTCGTGTTGTCAAAGACTGTTTCGCGCGGAGTAAAAAAACGCGGGGCTTATTTTCAAGCCCCGCATGGCCGGATGACCGATATAGCGCAATATACGCGTTTCCGTTCCGAAAAACGCTTTTTCGAAATTATTAATACGGGATCGGATTTTGCTCAACGTTCCGGCTGTCGCATTAACCTTCGGAAGCGTTCGCGCGGAAAACGCGAAGCGGACAAAACGCGGCGGAGATTTGCCGCGGAAACGGAGCGCGGCGGAATGAAACGGCAAGACCGCAACCGGAGCCGCTTTAGCGGCGGAGCGTAAACGGTTAGGTTATGCGCCGCTTGCCGGCGCTTTATTATTTATATATCTTTTATTATTCTATCGTTATTTTTACAGCATTTCAATCTTGTATGATTCCGCGATATTCATTATACCGTATTTATTAGTTTACGGTAAAAAATTATTTTAAAACGTTTTCATTCGGTATTTTTGTTCATAATACTGTTTCTATAATTTTCGTATATTCCGACCGGTGTTTTTATAAGCATTGTTTTTTCCGCAATAATCTCCGTTAGTAATATTTATTATAAGACGTATTTAAGTTTTTTGGAAAGGGGTGCGGGGGGGGGGGAACTTTTCGTTCACAAAAGGTTCCACCCCCTTCGTAAATTCTAAAAATAACCCTTTGTAAGTTCCCGGATTTTTAAGCGGCAAATAAGACCATACCGAACGCCATAACCGCCATTCCGCCCACAAAACCGAAAGCCGACAAATAACGCTCGCCGTACTCTCGCGCCGAGGGCAGCAGTCCGTCTATCGAAATGAACACCATTATCCCCGCGACCGCCGCCAAAACCGCGCCCATTACGGCGTCGTTCAAAAACGGCAGGAGCAGGAAATAGCCGACGGCCGCGCCGAGCGGCTCGGTCGCGCCCGACAGGAAAGAATAGCCGAACGCCTTTTTCTTGTCGCCCGTCGCGTAGTATACGGGCACGGACACGGCGATCCCCTCGGGGATATTGTGTATGGCGATAGCAGCCACGATAGGCAGCGCGACGTTTATGCCGCCGAGCGCGGACATAAACGTCGCGAGACCCTCCGGAAAATTATGCACGGCGAGCGCTAGCGCTGTAACGAGCCCCGACCGCAGGAGTTTTGGACGCAGGACGTCGGACGCGCGAAGAGTCTTTTTTCGCCGTTTATTTTTTTTGCGCGGAACTAATTCTTTTTCAATACCGGATATGCCTGCTTCGCGCGTTTTTCCGCCGTTTTCGATACCGAAAATATTCGACTTTCGCGCCTTTTTGAGGCGTCCGGCTCTTGAAATATCGAATTTGCGATATTTTTCACCGCTTGCGGTATTAAAAATATCCGATTTTTGCGTTTTTTTGCGGTTCACGGCGTCCGATTCGTTTATACCATCCGGTTCGCAATTCAACGGTATTAGTTTGTCAATCGACGCGATTATTATCATTCCGCCGAAAAAAGCCGCCGCCGCCGCAATCAATCCGCTCTTATTGCCGAGAACCGAGGTAAGAGAGACTTTGGCGTTCCACAGAATCTCGGTCATAGAAACGTATATCATCACGCCCGCCGAAAAACCCAAACTCACCGAAAGGAATTTTGTGTCGGTTTTTTTCGCCGACAGCGCGATAACGCTACCTATGCCCGTAGACAGACCGGCGATCAGCGTCAATAAAAAGGCAAAGAGAATTTTTTTGGAAAACATAAAAAGTACCGCCTATCTTATAAACCCGCGCCCGTAGCTAAAAAACGCGGGGCTTGCGAAGGATTTTTGTCGCCGGTTTTTAAAGCCGCAGTCTTGAAAAACTAACGCGGGCAAGCGCAAAAATACAAATGAAAACCCTGGTTGAAAACCGCGCGCGGGTTCTTGTAAAAAAGCCTAAAAAATACGAGCCGTCAACGAGTGTTGCCCGCCCCTTATTTAATTATATAAAACGACGGAATAAAATGTTCCGTATATGAAAAACGCGGTTAAAAAATATAAATTCGGTATAAAGGTTCGGCAGATTCGCGCGGTTATGTTATAAAATAACGCAAAGCGACGCGGAATTCGGTAAAAAATGGTTAATTTGCGTTGAGAAAATGTAAAAAACGACGAAAGATATATAATTTGCGCTAAAACACGACGTAAAAATAACGGGAAAACGCGCGAAATATCGCTAAAAAACGGTAAAAACAAGGCGCAACAACATTTATTTTTTATTGAAAAGTTGAGGAAAAATGGGTATGGAAACAAAGAATACAACGTGAAAATATAATGGCGACCGAGGACGAATATGAAAGAAAATTCCGAAAAAAAATTACTCGTCGCGTTTCGGTGCATATTCGTCGGTCAAATTGGCGGCGGGGGAGCACCGGACAAACTTTCGAATTGAGACGGGTAAAGGACGCGGACGTTGTCCGCGAGTCTTTGGATAAGATCGAAACCCTTGAATACGCAAAACAAAAATAATAAAAACATAAAATGATGCGCGTAAAACCGTTAAAGGTCTTGCGAAAGTGAAAAGCGGTTACGACGCGTTCATGTTCTTTGACGCTAAAAGTTTTTTGAGAGAGGACGCGGGGAAACCTTTCGTATGTAAAAGATCCCCCTCCCGCGTAGAAAAAAGAAAATATCCGCGTGTCGGCGCGGACGTTTTCTTTGAAAGGGAGGGCTTTACCTATGAAAGACTGAAAAAGACGTAGCGTTTCGTTTCTTACAGCGGACGACAAAAATAAAGACATATGATATAATGGTAAAATGATAGCAAATAACATACGGGAATCAATAGTGGCGGCGCGTCAACGCGGGCTTATGGTTAAAGATATTTG
>JAISOS010000053.1 GCA_031275485.1 Clostridiales bacterium | reverse complement strand
ACTCTGCAATATTATTTGGAAAGTCCTAACTTCCGGCATTCCTTATACACCACATCTCAAAACATAATTTTTTGCCCCCTCCTTGCGCTTGATTTTTTTCTCTGATTTTTGTTATACTTACGCTATTCAAGATTACTCCGATTTAATTGCAACAAAAGGTTCTATTGATCATATTTTACCGGATTCGACTATACTTATAGCGTTAAGCACCGTGTAAATGGCGATTTTTCAGGGGAAGATCCTGGTTGAAACATTGCCGGTACAGTTTTTTATGGATTAGGATTTTTGGATGCTGTTCCCGTTGTCGGTACGGTAACATTGATTATCGTACAAGTTTACGATGCCGGCTCTTTAATTTATGTTTAATAGAAGAACTTGGTTTTTTGGATTTGTTAGCAGATATTCATTTATTTGAGCATAGTAATTTAGACATTTATTATAATTAGTTAGGTGATGTTTGCCATTGGAGTATTTGTTTGACAGATCGTCTCACGCATCCGGATAAAAAGGCGGTGAGTATTGAAAAAACAAAAAAGAAAGAGTATTGAAAAAAACATTGCAGCCAAACGATAATAATCAGCCTTATTAAAAAAATGTTATTGAATTTTTTTTTGCGATGTGGTATAATATCAATATGGGGATTATTACTAAGATAGAGTTACAAAAGAAAAACAAGGGGCGCGTGAGTCTGTTTGTGGACGGCGAATTCGTCTGTAGCTTGTCCTTAGAAACGATTATGCAAAAAAGATTGAAAGCCGGAAAGGAAATCGATGCGGACGAAATAAGGGACGCCGTTTGCGAGGATGAGAAAAAACGCGCTTTCGGCGACGTTTTGGATTTGATTTCGAGAAAGCCTTCGACAAAAAAACAAGCGCGGCAATATCTTGAAAAAAAGTCGTATATGGAACAAGCCGTAGATTGCGCTATCGCTAAGGCGGAGGAATACGGATATATAGACGACGGAAAATACGCGGAACAATACCTCTCGTTCTACGGCGCGAAAAGCGGAAAATTCAAGCTCAAATTCGATCTCGCGAATAAGGGCGTAGATAGAGCGTTGATCGACGAAATTTTGGACGGACATGACGACGGAGACGCCGCTTACGGGATTTTGCAAAAATATTTGAGAGGTGAAAAGCCGGCGGACAAAAAGGAAAAAGAACGCGCGACGCGTTACTTGCTCTCTAAGGGTTGCACCTTTGAGGCGGTGAAACGCGCCTTTCAAAGGTTGGACGAGGTGAAAAACGGGGATGACGGGGAATAAACAGACGGGAAAAACCGCAAATAATAATAATGATAGACATTGCGAAAAACAATGAAAAAATGTAAGCGGCAAATGCGAAGAATTGAGGAAAGATAGGCAAAGACCGCCAATAAAAGCAATTGAGAAGCGGCAGGAAAAACCGCAAATCAAAGTGCGGGAAGTTGAAATAAGCAACCAATTTCCTAAACAAGCGATTGCGGAAAGATAGGTGAAGACCGCGAGTCGAAATGCATAGAATTAAAAAAATAAACGATAAAGACCGCAAAAGATAATTCAAAAATTGCGAAAAACGAGAAAAAGGCCGTAAACGGTATTCGTAAAATTGCGAAAACGGCGGAAATTTAGCGGGAATTATTTTAAAATCAGGGAATAACAAGCGAAAAGGAGAACGTCTATGCCGGGTAAATTTTTCGTCGGACACGCCGACGACCAAGTTAAAGGGACGGGCGTAACGGTAATATTCGCGCCGGAGGGGGCGACGGGCGGCGTTTCGGTCAGGGGAGCCGCGCCGGGGACACGCGAGACGGACCTCTTAAAAAGCGGCAATACCGTGGAAAAAATTAACGCCGTCGTGCTGTCCGGCGGGAGCGCGTTCGGCTTGGAAAGTTGTTCGGGCGTTATGGAGTATCTGCGCGAGGAGGGTTGCGGATATAAAGCGGGAAAGTATAGGGTACCGATTGTTTGCGGCGCGGTTCTGTACGATTTGGAATATAAGGAATTCGCCTATCCGGACAAAAATATGGGTTATCTCGCCGCGAAAAATGCCGTGCCCTTGGACGTTTTAATAAAAAGCGGACGGAGTGAAAAATGCGGCGCGGACGCGGAAAAAGGCGCAGAAAATTCAGAATGTTATAACGGCAAAAATTCAAAAAAAAACACGGAAAACCTGCGGTATAGCAACGCCGGAAGCGCGGAAAAAAGCGAAGGAGATTTGAAATATTACGCCGCCGAAAACGTGAAAAATTCGGAGCGCCATAACGGCGCGCATTTCAAAGAAAATACGGGAAATTCGGAGTGTAATAACGCGGGTCAAAGGGGAATGAGCGGTAGCGTGGGCGCGGGTACGGGCGCGACGATAGGCAAGATTTTGGGTGCGATTTCGGCGGTCAAGTCGGGTATAGGAATACACACGGCGGCGTTCGGCGGCATAGAGGTTACGGCAATCGTCGCGGTCAACGCGATCGGCGACGTATACGGCGCGGACGGAAAAATTATTGCCGGCGCGAGCGTGGGCGGCAAGTTCGTCGATACCGTGAGGCTTATGACGGAGGGCGCGTTCGGCGGGGAATTGAAGGGAAAAAATACCACTATCGGTTGCATCGTAACTAACGCCGTTCTCACTAAAGACGAAACGAATAAGCTTGCCGATATAGCCCACGACGGTTACGCGCTTGCCGTGAGACCGGTGCATACGATGTTCGACGGCGACACGGTTTTCGCTATGGCGAGCGGCGAAAAAAAAGGACGGTTCGCGCAAATCTGCGCCGCCGCCGTCGAAGCGACGGCCGCCGCTATACGCGACGCCGTGAGCGGAGCGTATTCTATTACCGAAAGCCGCGGAAATCTTTTCAAAACCGCCATAGGAGTTTGGAAACAGTCGAAAGGAAAGAATTAGAAGCGCGCGGACGCCGACTGAAAAAGAGAGATTTTTATGGATTTTGTGTTCACGTAACAGAAAATAAGCGGCGTTCAAAGCGGTTTTTGCGCCGCGTGTTAGAACTGCGCGTTGTCAAATTAAGGCGGCGCAGTCGTCGATAAGCTCAAAAGACGCCGTTTACCGTGTTGTGCGAACGCGTGTCCGGTTGATTTTTATGTGCGGAAAGGCGTTTTTTGAAACGGCGGAGCTATCGCAATAAAAAGAACGGCGCCGGACGAAAAATAGACGAAAATCGCCTTTTGCGCAAAATAGTGCCGCATACTACCGTATTCTTACTTGCTGGAAATTAATTTACGCTTGCCACATTTCCAAAACGCGGCGTTGTCGGATTTGAAAGCGCCGTTCTTTTTTAAGAACGGCGCGCGCGGTTTCACAGCCTGCGTAATACCATGTCAATAATGACTTTAAAAAATTTTCTATTCGTCGTTATCCCTTAGTCTGACTTTGCTTGCCGCGCCGCGCCTGATGTCGTCGCTCATTGCGGCGTAATGCTTTTTTGTCGTGTTTATGTCGCGGTGTCCCAGGACTTCGGCGACGACATATATGTCGTTGGTTTCGCGGTAGAGGGCGGTGCCGTAGGTGCTTCTCAATTTATGCGGCGTTATTTTTTTTAGAGGCGCGATTATGCGGCTGTATTTTTTAACGAGATTTTCCACCGCGCGCGCGCTGATACGCCTTTTTTGCGAGGAGAGAAAGAGAGCGTTTTCAATCTCGGACGCGTCGTTTTCTTTCTCATTTTTGCTCTTGTTTTTATTTGTGTTTCCGCTCCCGTTTTCGTTTTCGGTTCGCTCGTCGAGATATTCCAAAAGCGCGTCCGCAACCTCGTCGGAAAAGTACAGAATCGCTTGATTACCGCCCTTGCGCGTAACTTTGAACGCGTTGTTGCGAAAGTCTATGTCGTCTATGTTCAAGCCGACGCATTCGGAAATACGTATGCCCGTACCCAAAAACAGCGTTAGCATCGCGAGGTCGCGTTTGTAATATCTCGCATGATAGTCCTTTTGTTTTTTTGTAAGCCCGTCGCCCGATTCGACGCCGTCGAGTAGGCGAGCGATTTCATCCGTATCGAGCCGCACGATTTCCTTGTCATGCAACTTGGGCAGAGTAACCTTTGCCGCGACGTTGGCTTTTAATTTGTTCTTATTGAAATAATACTTAAAAAAGGAGCGCGCGGAGGAAAGCTTTCGCGCTTTGCCGCGCTCGCCGTTCGAGTTTTCGTTGTCGCGGAATTCGTAGCAGTCCACATAGTGGACGTAAGCCTCTATATCCGTCACCGTCAGTGCGTTCAGGTCGTCTAAAGTTACCGCCCGCGCATTCTTAAACAAAATTTCTCTGCCCAAAAAGTCGAAGAAAATCCTAAGATCGTAGGCGTAATTGAGCCTCGTCAAAACGGACGTCCTTTCGGCAATACCTACAAAAAATTCCTTTGCGAACGGCGGTAGCTCCTTGATCAGCGGATTAAGTCTTTTTATACCGTCGTTTTGTTTTTCCTGATAAAAATCCATAATTTATTTAATTCCGATTGAGTAAATTTTGAGTCAACGATGCCTTCTTAAATTATAATATGGAGTAGCCGCCTATTAATTTTCCGCAGCAATCCCAAGATTTGTTACCTACGTATTGCGTTTGGTCATTTTTGCTTAGTCCCAAGAAGCCGTATTTGTAATCGCTGTTTAAGGTTCCGGAACTGAGCGTACAATTGCCGTCCTTTCCCACATGATACAACGCGCTACAGTCCAATTGCCCGACTATAAGACCCATCATCGGGTGAAGACTTTCTCCGGCTATGCCTCCGGCGCCGGTAAATTTCACCGTAACCCCGTATATGGCGGTATCCCCTATATAAGAGCCGCCTGCGGCGGTACCGATAATTCCGCCCGCCGAACGGTTTTCGTATGACACGTTCAACTTAATTGTCGTCGATTTTGCGGAGCAATTTATAATTTTCGTTCCGTTGCCGAATCCGACAAGGCTTCCCATATCTCCGTTTCCGTAGACGGTTAATCCCTCGACGGAGCACGAATGAATTTCTCCCATAGAATATCCGACTAATCCGCCTATGCCCGAATGATATCTATGAACCTCAATTTTTCTTTCTTCGTCGTCGGATTTAACGCGCACGTTTTCCAGACTGCCTTTGTTTCCAAGATAGCCCGCGACTCCGCCGGCATATATCCAGGCGGAAATGTGATACGGCTCTCCGTATATCAGAGGATTATACAGAGTGAGGTTACTTATCTTTCCGAAACATTTTTCAAACAATCCGAAATATTGCGTGGAATATCCTTTTGCGTTGATTTGGATATTTAAATTCGATATCGTTTTTCCGTTTCCGTTAAACGAGCCGTTTAAAGCCGCTATCGGTGTCCAAGCGCCGGTTAAATAGATATCGTTCATTAATTTGACCGAGATTCCGTCTCCCTCTATACCGCTAAGCTGACCCGCCGTGTATATTTCATAGACGTTATTCGGAGAGTTAAGACATTCGCTAAACTTTTTCTCCTCCCAATTAGCGGTTAAAGTTTCGCCGTTTAAAATCTCGTAACCGATCGCGCCGAAGCTGATTGTTTTATCTTCGCCGTAGACCCACACTCCTTTATAACCGCCGAGCGTAGGCGCGGGCATTTTCATATTCGCTATTTCCGCCGCCGTTCCGCTGATTGTTTCGATCGGATTGCCGTTTTTCGCGTCGAACCGCAATGCGTATATTAGGAGTTCATATTTTAGGAAAAAGCTGGCGTCGCCGCCGTTTTCGCCGTTATTGTAAAACCGTGTGTACGGACCGCCCTTAAAGTCGGGATTTGCGTACCATCCGGCGGGTTTAAAATGAATCTTTTGCAGGGAGTCGTCGGACAAGTCCGTCAATTGAATATAGCCGTCGTAGCCATCGTCGCGAATATCGTATTCCACCATGCGCCGTCCGTTTTCAAAAATATACGTTATTTCGTATACGCATTTTTTCCACATTACGAAAAGCTCCGTATCGTCGGCGACGCCGTATATTGTTTCCAACGTGTATTGAACGTTGAAGCTATCGACCCAGCCCGCGAGCTCATAGCCGCTCAACGTCGGCGCGGGCATACTTTCGATTTGGTCTTTAAGCTCTTTGCCGAATATTACGCGATCCTCGCGTATTACTCCGACTTCGCCGCCGTAATTATAGCTGATAATATATTCGTTGGCGGTAAATACGGCGTAAAGCTCGAAGCTGTCCGCCCGGCTTGTCCAGACGTCGCCGTATTTATACCGTCGTTTGTCCGCGTCCTCCCAGTATGAAAATTCATGACCTAACAGGATAGGGAATAGCTCGTATTCCGGTCTCGATTCGTCTTTCACCGTGAAGCGGCCTCCGTAAAAAACCTCCGTCCGGCGCCAAGGCGCGCCGTCGTTCCCGTCGGTATAAAGGGACACGGTTATTTTACGGGAAAGCGAAGGATACTCGACCTTGCTCCATTCCGCGTCCGCTTCATATTGTTCGAAGGAAGTTTCGTCGCCCGCGATAAGGATATAGCGCAATTTATACGCGCCGAAAAAAGTCAGACCGTTGATTCTCGGCATACCGCCGCCCGATATTTCTATGCTTTCCAAATTCGGGGCGTTCCCGAAAGCTCTCGCGCCTATCGCCGAATATTTATCCGAAGATATCGATATATTTACGTCGCTCCCGCCGTATTTCAGCAAAACGGTTCCCAAAACCGCGTATTCGTTTTCGTTATTTTTAAACCATTTTGTATCGCAAATTCCGTCGTCGGCTACATACCGCAGATTATCCGCCGTTATGTCCGTTAATTCCGTACAGCCTGAAAAAACGCCCTTTCCGATAACCGCCGTATTTTTCAGATCCGCGCTTTTCAGGTTCGCGCCGTTTTCCAGCGAATAGTCCGCCAATTCCGAAACCGTTTCCGGCGCCGCAAAGCTTTCGTCCGCTTTGCCCGACGGATAGCGGATTAATTTTGTAACCGCTTTATCGTACAACGCCCCGTCGGTAACCGTATGGTATTTATTGTTTACCGGAAGTTTAAACTCCGTAATATTGTCGCACCCTGCAAAAGCGCCGTCGCTTACCGAAACGTTTTCAGAATCGATAATTACCGTTTTCAAGCTTTTCAGATTTTCAAAAGCGTTGCCGGCTATCGCCGCAACCGTTTTCCCGTTCAGTTTTTCCGGAATTATCAAAACTTCGGGATAAAAATAAAGATTCTTATTCAAACCGGTTATAGTAACTTCGTTTCCGTTTTCGGCTGTTTCGAATACGGAACCGCCGTAGGCTCTCGAACTCTCATAAAGTCTGTTCATAACGATTGTCAAAATATCCGGATCGTACTTTGAAAAATTATGTAAATCGTCTTTTGCCAATTTTGCAGCCGTATTAACTTCATTATATATCTTAGTGTACGTATCGAAGCCGTTAAACTCGGGCGCAAGCTGCGAATATAAATCGATAAACAAATCCGATTTTAATACGAGTTCTCCGTCATAAAAGCCTATCATAGGGTCGAGCTTTTCTTTAATTTGTGGAAGAAGAGCCGTAAGATACGGCGTTAAAGCTAATATTATTTCTTTTCCTAAACGAGGTAGTACCGCGCAATATGCAATTACGTCGAAAACGGTATTTTCTACTGAATCGGACAAGCTCAAATGAGAGAATAATTGATTATAAACGGAACTACCCGTAACCGGCAAAAGTCCCGCGAAAAGAATTTCATTCGTAAGCGTTTCCCCCGTATCGAGCGCGCCGTACAAAATTGACAGCAATATGTTTATTTCCGCCCCCAAAACGTCCCAAAACATATCTTTTCCCGCTTGCTCCAATTCGCCGTCATGCCCGCCGTCCCCGCCTACAAGCTCCTCCAGCCAAGGGAAGTCCAAACCGAGCGAGTCGATTATGCCGTCGATAAAGCTGTCGTTTTCACCCGCGAAGTCGAGCGAACCCAAACTCGGGTCGGTTCCGTCTATCAGCGAATAGAGCGGATTCTTCAAAAGCGCGGCGGATAGAGCCTGCAATAATACCGACATACCGCCCGTATCCCCGAGCATTTTCCAAATGTAACTTGCGCCCGCCGCCGTACCCGTCGCGAGCGCGTTTATATCCGCATCCGGGTTAGTCGCCAATGTCTCGTTCCATTTGTTTCTGAGCCTCTCGCTCTCTTTTTTGTTTATGAAATCCTGACCGCCCCCGTTTTTGAGCGAATCCAGAGCCGAAGTCGCGAACAATATTTCGTACAAATCGAAATATCCGGCGGGTAAGTCCGTCAAAATTTCGTCAATCGCGCCGAGCGTAAAGCCGAAAAGATCCTCTACCGCCGAAAAATAACCGCTCAACAGACCGCCGTCAATCTGAATTTCCGCGTCGAATAAATCGGCTATCATAAGACCGTAATAAGGCGTGTCTATGCTTATAAGATTCTCGACGCTGTAAGGGTGTTCCGTCGCGTACATAAGGTTGACCACGCCGCCGCGGCTGTGCCCGACAAGATTGTATTTAGGCAAAAAGCCCTTTACGCTCAGATAATTGTACGATACCGTGTCGAGCACCGCGTTCAGCTCCTCGTATACCTCGCTGTGATAGCCGACATTTTCTATCGCGTCGAATAAGATTACTATATGTTTATTGTAGTCCGCAAAATCCTCTACCGGCGTTTCGTTATATTTGCCGCTTCCGTCAGGGTCTAATTTTTTAATAAAAACCTCGAAGTCCGCAAGCTCCCCGCGAACGCTGTCGATCATTCCGTTTTCATCTGGTTTTAGCAACTCATCATATATTAATTTGCCTTCAATATCATGGGATAGCTCTTCTTTTATTTGTTTGTTTTCATCTTTTTTCCCATTCAATCCGATTTCTTGCGCTTTTATTCCGTTTCCGTTCCCGTCCGTATATCTGTCGTTCCCCGCGTCGTACTTTTCATCTATATACCCTATCGGATGCTGAACATACACCCGGCTGTCTATTGTTTTAATTAATTCTTCCGTTTGTTGATCTCTTATTTCCTCATAATAAACGCCCATTATGTAAACGTCGGCGTTAAGCGATGTTCTTAATCTCTCCGCTAAGGAGTTAGCGTCAAAATTATCGTCCATATTCCAAGCCCCGGGTCCTCCCATATACCCGTGATTAAG
>JAISOS010000014.1 GCA_031275485.1 Clostridiales bacterium | reverse complement strand
AAGACCTCTTTCGCCGTTCTTATATCGGCGTCGCTTATTTCGACGTCCTCTATAACCGTGTCGACCCTGCCGAAAATCATATCCGCGCTGTTATTAAAATTTTCCAGCAGACTGTCGGTTATTATTATACTTGAAAAAAAAGAGCGACACTTGAAATGACCGATACAACGATTGCTATATTCCTCAAGTAATTTGATTTGAATAAAATAAAGGATAATTTAAACATGCCATATCGTCCTATTCTTGAAAATAGCAACCATCGTTTTAACAATAGCAACCCGCAATAAAAAACCGCTTTAAATTAATGCAATGTTTTTATTTCGGGATATCAATTTTTATAATACGTTTGTGCAATTTTAAATGAAACTCTACTTGCTTTTGTTGCTTGTCCGTTTACATGTCTTTATCGAATACACATTAGTAACAAATTGGTATGTCCCGCTTACTATTTCTCACGTTTCGGTCAATTCAGAATTTCCGCTTGCCGTTAAGACAACTTTATACGTACCCTGTTCAGTTATAGTAATATATCCGCATCGAGGATATTTTTGACATGGACGATAGCGATTTCAACGAACCGCCAATACAAAGTGAAGAGGTAGAAATAAACTTTGAGCAAGATAATAACTACGGAAAAAAACAAGCGTATGAGAGCTTACTCCCTCGGCGCAAGCAGTTAGTAGACGCACGAGTTATTTACTTAACAGGAACTCAATGATATTAAAATGTTTGATTCCGTTACGGGAAAAATCCGGAAGGTCGCCGGAAATAACATACTTAGGATAATTATCATTGATTCTCTCCAGATTGCCAAATTCACGCGAGATTGTTTCACTTGACGCCAAAAGATAGCAAACTTGTATATAAATGCGGTTTTTGCCCTTATATGCGATGAAATCTATTTCGTAATCATCTGTTTTTCCGACCGTAATATCATATCCGCGAGAAAGCAATTCAAGATAAACGATATTTTCATAGAGCTTACCGAAATCAATTTCCTTGCTTGTTTTAACGATATTACGGAGTCCCAAATCGACGCTGTAGTATTTTTCATTCGTGGTAAGCAGTTTTTTGCCTTTAATGTCGTAACGCTGAACGGAATCGATAATCATGGCTTTTCTGATGTAACCGATATAGGCAATAACCGTTTCCACAGTGGTTTTGATTCCCGAAGCGATAAGCGCGGAGGTGATAGAACGGGCGGAGAACGGATTGGCGATATTGTCCATAAGAAAGTTTAGTATAAGGTTTAGAAGGTTTGTATCGTTGATTTTATTTCTTTGAACAATATCCTTTACGACTATTGCGTCATAGGTATCGGACAGATACGGTTCGATCGAGATTTTTTCGAGCGAAAAACGCATTGGCAGCCCGCCGTGACGCAGATAGTCCTGAAAGAGTTCTTCGTTAGATACAAACTCTCCGTTTTGTATCGTTAATTCTTTGGATTCGGAAAGTGTAAAAGGATAAACGTGTATCTGAATGTACCTTCCGGCAATCAGCGTCGCGAGCTCACCCGAAAGCAGTTTGGAGTTAGAACCCGTAATATATATGTCGCAGTCAGTGTCGACAAGGAGAGATGCAACGACTTCCTCCCACCTTTCTACCGCCTGTATTTCATCTAAAAAGATATACGTCTTTTCGTCCGTCTTTTCACAAACATCTATAAGGTATGCGTAAAGTTTGTCCGAATCTTTCAGTTCGGCGTTTCTTTTGGACTCGAAGTTTACATATACGATTTGATTCTTGCTTTTGCCGTTCTCCAAAAGATAGTTTTGTACCTGCATAAGCAGAACCGTTTTACCGCAACGGCGAACTCCGGTAAGAACTTTGATGAGATTCTTATCAATCAGCGGGATGATTTGGTTTAAGTATGCCTGTCTTTTAATCATAAAAGCCCCTCGCTATAATATTTGACTATATTATAGCAGACAAAAACCCGGTTGTCAATAGTTTTGTCGTTCTTGAAACCGACAAAATTGTCGAAAAAACAAAAAACATAAGGAGGACAAGGACATAAAAAAAGAAAATCAACATATCGTTGCGCTTACCGTTCAGAAAAGCTATGGCATAGCTATAATATTGGTATAACCAATCCAGCCGAGAGGCAACCCGTAAACGCCGCCGACTGTGAAAATAATCGACGGTATCGCCATTAGAAGCCACCCGTTTACAAAGCCTATGACGATTCCGGGAACCGCCGCCGCGAAAAGCGCGCTGAAAATAACAAGTATCGGCAATTGCATTTTTGCCTTTTTTTCCAAAACACTCATAAAAAAAACCTTTCCGTAATGATTTTTTATTGTTCTTTTTCCGATAAATTTATTTTGAAACCGTGCCGATATATACTTTACCGCTTTCGGCGTGCCGCGCGCGGCTTTTTCACGCGCTGATATATATAGCATTTAAAGCGTTAAATGTAAAGAGTAAACAACAAAAAGGAGTGGACATTTAGCAAGTTTATATAAAAAGCATAATGCCTAAGGATTTGTGAAACTTCCGCAAAATCCTATAATTTGGCGTGGATTTTCACCCGTCATTGTCATAATGCAGACATTCTCGCGCGCTACCGTCCTCTAACGCCGCCCGACAAAGCGCCGCAACCCGTCCAACTTAAAAACAGCTACGTCAGTCTCGGAACTTATCCGCAATTTGTTCGGTTTTTTTTGCCCACGCATAAACGTTGGCTTTGCTCATGCCCATTTGCAGACCGATTGCCCTGCCGCTCATACCAGAAGCAAGCAACGCAAAAGCCTGCTTATGTTCATCCTCCGAGTAAGAGTGTTTGCATGGCGCGGGGGTATAACGCCGTCCGCACATGCAACATAAGCATTTTCTGCTTCCCGAGCGATTGTGCCCGTGCCAAATTTGCTTCTCGGTAGCCCCGCAAGCGGGACATTGCTTTCGTAATTCTTCCATGCATACAATATATCATATAACTTGCAAAATGTCCACTCCTTTTTTTGATTAATCTCTTGACGAAGCCGCGAATTGTTGGTATAATAAATAAAATAAATTGAAAAGAGCCCGTGCCGTCGTTGAGGTTTGGCGGTTTTTTGCGCGTTTTTGCTCCGTTGCGGTGATTTTTAGAATTTTATCCGCGAAGAGGCGTTCAAAAGGTCGGTATTTTTTCGGCTAGGAAAAATAGGAGAGAAAAAATGGACAAGTTCTTTAAGGCGCTGACCGATCTGTTCGCGTATGTAAATCCGGGATACGTTTTCGTTATATTTTCCGCATTGACCGCCGCAGGCTTCGCCGCCTCGCTCATAACCGCGTTTCTTGAAAACGGCGCGTATATAAAGGCGTTTAAGAGGGCGTCAGAGTATTTGGGCAGAGAACAGGCGGGTTCGCTCTGCAAAAACAACGCGGGTTATTTTTTTAAAAACTACGCGTCCGATTTCCCAGTAGCCATGCAGAACCGCATAGCCGCTTATTTCATCTCGCTCGACGGTAAGCCGAGCGGCTTCATAACCGAGTCGGACTGCCTGAAATGTCCGACCTTGGGCGCAAGGAAAAGGCTTGCCTTGACACTGTTCGACCTGCTGTTGTTTGCGGCGTTCGCGGTTTCAGCCGCGCTCTCGCTGGCTTACGGCGGCGCGGAGACATTCGGCATCGCCGCGCTCATTCCTTTTTCTGCCGGAATCGCGCTAAGGTACGTATTGAAACTCGCAAGCGACGCATCCGACAGGCGACTTTCGGATGAATTTTATATTTTGATCTACGCGTTGGACACCGCCGTTATTTCGCGCGAGAACCGCAGTGCCGACGGGAAAGAAAATGTCGTCAAACGCGCATCCGCGCTTATTGAAAAATTAGTGGACGAGGAGATCGAGTCGCGGAAATACTATTTTATAAACAAAACCGACGGGCTGAGCCGCGAGTTGCGCGGAGGACGGCTACGCGAGGTAGCCGCGAACGTGGCGGTTCTTTGTGGAGAGAAAACCTCCGCCGCCGCGCTGAAAGAGGTCTTTGAAACGCTTGTCCAAGCGAGGGTTTTTTACGGTACGCGCGAGGAAACCGACGTTTTGAGCCGGTGTCTCGTGAAGTTGAAAAACGCGATTATACGCGCCGAAAAGGAAAGCGGCGACATTTCTTTGGATGGTGAGCGGGACGCGGCTTAAGCCGAATCAAAAAAGACTCAAAACGAAAGGTTGTCGGATTTTAAAATTGCATACCGGTAAAATTTAAATATAATAAGGCAAAACGGCGGAAAACCATTGCCTTTTATCGTAATCAATAAAGTTTTTTGGAAAGATGCGCCGGATGAAACCTTTCGTTCACAAAAGGCTTCATCCAGCATAATATAATTTTTTCAATAAAGTTTCCATCCGTAAATAACAAAATAAACTACAACCGTAAAATTGATTGACAACTTGTTTTTTTTCCTTTATACTTAAAGGTGGGGAATCGAGGTGTTTATGCAAAAGAATAACGAGGTTGCCGTTTTGGATATCGGCTCCGGAAAAATCCGCGCCGCCGTCGCCGAGAAAAACAGCCGCGTGAGCATAATTCCGCGCGGAATCGGAGAGGCGGATTATGCCGGATACTCGGACGGGCAATGGCTGGAACCGGAAAAATTGAAGTCTGCCGCGCTTGCCGTCGTCGAAAAGGCGGAGGCGTTGTCGGGTTGCAAAATAAAAAAAATATTTGTCGGCATGCCCGCCGAATTTATGTATTCCGTCTGTAAGGAAGTCGCGCTGGTGTTCGATAAGGCGCGGAAAATTTCAAGCGGCGAGATGTCCGAGCTTTTGAAAAGAGGCGATAAATTTGACAATGAGGACAAATATTTTACAATCAATTGTTCTCCGGTCTATTTTTTGCTCGGGGACAACAAGAGAATAATTGAACCGCGCGGGCTTGTTTCCGACACGATAAAGGCGCTCGTTTCTTATATTAGATGCGACAGAGCCGCCGCCGAAAAAATACGCGGAGCGTTTGAGGGAACGGGCATACGCGTCGAATTTGTTTCGGCGGTTTTAGCTGAAACGCTGTATTTGTTTGAGCCGCAGGAGCGCGATCGTTACGTGCTGTTCGCCGATATAGGCTACATATCATCCTCTCTCGCAATTCTGCGCGGAGACGGGATCCTGCATCTATCCTCGTTCTCATTGGGCGGCGCGCACATTTCGGCGGATATTTCGGAGTTGTTCGGAATTCCTTTCGCGGAGGCGGAGCGAATTAAGGATGAGGTTGGTCTCGACGGTCTTGACGAGACAGTAAGAATAAAGCTCGGGTCATCCTCGGATGGTGAAATATCGGGCAAGGATTTGAGCGTTGTCATCCGCGACCGTCTATGTGATTTCGCGGACGCGATAAAGCTATGTATCAAGAAAAGTTTTTACGACTGTCCTTTGCACATCACCCTGTTTTTGACGGGCGGAGGGATTAGCTCGCTGAAAGGCGCGAAAGAATTTCTCTCGGAAATAATAGGCAGAAATATCGAAATAATCGCGCCGAATGTGCCGAAATACGACAAGCCGTACTATTCGTCGCTGTTCGGATTGGTCAATATCGGCGGTAGCGCGGACGATGCGGAAGCCGAAGCCGCCGCGAAATCTAAAAAAGGATTATTTTATAAATTATTCAATAAATTTGGAGGCAAATAAAGATGATTGATTACGTTTCGTCTATGATGGCGAAAATAAAGGTGGTGGGCGTGGGCGGCGGCGGCAATAACGCCGTCAACAGAATGGTCAGCGCGGGCATTAAAAGCGCGGAATTTATCGCCGTCAACACCGACTACCAGAGTCTGTGTCTGTCGAAAGCTCCCGTGAAGTTGCAGATCGGTCAAAACCTTACGAAGGGTTTGGGCGCGGGCGCGGATCCGGAAATAGGGCAGAAGGCCGCCGAGGAAAGCCGCAAAGAAATTACCGAACTTCTGAAAGACACCGACCTTTTGTTCATAACGGCGGGTATGGGCGGCGGCACGGGCACGGGCGCGGCGCCTATCGTCGCGGAGATTGCCAAAGATTTGGGGATTTTGACCGTAGCCGTCGTGACGAAGCCGTTTAAATTCGAGGGCAGGAAGCGTATGGAGAATACTGCGGCGGGCATCGAGAATCTGAGAAAATTCGTCGATACGCTACTAATCATTCCCAACGACAGACTTCTGCAGGTTTTAGAAAAAGGTACGCCGATTATCAGGGCGTTTCAGGTTGCGGACGACGTTTTGAGACAAGGTATTCAGGGCGTGTCCGACCTTATAGTCACGCCGTCGCTCATAAACCTCGACTTTGCCGACGTCAGAACCGTTATGAGAAATAAGGGACTGGCACATATGGGCATAGGTCAGGGTAAGGGCGAAAACCGCACGCTCGACGCGGTGAGAAAGGCCGTGCAAAGCCCTCTGCTCGAGACCAGCATAGAGGGCGCGACCGGCGTTATTCTGAACGTTACGGGCGGGCTCGACCTCTCGCTGTCCGAGGTTGACGAGGCGTGCCGCTTGGTGCAGGACGTCGTGGATATATCCGCCAACATCATATTCGGCGCCGGAATCGACGAAAATCTAAAGGACGAGGTCGTGATAACGATTATAGCGACGGGCTTTCATGCGCCGCAAAGTGAAACGGCGGGCAACAACAAGCCTCAGGGCGGAATTTTGCATGGCAATAACGACGCGAGAGGCGTTCAGCGGTCTCAGTCTCAGCCGCAATATACCGCGAATAGCGAAAAGCTGTATAACGAGAGTTATTTCAGTCACGGGACGGCCGAAACGCGTCAGTCGCAACAACCGCGCCAAGGTTATTCCGACGCGCAGGCGGGCAACTATTCGGCGCGCGTGCCGGTAGACGTTACGCCTCCTTTCTTGAGAAAGTATAAAGAGAGCAATTAAAGCGTTTTTATAAAAAAAATTTGCTTGTCGCGTCGGTAAGGAACGACCGACGGCAAATTTAAAATTCACATTTATAGTTGAAAATACGGGATTTGCGAGGGATTTTTGTAGTCGTTAAGACTTTTCAAGACCGAAGCGGCATTTTGGCAAGAAAAACTGACGCAAAATGACCGCGTAAATTCCGTAGTTTAAAATAGCAATCATATTCGGCGGACGTTGTTCCCGCCGTTTTTAAAATATTCGGCGGCGCGGGACGCAAGGGCGGGCTTTACGCGATTTTAACGGCACAAAAAATAAGAAACGGTTCGCTTGCTATAAATGAGAAACCGTTTGTTTGCGGGTACGGCGACAATGGGGGAATAAAGATGGAAAAACGGCAATTAAACGCTGTGATAGACAGATTGGAAAAATACTTTCCCGAGGCGCGATGCGAACTGCGCTATAAAACGCCGTTTGAATTGCTCGTAGCCGTGATTTTGTCGGCGCAATGTACTGACAAAAGAGTCAACGCCGTGACTAAGGAATTATTTGAAAAATACCGCACGCCGGAAGACTTCGCCGCAATTTCCGACGGCGAATTGGAAAGACTGCTATATCCCGTCGGCTTTTACAAAAATAAGGCGAGAGCGGTAAAATCGGCGGCGGAATTACTACTTAAGAAATATGGGGGAGAGGTGCCGGACGGGTTTGACGAACTGATAAAAATTCCGGGTGTGGGCAGGAAGACGGCGAATGTGATATTGTCGGAAGCTTTTCACAAAGACGCTTTCGCCGTGGATACGCACGTTTTAAGAGTGTCGAAACGCTTCGGCATAGCGGACGGGGAAAGTCCTTATAAGACCGAATTGGCGGTCGGAGAGCTTTTGGACGGAAACCGTCTCGGCAAGGCTCATATTTTATTAGTCTTATTCGGCAGGTATGTCTGTGTCGCACGGAAGCCAAAATGCGGAGAATGTCCGGTTTCCGACCTTTGTCCGTCGTATATGAACGGCGCGGCGAAGGAAAGAGCTGGAACGGCAAACGGATCTTAATAACCGTTAATAATTGTAATACTTAATCTGTTTAAGTATTCTATGCCGGCGGTGATTAAGTTTTCAAATCACGGAGGCTTATTCGTCGCTTTGATGCCGTTCACAAAGCTATTAAACGTCAAAAACAAAACTTTTTGTAGAGCCGTGTTTTATGCGACGAAAAAAATACATGCGGCACAATTCAAAAAAAAACAATCACCGTACACCGACAAAGCATAGATCGGTATCGTTATATTGAAAAAACGCGTAAAAGCAGTCTAAAAACACGGTTTTCATAATACCCTAACAGTCGGAATACGTAATCTGTTTAAGTATTTCACGGGGTCGACGTTTACATACGGGCGACGCGAATAAAAATCGGAAATTATTAAGAATAAGAATATATAAATAGATTATGTATTCCGTAAGGCGGAAGAATACGGTAAATAGAAATTAGAGGAAAGGATGTATAAAATAGTAAAAAAACGGTATTTTACGGAGAGCGTAATCGAGTATGTGATCGAAGCGCCGCTCGTTACGCGGCGTTGTCTGCCCGGTCAATTCGTGATTTTGCGCGTTGACGGGGATGGAGAGCGAATTCCTTTGACAATCGCCGATTACGACCGCGAAAGAGGACTTGTCACCGTTTTGGTTCAGTCTGTCGGGTATTCCACCATGAAGCTGGCGCAAAAAAATCAGGGCGATTTTGTAGAGGATTTTGCGGGTCCGCTTGGCGGACATACCGACCTTTCCGGCTTTAAAAGCGTATTGCTCGTCGCGGGAGGCATAGGTTCGGCGGTTATTTTGCCACAGGCGAAAAACCGCAGGGGCGCAGGCTTTCGGACGGACGCGGTTTTGGGAGCCAGAACCGCCGCGCTTTTGCCGTATGAGGACGAGCTTAGAACGGCGGCAGATAATCTCGTCGTTGTGACGGACGACGGCTCGACAGGTGGCAAGGGTTTCGTTACGGACGCTGTGAAAAGGCTTATAGAGAGCGGCAGAAAATACGACGCCGCGCTTGCGGTCGGATCTATGCCGATGATGCGAGCCGTTTCGGAGCTTACGAAAATATACGGAATTTATACACTCGTTAGCATGAATACGATTATGGTTGACGGAACGGGTATGTGCGGCTGTTGCCGCTTGACGGTCGGCGGCGAGGTAAAATACGCCTGCGTGGACGGTCCGGAATTCGACGGGCACGCGGTTGATTTCGACGAAGCGATAAACCGCGCCGCGTTTTATAAGCATACGGAAAGGGCGCATATATGCAGATTGACCGCCGCCGCGAAATAAAAGTGTTTTTTGAAGTATAGAAAAATAATGCGGAAAAAAACCTTATTTCACTTGAAGTTCGCAAAAATAAACGCGTATTAGAGACTGTTTGCGCTTGAAACAAAAATAATTTTTTCGTTTTTTTATTAAAAATTTTTATCGGGAGACAGCGATGTCCGAATCGATGACGCGGCAAAAAATGAGAGAACAGCCGCCCGAAATAAGAAAGAGAAATTTTAAAGAGGTCGCGTTGGGGTTTGACGGCGAGACCGCGAAAATCGAGGCGGCAAGATGTTTAAATTGCAAAAACGCGAGATGTGTTTCCGGATGCCCCGTAGGTATGAATATACCCGCGTTTATAGATTTGATTAAAAGAGGCGATACGGCGGCGGCGTTTCTTGAAATCCAAAAAAATAACGGATTGCCCGGGATTTGCGGCAGGGTCTGTCCGCAGGAGGAGCAATGCGAGAGGCTTTGCGTCAGAAATAATCCGAATGCGGGCGGCGCGGTTTCGATTGGCGCGCTTGAACGCTACGCCGCCGATTTTGCCGCTGAAAACCGCATAGAGGATACGGCGGTAACGCAGAAAAATAAATTCAGAGTTGCCGTCGTGGGCAGCGGTCCCGCCGGACTTACCGTCGCGGGCGAGCTTGCGGCGAACGGTTGCGCGGTGACGGTTTTTGAGGCGTTTCATAAGCCCGGCGGCGTGCTTGCGTACGGAATTCCCGAATTTCGTCTGCCGAAAGCTCTGGTGCAATCTGAAACGGACGCACTCGCAAGGCTTGGCGTGAGCATACGGACTAACGTCATAATCGGTAAAACGATTTCTTTGGAGGATTTGAGCGCGGAATACGACGCGATATTCATAGGGACGGGCGCGGGATTGCCGCTGTTTTTGAGCATACCGGGCGAAAATCTCAACGGCGTGTATTCGGCAAACGAATTTTTAACGCGCGTGAACCTTATGAGGGCGTATGAAAAAGACGCGGCGACGCCCGTATTCGTCGGTAAAAAAGTGGCGGTTGTAGGTGCGGGCAATGTGGCTATGGACGCGGCGCGGACGGCGCTCAGAATGGGCGCGGAGGTCTGCATCGTATACAGGCGCTCGCGTGCGGAAATGCCCGCCCGTTTAGATGAAATCCGCCACGCCGAGGAGGAGGGCGTCGTCTTTCGCTTTCTGACCGCGCCGACGGAAATTTTGGGCGAAGGCGGCTATGTGTCCGGTATGAAATGTATGAAAATGCGGCTTGGCGAGCCGGACAGAAAAGGTAGGAAACGACCGATTCCTATCGAGGGTGGCGAGTATGTTTTGGAGTGCGACGAAGTGATAGTCGCGCTCGGCACGAGTCCTAATCCGATTATAAGGCTGTCTACGGATATTATAAAATTTAATCCTAACGGTACGATTGCGGTCGACGAAAATTTTAGAACCTCGAAAGCGCGGATTTACGCGGCGGGCGACGCGGTAACTGGTGCGGCAACGGTCATACTCGCGATGGGCAACGGCAAAGCGGCGGCGCGCGCTATTATTGGCGACTTGGAAAACGCCGCGCCGAGAGTTTAACGGTTAAAAAATGCGCGATGCGGCGCGATGTTAATGATTAAAATATCAGTATAGAGAGGAAACCGTATGTTTATAGATAAGGCGGAAATTTTATTAAAGGCGGGCGACGGGGGCGACGGCGCGGTCTCCTTTCACCGCGAGAAATACGTGATGACGGGCGGACCCGACGGGGGCGACGGCGGAAGCGGGGGCGACGTGATATTCGTCGCGGACAAAAACATAAATACGCTGATTGATTTCAAATTTAAAAGAAAGTTTTTTGCGGGTGGGGGCGGCAACGGCGGCGTCAATAATATGACCGGAAAATCGGGAAGAAATATAACGGTTCGAGTGCCGACCGGCACGATTATACGCGATAAGGAAACCGGAAAAATCGTCGCGGATTTGTTCCGTGACGGAGAGGAAAGGATAGTCTTAAAGGGCGGACGCGGAGGCAGGGGAAACGCCCGTTTCGCGAAACCGTCGAGGCAGGCGCCCGAATTCAGCCAACGCGGCGTGAAAACTCCCGAAATCAAGGTTGTTTTGGAGCTGAAAACTATCGCGGACGTAGGGCTTGCGGGATTCCCGAACGTTGGAAAATCCACGCTTTTGTCCGCGCTCACCAATGCGAAACCCAAAATCGCTAATTATCATTTTACGACGCTCAGTCCGAATATCGGTATAGTGAAGTATTACGACGACAGCTTTGCGATTGCCGACATTCCCGGGTTGATCGAAGGCGCGAGCCGGGGCTTAGGGTTAGGGCGCGATTTTCTGCGGCATATAGAGCGTGTGCGGCTCATCGTCCATATCGTAGATATAAGCGGCTCGGAGGGGCGAAAGCCTTACGACGATTTTACCGCGATAAACAAGGAGCTTAGGACGTACAGTGAAACTTTGGCGGATAAACCGCAGGTAATAGCGGCGAATAAATCCGATTTGGCGGAGGAAAAGGACTTTGAGGAATTTGAAAAGCGCGCGGGGGCAAAGGTTTTTAGGATTTCGGCGGCGGTGGGGACGGGGCTTAGCGAATTGGTAGCCGAGATATACGGACGGTTGAAAGAGTTGCCGCCGCTCGCGCCGCTCGATACGGACGGATATACGTATGACAATACGGACGATGACGGTTTTGCGGTATCGAGCGGTTCCGGCGGCGTTTTCGAGGTTACGGGCGGGCTTATACGGATTTTGGAGCGCAATGTGTCGCTCGATAAGGACGAATCTTTCAGATACTTTCAGAGAATTTTGGATGAAAAAGGCGTGATAGACGTCCTGCGCGAAAAAGGCGTGAAGGACGGCGACACAGTTATAGTTGGCGATATAGAATTTGAATTCGTCGATTAAGCCGATAATTTTAAAATGTGATGATAAAAAATACAAGACGATAGGCGCAAGTGAGACATGCGGCGGGAAGGAGAGCCGGATTTGTATCTATTCGTAAAACAATTCTTTTAGAATTATATTAGTGAAAAATATATGATATGGTGAAAAAGGGCAGATTAATTGGGCGATAAAATACTAC
>JAISOS010000084.1 GCA_031275485.1 Clostridiales bacterium | reverse complement strand
AATCGGGACGCGACACAGAGATAGACTTTGTCGCCGTAGGAGATAACGGGACGGAATATTATCAAGTTTCGGCGTCGGTGTTGGATGAAAATACGCTAACGCGAGAGCTTACGCCTTTAAGACAAATCAAAGACAACTACCCGAAATTTGTGCTGACGTTGGATGATTTTCCCGCAGACCACAACGGCATAAAGCAAATAAACTTGATCGACTGGCTTATGGAGCCTTTTATACCTCTTCGCTAACACTCCCCTTGACTTTTTCTCCTTTTTGACAGACGGGTTAGTTTTAGCCATCTTCCACGCCGTAATTCTCTCAATCATTATCGATTCGGCTTCCTCTATATGCTGTCTTAGATTTGACAATACCTGCGTAGTATTTGTTCTTTTAGCTATAGACAGCGCGATAATCGCGGTAATTGACGATGCGACCGCCGTTGTGACAGTCAATGCGCCCGTTAAAGCTCCTGCGTTCATCATTCTTTCGTTCCTTTGTTGTTATTTGTTTCCGTCGGCGGTAAATCCTGCTTTGTGGTCGGTTCGGCTACTCGTTCGAAAACCTCTTGACCGCCGTCGGTTTGGAATAGCTCCGTTCGTTACATTATCCCTCTTGGGTTTTAACGTGAATGTTTCAAGTCCCGTTCTTGCGTCCATATTCTTATACCTCTATAATTTTATTTATTTTAGTATATACGAATATTTACCGCTTGCCAAAGGCGCCGCCGGTATCGTCGCCCGTACTCTCGACGGCTCTCCGTTTTTTACCGTCGCCGACAAAACCTACGCCCTCGAACCCATTCTGACCCACGAACCGTTTTCCCTAAACTTCGACCACACCCCGCCGCCAAAATCTACTCCTTCACCTCAAAAAATTAAAATTCCTTCCGAAAGTCACACGTGGAGACAAATTATTTATAAAATTTTTTTGACAAGGTCACAAACACTTGACACAAAATTTAAGATCATTTCAAAATTTTTTTACATTGGCCTGCAAGACTTGGCGACGGATTCTCGTCGTTTTCCGTTCGGCAAAAACGGCGGACTATTCCGCGTCCTTTCTTTAAAAAGCCTATTTTCTTATTGAAGCTATTCTGAAAATCTTAAACGCGAATATCTTAAAACGGATGAAGCACTTTATTTTCAAGCATGCTCCCTCACAGGTTATCAGATTCGCCGAAAAGTCGCCGATATTAAAAATTTCCTCTATAGCTTTTTCATATCCCTTTATGATATTTGATATAAACATATTTAAAAATAAAAACTTCACGAAATCCTCTCCGCCGCACAAAATATCGAGATATACGACCGTCGGTTCCAGCCGCCTTAACGCAAGCGGAATATCGAATTTCCGCTTTTTCTTTCCGCTTCTTTTTTTCGACCTTTTTCCTTGTTTGCGGCTCTCTTCGTCGCTCGATTTTTTCCCTTTTTCACTATTGCGATTCTTACCGCCGAATTTTTCAGACCTTCCCCAACGTTTTCCGTCGCCGGATTTTTCAGGTTTTCCGCAATTTTTTCCGCCGCGTTTTTCCGCCGCTTCTTTTTCCCTCTCGCGGCTCTTATAGCCCGATGTTCCCGATTGGCGGCGGCGTCTTCCGCCACCAAGCTTCCTGCCGAATAAAAAAAACGAAAGACCGTCCTCGCCGTGCGCGCCTCTCGCCACCGTTTTTTTTAACCCTGTGGGAAATACGGCGCGTATATAAAACCTGCCGTTCAGCACGTCGAAAAATCCTTCGATTTTAATATTTATCGGAATAAAAAGCAGCAAAACCGTTCCGAACAGAATAATCCCCACCGCAAAAACCGTACTCATAAATATATTATAACCCAACGCTTTAAAGGTATGCGTCTGCGGGCAATTGTCAACGGAGCTTTGACGGCGCGGAATTTTGACGGCAGGTATAAAAATTGCGGAGAAAACTTTTTTTGTTTTTTGAACGAACGCGTTACCGGTAGCGTAAAAGGCTTTAAATACGGCTACGGAAAGACGCGCCTCGGTCGCGGAAACTATCGCTACAACCTAATATCTTGACGACAAAAATATTATTATCAGTATCGTAATCACAACCGCTAAAACAATTAAAGCGTCTTTATTTTCCACCTTTGCGTAACCGTCATAATTTTCCTGCGAAAGGGGCTTTTTTGAGTACTCCGCCAAAACCGTTCCCTTGTGAATTATAAGCCGCCCTTTATCCGCCAACTTCCTTGCCTCTTTGGCAAAATCGTACCACAAACCCGTACAGCTTTTGTAGTTTTTTCTTAACCACAATACCGTCCTTTTAAATTTTGTGTAGTTATAATCGTATTCGTTCCATTGCGCCAACGCCGTATCTACTCTTTCTCTCACTATTTCGGGTATATATTCCGCGTCGGGTCGATCTGCAAATACTCGCAAGAAATCAAATATTTTTCGAAATATACCCCGATTATTGCTGCCGCCATGCCCAAGTGGTTATAATTCATATTTCTCTTTCCCTCGCTTTTTTAGTTTTTTTATCGGCGTGGCGTCTAAATTTTCGTGATAAAAACAGGTTGCCGGCGAGGCAAAATCATCGCGAATTTTCAGAGCTCCCTTTCTATCGTTTCACACAAACGATCGTTAATTTTTCGAATCCTTTTCAGTATGTTTGCCAAATAACGCTTTTTATTATCGATGAATTTTGCGTTTTCGCGGTGTTTTATAAAATCGTTATCTTTGAAAAAGCGATGCGCCGTTTTATTCCTGCCGTCAAGTACGGCGTCCAAATCCGCGACCGTTTCATCGGGAAAAATATTTAATTTTTGACGGCGCCTATTATCCGTCCGAGAGACATATCCGCTAAATCCGCGATCCTTTCACCGGTAAATTTATTTGATTCCTTGACGATACCCGTAATCGGGTCCGCCGTTTCGGCAAACGGCGCGCCCGCGCTTTCCTCGCCGTAAAAATAAACTATGCCCGCAAGGTAATCTTCCGTATACTGTACCGCTTCGGTTATCTCGCCGATTAATAAATAAATTTCATTCATCCGTTCCGTTTGACCTCTCGCATTAAGACGCGTTTGTTTACGGCAAAAACCGAATATACCGTATTCGCCGCAACGCCTGTGTCCGTGATCTTATCCTTTAGTCGCGTATTCGGCGAACGTCCGCACCGGAAATCTTGCGTTTGTTTAAGCCGTTCCCGCGCGAGTGTTCGCTTGTTTTTTTCGGCGCGTTTACGCTTGCAATCTTTACCTTGTCAAACCGCTACGCGCATGCTGCGGTATTTTATGCAGTTTCGCCGAAATCCGTTTTCGTTTGATACGGCTTTTTTATTTGCCTATCCACAATTTTTGCAAAAAGCGAACCGTTTTTATTATACGTCGTCGTCTGTGTCAAGCGATTTTTGCGCATTTTTTAACTTTTTCCGATTTTTAGATTTTTTTCGCAAAGTCCTTATTCCACATCAGACCTTTTTAACCCGGCGGCGAACGGCTTTCCGACGGGTTACGCTCGCCGCCGGCTACGTTTTTGACGGCGCGTACTCCCGCAGTATGTTAGAAAAAACAATGCGGCGGCAAAAACGCCGCCGGCAAGGTAAAGAGATTCCATTAAAGATCCAATATAATAATTCGGAACATAAACGAACAATCGTTTTAAAAAAGCGAGAAATTTTTTTTAGAACAGTAAAATTTACCGAAAAATACGCGGGGAAACCCTCGCCGTTTTATAATATTCGCATCGGAAAATAAGATAAGCGCGGAGTTAAAAAAAACGGTTAAAGCCTTTTAAGGTAATTGACCTCCGCGTCGGTTAGCTCTCTGTACGCGCCGCGCGAAAGCCCGCCGAGCCGCAAATCTCCCACGGCGACGCGTTTCAAAAAAATCACGCGCTTGCCCGCGCTCTCGAACATTTTTTTTATCTGGCGGTTACGTCCCTCGTATATCGTCATCTCAAGGTGCGAAACGCCCTCTTTGAAATCCAAAAGTTTTATCCTCGCGCGGGAGGTTTTCACGCCGTCTATAACCACTCCCGCGCGCAAAACCGCCAATTCGCTCTCCGCAATCCCGCCCTCGATTTTTACGCGGTAGGTTTTGGGGATTTCGTTGCTGGGATGGGTCAAATAATTGACGAGCCCGCCGTCCGTCGTCAAAATCAGCAGTCCCTCCGAATCGTAATCGAGCCGCCCGACCGATACGAGGCGTTCCTTTAAATCTATGTAATCGTAAACGGTTTTTCTGCCCTTTTCGTCGCTGCGAGAGCAAATACAGCCTTTCGGTTTGTTGAGCATAATGTACGAATGTTTTTTTGCCAGCACAATTTTTACGCCGTCGAGCGTAACCGTATCGTTTCGCAGATTTACGTCCTGTCCGACAAGGGCGGTTTTGCCGTTGATTTTGACGCGTCCTTCGGCAACTAGCAGGTCGCAAGCTCTGCGCGACGCCGCGCCGCAGTCCGATAAATACTTATTGATGCGCATATAAATTTTCACTCCGTTCTTTTTTCGCGCGCCCGCTTTTCAACCGCCTTAAATTCGCAATTCATTACGCATTTAAATCGTCTTAAACCGGCAATTTATTCCGTCTTAAATCCGCGTTTATTCCGTTCGGAATCCGCAAAATTCACTCCGTATTTATACGTTTTAAACTCGTTTTGAATTTCTCTTTAAAATTCGTTTTTACGGTTAGATCGATAATGCCGTCTAAAAAACCGTTTTAAATTTAATCGAACAAGTCTTTCAGTCGGTCGAGCGCGCTCTTTTCTTTTACGCTGTCAATAGTATACAATTTTTCCTCAAAAATCAAGTGATTATCTATACTGATTTTAATTTTTCCCGCAACCGCGCCCTTTTTTACGGGCGCTTTGAGTTTTTCGGGCAGAATTTCGTATGAGAGTCTCTCGTCCGCCTTCACGGGATAATACTTATCCTCGGGCGCGGCGGCGGCAAAACCGCGCGCGCCGCCCGCGACGGGCGCGTCAACGGTCTGCTCCGCGCCCGCGATTTTAACAATCTTGTAATTATCGAACGAGCGGTCCAAAAGCGACATACTGTCGTTCCACATATCGGCGTGATTAAGCACTACGGTTATCACCCGCATATCGCCGCGTTTCGCCGACGCCACGAGACACCGCCCCGAATTTTTCGTAAAGCCCGTCTTGACTCCGTCCGCGCCGCAGTACATTTTCAACATTTTGTTTTTATTGCTGAGATAACGCGCGCCCGCGCCGCCGCCGGCGTCGCTTATCGTATACTTTTCGGCGGACACTATCGTTTGAAAGACGGGATTTTTTAAAGCGTGCGCCGTAATAAGCGCGAGGTCGTATGCCGAAGTATAGTGCCTCGCATCGTGCAATCCGTGCGGATTAGTAAAATTCGTGTTTTTCGCGCCTATTTCCTTCGCCCTTTTGTTCATCATCGCCGCGAAATCCTCCACGCTCCCCGCCGTAACGATGGCCAAAGCCGCCGCGCTGTCGTTGCCGGACGTCAGCATAAGCCCGTATAGCAAATCCTCTACGGTCATTTCCTCGTTTTCTCTCAGATAGATCGACGAGCCCTCTATACCCACGGCGGCTTTTGGGATTTTAACCCTTTTTTTTATGTCGTTTTTTTCTATGGCGACCAGCGCGGTCATAATCTTGGTCGTACTCGCCATAGGCAACCGCGCGTCTATATTCGAGCCGTACAGCACGCGCGCGGAGTCTCTTTCGATAGCTATGTACGCCGAACCGCCCGAGGCGCGGACACCGCCGCAACGAGGCGGGTAAAAGGCCCCGCCGCCGACAAAAAAAGCTCCGAAAAGAGCGGAAAGAAAAGTTAAAAAACACGCTGCGGCGCGCAAGCGTTTTAACATAAATATTGACTTTGGTTTCGACTCCGCTTTTTCGCGGCTTAACGCTACGCCCGTATCGCCGGAATCCGCTTTTTTATTTTTTAACGTTATTTCCGCATCGCTTAAATTCGTCGTTTCGCGACGTAACGCTACGCCCGCATCGTTGAAATTCGCTTTTCTACTTTTTAACGGCATTTCCGCATTACCCAGATCTCTTATTTTGCGACTCGACGCCGCATACGCGACGCTTAAAAAATCTCCCGCCCCAAGTACCGGCGGTTTATTTCCGCAGTTTAAATTCAGTCCTTGTCCTGCTCCTTGTCCTTTTTTCCGAATACGGTCGTAAATAAATTCCTTGCCGCCTTGCTCCATTTGTCCTCCTCGTCCGTCATTTTTATCAGACTGTGCCTGTCGCCGCCCACAACCAGAAAGCCCAAAGGCGTAATCGAGACTACGGAACCGCTGCCGCCCGCGTGCGGATAATTGTTCCGCGATTTATAGCCGTCGTTTTTATCGTTAAATTCGCTGCCGCCCGCGATAAAGCCGAACGTAACCTTGGATACCGGCACCACATAGTCATGCCCCATCATTAACGGCTTGCCGACGACGGTATCCACGTCTATCATACTTTTCAAATTTTCCATAGCTTGCGCCATAATTTCGTTTATATTCGATTCCATAACCTACGCTCCGTTTTTAAATAGTTTAAACGAAAAGAAAAATTTTATCCGCAAAAAACGACGGCGGCGGAATGAAAAATTCTTATCCGCGAAACGGTTTATTCAAAAACGGGCATGCGGTCAAGTCCGGTACGGTCCGAGCTTTCGTGGCGATTAAGCCCAATTTCGAGAGCCGCAGGACGGCAAAAAAAACCCCGTTAATATATTTAACGGGGGGATGGTATACCCGGGAGGACTTGAACCTCTGACCTTCGGAGTCGGAGTCCGACGCTCTAATCCGCTGAGCTACGGGTACTTATTCCGCGCTTATACGGCGCGCATATGATACGGTCAATACATTTCTAAAACGAGCGCGGAATATAAACCGATTCCGTTTGCGCCGTCGTTTAATCGAATTATTTTCACGGAACTTAATTCCGCGCGTAACGCAAATCCGCTCTGTTATCGGCGTTATTCAGTCGGCCTTATTTTTGCAAAAAACATATTCTATGCCGTTTTGCTTTATAAATACGGGTATGTATGTCTCATCCACAAATCCGCCGAGCGGATAACCGCCGAGCTTCGCGTAATACGTTTCCAAACCGCCGTTTCCGTTCTCTGCGGACGCGTATTTAAAATGCAACGCGTTCGTAACGGAAATTACGTTCGTTTCCTCATCGTACTCTTCGCGGTTCAGGCTGTATTTCTGATATTCGACAGCCCCGCCCGTAAGGTTCGAAACCTTCATCGCCGTCAATTTTTGCGGATCGTCGAGCGGACTTGGCACGTTAAACGAAAAATCCAAATTCGAGCCGCCGTCGTCGAGCGGACACGAGCGTATAAGCGCGAAAATCATTTCGTTGTCAAAATAAACGCCGCTCAGCTTGATTTTTCCGGAACGCGTCCCGCCGACATCCGTCAGCGTATATTCGTAATTTTTGCCGGAGTATTCCGCCTTTATCTCATATACTAAACCGCCGTCCTCTTTCACTTCCTTATAGGAATAAAGCGGAGCGAACGGCTTTGCGTTGGAAAAAAACGCCTCCGATCTTATTTCCACACGTTTCCCGTCCTTTCGCATATCGACGGTATAGCCGGTTCTGTTTCCCGTGAAATTATTTTCCTCGCGCGAAAAGCCTGAAACTTTTTCATTTTTGTAGTATTTCACGGTCATATTCATCAAGCCGATCAGCTTTCTCTCTCCGTCCGACGTACCGTAAACGTCATAAAAACTATTCTGCTCCGCATTAGACCCTATATTGTCAATCCACGCCGCGCTCAAAAGGCTCTCTATGCTAGCCTCCGTCCGGCACGCCGAAAGCAGTATGGTCATAACGACCGTGAGCGAAACGGCGGCGGCAATTAAGAATATCTTTTTCATAATAACGTAAACCCCTCTGCCGTAGCGGAAAAGCCGCACGCCCGTTCCGCAGTTTTTTTATTCCGTGAGGTATTATATCACAAATCGAATACGATTGCAAATTAATTTTTTGTGTTTTTATTTTTAATTTATTTTAATTTTTTAAAATTTACGCGCGGGAAACCTTTTGTTCACAAAATGTTTCCCGCACGCCTCATTCCAAAAAACTTTAACGCTTTTTACGCCGACATATTACCGTACACCGCCTAAGACCGCGCCCTTGCGCTTCCTTGTTTTATCCTCTCCGCTATCCGTTCTCCGTAAGAATACCTTATCATACGTACGACCGTGAGCGCGGCGAACGCCGAGCTGAAAAGACTGATTGCGGGATATGTTCCCCGCACAAGTCTGTCGAAACCTATAAGACTGACGCAAAAAGCGCATGTTATAAGCGCGGCGGCGGACGCGGCATTCCCGTAGCGTTTTTTCGCGAAATTCAAAAGCGTTTTAGAGGTGGAAATCATCGTGGAAAAAACCGCGAGAAAGATTATCGCCGCCGCGGCTTTTTTACAGCCGACCGCCGCGGCTGCGGTTACCACGGGCATTTCGCCCGTCGCCGAGCCGTTGATTTTATAAATCATAAGCAAAAGCGCGGTAATTATCAGCGCGGAAAAAATCCCCGTGAAAAGCGCCTCGTTTTTTTCGGCTTTTTTAGGCTTGGCTATTAGATAACCTCCCAAAAACACGTTCATCGAAGCGTACGAAACCGCCGTTAAAAAATTAAATCCGCTCGGCGCGGCGTATTCTCCGCTCTTAAAAAACAAGAACGCGATTAATCCGATTATGATTATCACCAAAGCGGAAAAAAAGGACTTCAATCCGTCGGTTTTCATAAGACCTAAAACGACCGCCGGAATAAGACTGATAATCCCCGTATATTTCAAACCGAACGCGCCGAAAAAAACGTCTTCCGCACCCGCCGTCATCGCCGCAAGCGTTACAAACGAGGAAACCAAAAACACCGCGCGCAAAACGCGCGCGAAACCGCGCGGAAAAATATCAAAAAAATCCGAAACGCCGCCGATATTTTTTTTCCGCAATACGCCGCTTTTTTCGCGAAACGCGCCGTTCCCGTTCTTTCCGCAAACGCCGTTTCGTTCGCAAAGCGCATCCTCGTTTTGTTCGTGAAGCATACCTCCTATACGTATAAAAATCGCGGCGAAACCGCCCAAGAGTAACCCTGCGGCGATAACGACGACAACGCCTTGCTCCTTAAAAAACAGGGCTATCTCGCTACCCGACGCGAACCCCGCGCCTATTATCGCGCTGACGTACAGCGCGGTGTTTTTGAAAGCCTTAACCATATAATTAAAATATATCGGCGCGGCGTTTAAAATATGACGGCAATCGTTCCGCATTAACGTCATAAAACGTATTTGTCAGTCTTTGCGGCAAGAAGTTTATTATGAACGATATTAAGCGGTAGGTAAAATCTCCCGTGCCGTTCCTTTTCAAAAAAACGCGGCGCGTTACAAAGCTTGAAAAAGCGTACGCGCCGCAGTTTTGTGAGATTAGTCTGTAAGCCGAGTTCTGTCTTGAACGGTCATCTGTCTAGGCCTGCCGTCGCCGGCAGGCTCCAGCGATTTATAACGGCAAGACGGGCAACCTTATTCGCCGTTATTCTCTTGCATCGAGCGGGGTTTACATAGCGCGTAATGTCGCCAAAACGCCGGTGAGCTCTTGCCTCCCCTTTCCATCCTTGCATTAATTATTTCCGCGCGGAATATTCCTCGCGGACGGTTTTTTTAAGAACCGTCTAATATTATAATGCGGTTTATTTCTGTTGCACTATCCTTGGAGTCGCCTCCACAAGATGTTATCTTGCGCTCCGCCCTGCGATGCTCGGACTTTCCTCATCAAAAAAATGATGCGACCGTCCGGCTAACTCACAATATTCTAAGGTTTTTTGCAATATTTTACGGTTTTCGCAATATACCGCCGCACAATTTTACGGTTTTCACAAATGATCGTTTTTTTTTGTAAATTTATAATTTTACAATTTTTTCAGCCGTTTAAAATATTCTTATCCTCGATAAAATCAAAGAAATCAGCCGCCGTTTTTGTCGAACGCGAGCCACACGAGGAATATGACGTCGATCGTCGGTATAAGCAACAGGAGCAGCCATACCGCAGTTTTTCCCTTGCCGCGCAGACGCCGTGTGATTATCGCAAGCGCGGGAATCAGTACGGCAAGCCCGAATATTCCCAAGACGCAAAAAAGCGCGCCCGTAATTACCGGCTCGACGGAATAAAAAATCAAAGCGAGTATCAAAAGACCGACCGATATAATCAACGACCCGACCGCGAAAATTACGTATGTTTCCGCAGTTTCCGTTCCTTTAAAGTTCGCGAAATCTTTTTTGAATACGTTGAAATAAGTTTTAACGACGTTCATAAAGCGCCTCCCTTAAATATTTTAGGATAAACAACTCGAAATTATGTATATTTAAGACTTTATCCTTTTATTTTTTACGGGTTTCGCGAATTTGCATCCGCTAAAATTTTTCCTAATTTACGAAAGTAAAGAATTCAAAACATTGAGATTATTTGCCGAACGCAAGCCATACGAGTATTATGATATTGACTATCGGTATAAGCAACAAAAGCAACCATAACGCGGTTTTCCCCTTGCTGTGCAAACGTCTTGTGATTATCGCGAGCGAAGGAATGAAAACGATAAGACCGAGTATTGTGGAAATTAAGTTAAGCGCGACGCTCGCCGACGGGACTATTTGACCGACAATCAAAAGAACGACCGAGATAATCCACGACCCGACCATAAAAATTATGTAGGTGCTTGCCTTTTCCGTCCCCTTAAAGTTGGCGAAATCCTTTTTGAATACGTTGAAATAGGTTTTGACAATGTTCATAAATGTACCTCTCCTAAAATATTTTTCGATATATACCGTTAAGATTATATACCCTTATTATATATGATACCATAAATTTGAAAAATGTCAAGCGGTTTTTATATTTTTTATGCAAATAAACGCGTTTTTTACTTTAAAAATTTTAAGCTCGCTTCAAATTCGGCGGAGATACCGCTTAAAAACCCGGTATACGCCTCCCGGCGAGTATATGGATATGCAAATGAAAAACGGTCTGTCCGGCGCGCACGCCTTTATTGACGATCAGCCTAAAGCCGCCGCCTATTCCCAGAACGTCCTGCAATTCACGCAATTTCAGCAAACATTGCCCGAGATCCGCGGCGGTGCGCTCGTTCAGGCTCGCGACGTCCGCGTAATGCTCCTTGGGAATTAAAAGCAGATGCGTTTCCGCTTTTGGATTTATATCCCTGATAATAATCATTTTCTCGTCCTCGTACAGCCTTTTAGCGGGAATCTCTCCGTTTATAATTTTGCAAAAAACGCAATCTTTCTCCATTTATATACCTCCTGCGCGCCGCCGCGGGCGCAAAAATTTATTTGAAAAGTTCATCGATAATTCGTCGAATATCGTCAACCGTAACGAAACAAAGCCGTCAAACGGTTTATAACGCTCCGCGTTATCCGCGGAGAAAAGATTTCGTTATTCGCCGGAAAAACCGCCGAGAAATTCCTTCGCGAACGCGTCGAGGCGATCGGCAAGCACCGCTTTCCGAATACTTTGCGTGAGACGGATAAGAAAGCGGATATTGTGCAACGAAAGCAGTCTGCCGCCGAAAATCTCGTCGGTATTTATAAGGTGTCTGATGTACGCGCGCGAATAATTACGGCAAGCGTAACAGTCGCAGCCCTCCTCGATAGGCAAAAAATCTTCCTTAAATTCGGCGTTGCGCACGGTTATATTGCCGCGCGCGGTCATCGCCGTACCGTTACGCGCGATCCGCGTGGGCAGAACGCAGTCGAACATATCTATGCCGCGCATAACGCCCTCTATTATACAGTCCGCGCTTCCCACGCCCATAAGATAGCGCGGCATACCGCGCGGTAAAAGCGGCTTTAAACCGTCCAAAATCTCGTACATTTTCGGCTTCGGCTCACCCACCGACAGCCCTCCTACCGCTATGCCGCATTTCGCGTAAGGGAGCGCGGCGTCAAGACTCTCGCGGCGCAAATCCCCGTACATATTGCCTTGCACTATAGGAAACATAATCTGACCGGGATTCAATTCCGTTTCGCCGCACCTTTTCAGCCATTTCGCCGTCCTGTCGAGGGCGTTTTTCGCGGTCGTTCTGTCGGCGTTGCCGTCCGTGCACTCGTCGAATGCCATAACTATGTCCGCGTCCAGTGTCTTTTGGATTTGCATGGACAGCTCCGGCGTCAAAAAATGCCGCGAGCCGTCGAAAAACGAATCGAAAAACACGCCTTCGTCGTTTATTCTTCGCAACTTCGAGAGCGAAAAGACCTGAAAACCGCCGCTGTCCGTCAGAATCGGTCGACTCCAATTCATAAATTTGTGCAGTCCGCCCGCGCGTTCGACGACGCCGTGTCCGGGTCTTAAATAAAGATGATAGGTATTCGAGAGTATAATAGACGCGCCCGCGTCCGTCAGCTCCTCGGGCGACAGCGACTTGACCGTCGCGAGCGTGCCCACGGGCATAAAAACGGGCGTTTCTATAACGCCGCGCGGAGTTATGAACCGCCCCGCTCTCGCCCCCGTTTTCGCGCATTGATGAACCAATTCGTATTTAAACATTTTATTTTCCTTAATATTGCGCACATAAATGGACAATGCTTCGCTTCGCGCTTTCCGCGTGTCGCAGCGCAAGCGGGTTTAATCCTTATTTAAGCATATTTTACTTTTTTCACGCTTTATTATATTATCAGCGTCGCGTCGCCGAAACTGAAAAAACGGTATTTTTCTTTTACCGCCGTTTCGTAAATTTTCATCGTGTTTTCATATCCCGCGAACGCCGAAACGAGCATAATTAGAGAGGATTTCGGCAGATGAAAATTGGTTATCAGCGCGTCCGCTATTTTGAACTTATAAGGCGGATAAATAAAAATGCGCGTTTCGCCGCTCCCCTCCGAAACCGCGTAATAGCCGCTTTTCGACGCTTCCGCGCCGTGAAATCCGATTGCGTTTTCGGCGCTTTTTTCGCATTTTTTCGGCGGGTTTACGCCGCGAATTTCCGTTAAATTTCCGGCGCTTTTTTCACCGTCGCTTTTACAATTTCCACACGGTTTTACACAATCGAATCCGTCCGTTTTTTTTTCGCGGTTTTTCCCGCTTTCACGCGGTTCTATACTGCGAATTTGCGTTAAATTTCCGGCGTTTTTTTCATCGTTTTCCAACGCTTCCGCGCCGCCTAATCCGGCCGCGATTTTACCGCCGTCTTTAAAATTTTCACACGGTTCCGCGCCGCGGGAGCCGACTGCTTTTTCATCTTTATTTTCACGGCTTTCCGGCGGTTCCGTACCGCAAAATTCCGCCGCGCTTTCAATGGCGCGGACGCTCGTCGTGCCCACGGCTATTACGCGCCGTCCCTCGCGCTTCGCCGCGTTGATAACCGCCGCCGCCGCCGCGCTTATCTCGTAGTTCTCGGCGTGCATCTTATGCTCTGAAACATCCTCCGTCTTGACCGGTCTGAACGTTCCCGGTCCGACGTTCAGTAGCACCTCGGCGATTACTACGCCCTTGTCCTTTAATTTTTTCAGTAATTCCTCCGTGAAGTGCAAGCCTGCGGTCGGCGCAGCCGCCGAGCCGTCGATTTTGCAATACACGGTCTGATACCTCGATTTGTCCGTTAATTTCGTCTTGATATAATGCGGCAGGGGCATTTCGCCGATTTCGTCCAGAACATTCTCCAAAACGCCGTCGAACGTAAACTCCAGGATCCTCGCGCCGTCCTCGCCGAGGCCCTCGACCTCCGCCGAAAGCCCGTCCGAAAAGCGTATTTTAGATCCGATTCTCGCGCGTCTCGCGGGGCGCATAAGCGCTTCGAAACGGTTGTAAGCCAAACGTTTAAGCAACAGAACCTCCGCCTTTACGGACGCGTTCAAAACGCCGTACAACCGCGCCGGCATAACCTTCGTGTTGTTGACGACCAAAACGTCGCCCGCCGTCAAATATTCGGTCAAATCGCGGAACATGCGGTGAGCTATATCGCCGCGCTTTCTGTCGAACACCAAAAGCCGAGACGAATCGCGCGGCTCGGCGGGGGTCTGCGCGATAAGCCCGTCGGGTAAATAGTAATCAAAGTCCGATGTTTTCAAAGTATGCGCCTTTAAGTTTTTTTTCTTGAATTTTATCCGGGAGAAGTTTTTCTTACAAAAGGCTCGCGCGCGCTCCTTTCCAAAAAACTTCAACGTTTATTTTATATGGCCGCCGCGACCGTAACGCGCCGGCCTAGCCTAAATACGGTCTTGACAGGTATTTATACGCCGCCTCCGTGCAAACTCTGCCGCGCGGCGTCCGCGATATAAAGCCCAACTGCAAAAGATAAGGCTCGTAAACGTCCTTTACCGTGTCCGGATCCTCGCCCGACGCCGCCGCGACGGTTTCGAGTCCTACGGGTCCGCCGCCGAACTTGTCGATTATCGTTTCGAGTACGTTTCTGTCCGTCGCGTCAAGCCCCAGTCCGTCTATATCCATAGCGTAAAGCGCGTCGGACGCGAGCCGCAGAGAAATGCGGTCGGAATTTTCTATGTCGGCAAAATCTCTGACCCGCTTTAAGAGGCGGTTGGCTATGCGCGGCGTACCCCTGCTCCGCCTGGAAATTTCGTCCGCCGCCGTCTCGTCGATTTCAATCTCAAGTAGCGACGCGGAGCGCCTGACGATGCTCTTCAATTCGTCGGGTGCGTATGTCTCCAGGCGGAAAATTATGCCGAATCTGTCGCGAAGCGGCGAGGTCAGCATACCCGCGCGCGTGGTTGCGCCGATCAGCGTAAAGCGCGGCAGAGGCACTCTGATACTTCTCGCGCCCGGTCCCTTGCCAACCACGATGTCAAGCGCGTATTCCTCCATCGCGGGGTACAGAACCTCCTCGACGGTGCGTTTCAATCTGTGAATTTCGTCGATAAAAAGCACGTCCTTTTCGTTGAGGTTGCTGATAATCGCCGCCAAATCGCCCGTTTTTTCTATGGCAGGACCGGACGTAATCCACATATGCGCGCCCATCTCGTTGGCTATGATATGCGACAGCGTAGTTTTTCCAAGACCCGGAGGTCCGCACAGCAGCACGTGGTCGAGCGGTTCGTTCCTCTGAACGGCGGCTTCTATGCATACGCCGAGATTTTTTTTAACCTTTTGCTGACCGATATAGTCTTGCAGACGTTTGGGTCGCAAAGTGTTCTCCGCCTCGCCGTCGTTCGCCTTTTTCAGGGAAGAAACAATTCTCTCGTCTTCGATTTCCGGCATTTTACGCCTCCGTTTTATAGAGTTTTTTTGTTTTGAATCCGTGTCGGAACGCGTGTTCCGCCCTATATTCTACTGCGAAAAACTCACTTTTTTCCGGCATAAATTTATCTCGGAAACCGGGCTTTTACGGTGTGAATTTGTCGCGCGGCACGCGCTTTTAACGTTTTTTATCCGTCCGCTTTCGTTTATTCGCCGATTATTTTGAGCGGAGCGATCGCCGCGCTGAATTTTTTTATGCCCAAGCCCGCGAAAGCTATACTCGCGACGGTCTCGTTTCCGGTGCCGCTTACGAAAACCACCGTTCCTTCGCCGAATTTTTTGTGAAAAACCTTAACGCCGGGCCTGTATTTCGCAATCTCGGGATTCGTAGCCCCGCCCGAGAGAGCTTGACTTATCCGCGCCGCCGCCCACGACGTTTCCGCGTTTTTCGCGAAGCCGCCGCCAAGCTCTAACCGCGCCGTCATTCTTTCTATTTCGGCGCGCTCGGGCGTCAAAAACGCGTCGTCCTCCGCCCGCATCCTGCCGAAAGCGTTTCCGTAACCGTTTACGCCGTAATTGCCGCCGCGTCCGCCTCTTTTATAACCGCCGCCGGTTCCGTCGTTTTTATAGCCGTAATCGCCCGCGCAGTACTCCGGCAGGGGAATAAACGTAACGTCCGGGCATTTCGCCGCCTCCTTAACGAAACGGCTGGACTCGCCGTACAGCACTTCGTTGAACCTAAACCGCGTCTTGGCATAGGTCATAAAAAGCCGTTCCTTCGCCCGCGTAATCGCGACGTACATAACGCGCCGCTCCTCCTGCTCGCCGCCGTCCTCGCTTAGTGACCGCGAGGACGGAAAAAGATTTTCCTCCAAGCCCGTTATAAACACCGCCTTAAATTCCAGGCCCTTGACGGCGTGAATCGTAGCGAGCGCGACACTGTCGTCCGTATCGTCCGCGTCCGCGTCCGAAACCAACGCGACGGACTGCAAAAAATCCTCTGCGGAAGCATTCGGGTTGTCTTTCGCGAACTCGCCCACGGCGTTTACAAACTCGACGATATTTTCATAGCGGTCCGCATATTCGCCGTCTCCGCCGTAATACTGTTCGAAGCCCGCGATTCGGACCAGCTCGCGCACATATTCCGCAAGCGGCAAATTGACGGACGCGTCTATCAGCCCGCTCAAAATATCGCGGAATTCCGTAAGACGCCGTTTCGCCGCGCCGCTAAAGCCATCGTCGTTCCCTACGTCCAAAATAACGTCGAATACGTCCATGCCCGTTTCTCTCGCGCGCTCGTCCAACTTGTTCAGCACGGCCTCGCCTATGCCGCGTTTCGGAACGTTGATAACGCGGAAGATTGACTCGCGGTCCTTGCGGTTGCTGAGCATTTTCATATAGCACACGACGTCCTTGATTTCCTTGCGTTCGTAAAACTTGAAACCGCCGAACAACCGATACGGCAGCCCGTAGAGGTTCAGCCGCTCCTCGAACAACCGCGTCAGCGAATTCTGCCGCACAAGCACCGCTATGTCGCTAAGTTTCGCGCCCGCGTTTCGGAGCTCAGCGATTTTGGAAATCACGTACTCCGCCTCGTCGCGGTCGCTCGCCGCCTCCTTAATCACGACGCTTTCGCCCTTTTCGCTCTCCGTCCAGAGCCTTTTATTTATGCGATCCGGGTTGTGCGCGATGACCGCGTTCGCGGCGTTTAATATCGCGCCGGTGCTTCTGTAGTTTCTTTCAAGCTTATAAATCCGCGCTTCGCCGAAATCCTTTTTGAAATTCAAAATGTTGCTTATATCCGCGCCGCGAAAGCCGTATATGCTCTGGTCGTCGTCGCCCACCGCGAATATGTTAAGATGGTACGACGAGAGCATTTTCAGCAGCAAATATTGAATCTTATTCGTGTCCTGAAATTCGTCTATCAATATGTGGCGGAAACGTTTCGAGTACTTCGAGAGCACATCCGGATTGAGCGCGAAAAGCTCCGCCGTCTTTATCAAAAGGTCATCGAAATCCAGCGCGTTGTTGTTTTTCATCTCCTCCTCGTATGTCTTGAATATACCTATTATTTCCTCGCCGTCGCGAGGAAAAACCGCCTCGAGTGCGTATCTCTCCGAATTTTTCCCCGCATTTTTGGCGTTCGAGATATGCCACCTGACCTTTGCCGCAAGTTTGGAATCTTTGTCGTCTAAGCGCCTGTCACGTATTATCCGCTTTATGACCTTATCAACGTCGCTTTCCGCGTAAATACTGAAATTTTTGTCGTAACCTATCCTGTCTATCTCCGCGCGCAAAATTCTGTTCGCCATCGAATGAAACGTACTGACCCAGACGGGATTGTCCTCGCCCAACATACCGTTTATACGCGCCTTCATCTCGTTTGCCGCCTTATTCGTGAAAGTTATCGCGAGAATGTTGTACGGATCCACACCCGCGTGCCTTATAAGATACGCGACCCTGTGCGTCAAAACCCGCGTCTTACCGCTCCCCGCGCCGGCCACAACCAAAATCTGCCCGTCCGCATCCGTGACGGGCTTTAACTGTTGCTCGTTCAATTTTGTCAAATCAAGTTCTCTCATATTTTTTTAATTCTTTTTTGAAAACCGGGGATTTTCGAGAGGAGGAAAACCTTTTGTTCACAAAAGGTTTTCCTCCGCGTAATCTTTGAGAAAACAAAAAAGGTTTTCGCCTCTCACATACGTTCGACGGGTTTTACGCCGATTATTTCAAATCCGTTTTTAATCACGCTCATGACCGCGGCGGTCAGCACGACGCGCGCGGCTTTGACGCTTACGTCGCCGTCGAGAATCTTGTCCGCTATATAGAATCTATTAAAGCTTTGCGCCGTGTCAACCAAATATCTCGTTACAAGACTCGGCTCGTAATTTTTCATTGCGGACCTCAAAATCTCCGGATATTTACCGAGAAGTTTAACCAATTCGTAAGCCTCTCCGCCCGCGATATGCCGGGAATTAAAACTCTCCGTACCGTCCGAAAAAGACGCTTCTATACCGCGGATTTTGTCGTAGCTTATGCGGACGCCGGCCTTTTCGAGCACGCTGTTACAGCGTGCGCAGGTATATTGCAGATACGGACCGGTTTCGCCGTCGAAATTGAGTATTTTGTCGTATGAAAACACGTTGTCCTTTATGCGGTTATTTATGAGCGCACCGAAAATCACCGCGCCCGTACCCACCGCCTCGGCCGCATCCTCGGCGTCCTTCAAATCGGGCGATTTTTCCGCGATGATTTTCAAGGCTTTTTCCTTTGCCTTATCGAGCACGTCGCTAAGGTAAACCATATTGCCCTTGCGCGTGGACATCGCGCCGTCTTCCAAGGAAACCATTCCGTATGCCACATGTATCAAATCTTTATAAAAAGGATAGCCCATAAGCTCTACGACCTTAAACACCTGCTTGAAATGCAGGTTTTGCTGATACGCCACAACGTATAGGCATTTGTCGAAACCGTAGGCCTTTTTTCTGTAAAAAATCGTCGCCAAATCCCTTGTCGCATAGAGCGACGCGCCGTCGTTGCGGAGAATCAAACACGGCGGCATACCGTATTCCGAGAGATCGACAATCGATGCGCCGTCGCTTACGGTCAGCAACTTTTTTTGCCTTAATTCGTCGATCACGGGTTGCATTTTGTCGCTATAAAAGCTCTCGCCGGCGTAGCTGTCAAAGCTCACTCCCAGCCTTACGTAGGTTTTTTCGACCTCCTTCATCGTGACGTCCTTAAAAAAACCGAATAATTCCAGAGCCTCCGAGTCGCCCCTTTCGATTTTCAAAAACCACTCGCGGGCGACCGCAACGAGCGCGGGGTTTTCCTCCTCTTCTTTATGAAAGCGCACGTAAATATCGGCCAGAGCGCGCAGACCTCTCCTCTCTATATCGTCTCTGTCGCCCCAGAGCTTGTAGGCGGTTATCAGCTTGCCGAACTGCGTACCGAAATCGCCGAGGTGGTTTATACCGACGACGTTATAACCGAGCTTTTTAAAGATGCGGCAGAGAGCGGCGCCTATTACGGTCGTGCCGAGGTGTCCGATATGGAAAGGCTTGGCGATATTTATCGACGAAAAATCTATGCAGACCGTCCTGCCCGCTCCATCGTCCGACGCGCCGTAATCCGCTCCTTTCTCAAAAATCCCGTTCATCACGCTACGCGCGAAAAAACTCTTGTCGAGCGTAAAATTCAAATATCCGCCCGCGGCATCAACGCGCTCTATAAATTCTGGCAGATCCGACGAAATCTCCCTTTGCAGGGCGGCGGCAATCTCCGCAGGGGGCTTTTTCAGCGTCTTGGCAAACCTGAAACACGGTAACGAATAATCGCCGAACGCGCTGTCTGCGGCGACCGTTACCGTCGTCCTGACGTCCCGATCATCCGCGCCGTCAATTTTTATCAGCGCGGCAATTTCATTTATAAAATCCATACGGATATTATACCACAAGCCGCCCGTTGCGGACAAGTTTTTTTAAGGATAAAAAACTTTTTTCAAATTTTTTCGCCGTTAATCCGAAAAAAGATTGAAATTCTTTTCGATATGTGCAATAATATATTATCTGCCTTTATGAAAACGCGGGATTTACTCCGGGAAAGCCTTGCGTCGACAAAGAGCTTTTCCCGCGCCCTATTTCAAAAAAATCTCGGCTAACGCCGCAAACGGCCGGCGGCGTTCAGTTTACATAAAACCGTTAAAACAATACGGTCTTTTGTAAAGGGGGTGCGGGAAAACCTTTTTTCGGAGGAAAAGGTTTTCCCAGCAAAAATTCCGTCCCATCAAAAAACGGAGGAAAAAAGATGCCGCTATTCGGTTTTTCGTCGGATTTTATTATCGACAGCGTAACGGTTATAGATAACGTTTTCATAAACGAATACCTGCCGCGCGCAAAGAACGGTCACGTCAAGGTCTATGTTTACGGACTTTATCTCGCCGCGCACGGCGGCGCGAACGGCGGCAACTCAGTCGAGGAATTGGCGGGGGTATTGGGCTTGACTTGCGAGGAGGTTTTCGAGGCGTTGCAATACTTTGAGTTGACGGGGCTTATAGAGATAACCTCGAAAAATCCTCTTGAAATAAAATTTTTGAACATCAGATACAAGGACGCGCAACCGCGTAAAAAATACAAGCCCGCGAAATACGCCGCTTTTAACGCCGCCATTCAAGAACTTTTTCCGTCGCGCATGCTTATGCCGAACGAGTTTAACGAGTATTACGACGTCATAGAGAGTCTCGGCGTAGCTCCCGAGGCGATGCTTATGATTGCCGCCTATTGCGTCGGAGCTAAGGGCGAAAACGTCGGCTTTCAATACGTCCTCGCCGTCGCCCGCGACTGGGCGAAAAACGGCGTTACCACGCCCGCCCTCGCGGAGGAAAAAATCCGCGCCCTCGAGCTTCTCGCCGACGACGCAAAACGCGTGTTCGCCGCGCTCGGCAAAAAATCCGCACCGGAATTCTTCGACCGCGAAATGCTCTCCAAATGGACGGCCGGCTGGGGGTTCTCCCTGCAAGCCGTGCTCGCGGCGGCGAAAAAGTGCAAAAACAAGGGCGGCATGAACCGTCTCGACGCGCTACTCTCGACTTACCGCAGACTCAACATATTCTCGCCCGCCGAAATCGACGAATACGAGTCGCGGCGCGGGCGTCTCTATTCTCTCGCCGCCGAAATCAATAAAAAAATCGGCGTATATTACGAATCGCTCGACAACGTCGTGGAAACCTACACCGCCAACTGGTGCGAATTGGGCTTTGACGGCGGCGCGTTGCTCACGCTCGCGAACTACTGCTTTCTTAAAGGATTACGCCGTCTGTCCGATATGGACGCGCTCGTTCTCAAACTTTACAAAATGGGGCGGCTGACCACGGACGGCATCAACCAATACATAGACGGACTTATAAAGGGCGACGAGTTTATAAAGACCCTCTACGGAGTCCTCGGACTCAATAAATTCGTCACGCAAAAGGATCGTGAAATCATAGGAGTTTGGTTGGATTCGTGGGGTTTTACCGAAGAATTTATTCTGTTTGCGGCGACCGCCGCAAAAGACAAAACGCACCCCATCGCGTACCTCAATCAGATACTTTCCGATTATAAACGGAATTCGATATTTACGGAAGAAAAGGCCAAGGAATACGCCGCGGCGACGCCTAAAAAAACCGCCGCCGCCAAAGCCAAACCCGAAAAAATCAAAAAAGACTACGACGGACAGCGCGAATATACGAAAGAAGAACTGAGCGCCCTGTTCGACGACTTAGACACTATCGACAAATTGGAGTTTTGAGCGTTTTTTTGGAAAAGATAAAATTTATGCGCGGGAAATCTTTTTTGCAATCGGTTTAAAAACTTTTCGTTAGTTTTTTGGAAAGGGGCGCGGCGTAAACCTTTTGTTTAAAAAAAAAGTTTGCACCGTGAAAAATTAAAAAAAATTTAAAAAGGTGAAAAATGGACAGAAATCAAAAAATATCCGAAATCCTGCGCGGATACGAAAAAAAACGCCATTTCAGAGAGCTGAAATGCGCGACGGATTTCGAGCGCGCCATGGAATTCCCCGAATTCCGCGAATTACAGTCCGAATATGCCGCCGCCGCGACGAGCGCGGAGGACGCCGCCGCCGTCCGCGCCGCCGCCGTCAGAGAAAAACAGACCGCGCTCTTAAAAAAATTAAAAATCGATAATTTTTTTGAAACGCGCCGCGACTGCAAGCGGTGCGGCGACACGGGCTACGAAAACGGCGCGCTCTGTACGTGCGTAAAAAAACGGCTCTGCGAAAAGCTGAGGGAGTCGAGCAATATACCGTCTCTTCCCGACTTTTCAAGCTGCGACCTCTCGATTTTTGACGGAGACGCGCGCGCGCAAACGGCAAAGGTCTACGCGGCAATGGAAAAATTCGCCGCCGCCTTCCCATCCGAAAAATATTTCAACATATTTGTCACGGGCGGCACCGGCTCGGGTAAAACTTTCTTGACGCTGTGTCTTTATTCCGCAATCCTAAAAAGAGGCTTTTTCGCCGAATACGTATCGGCGTTCAACCTCAACAATATATTCCTAAAGAGCCATCTCGCGCGCGCCGAAGAAAAATACGGCGTTTTGGAGAGCCTGTTCGACGCGGATATGCTGGTAATCGACGATTTGGGCGCGGAACCTATATACAACAATGTCACGCGCGAATACCTTTTCAACGTCCTGAACGAACGCGCCGCCGCCGCGAAATGCACGGTCGTCTCATCCAACCTCTCCCCCGCCGAAATACTCGCCAGATACGGAGAACGTATCTTTTCGCGTATAAGCAACAAAAACACGACGGTTATGATCAGCCTGCCAAATAAAGATCTGCGCTTAAAAATATGAAATTTTTCTTTTCTGTCTTTAAAAAAATTATCGTTTTTTCTATAAAAATTACGCGGTGAAAACCTTTTATAAAAAAAAGACCTTCCGCGTAAAACGCGACTGCAAAAGCCGAAAATTTTTTAACGATCGCTTTGAGAGGTATTACGCGGACGGTAAAACCGCGCGCGCCGCTCTTTTTTAAGAACGGCGTTTTTAAACGCGTCAATGCCGCGTTTAAAAGTTTAACGAGTATATCCGCCGCATAAAAATTTTTCCGTTTTTTAATTATTCCGTTCTATTTTTACGTTTCCCGTAATATTTTATTTGTAGACACAAGGAAGCGCGATTCGCGTCGGCAAAATATTTAAAGAAGCCGAAAGTTTTTTAATCATACCGCGTCGTTCCCTCGCGTCGAACGCTCCTTCGGGACAAAAGCCTTAAAACCTTATACTTACCAAAACCGCTATTCGGAGACGTTTTATGTTCGGCGATTCAAACTATTTCATCCTCATACTTATAATGCTGTTACTGTTTTCAAACGACGGCGAAATAAAGGGCGGAGATATCGCGATACTCATAACGACAGTCGCGGTAATGGCGCTCTGCGAACGCCGCGGCTATAACCCGCCGATACGATGATAAAGCGGACGGCGGAATTCTGCAAAAGCCGTTTAGAACGCGTTTATGCAAACGAAAACGAAAGGATTTCAGGCGGTTTCCGCGCCTTTCAAGGCGGACGATGCGCGGCGTAACGCCGCGCTTGAAAGTAACGACGCCGAAAAAGGGCAAACAAACGTAAAAAACGCGCCGTTCGCGCTTTATGTAAGCGCGCTATGTAAAACGGGAAGCGTAAATTATGAAACGAAAGCCTTTCGCTCACGGAAGGCTTTCCCTTCGACGCTGTCTAAAAAGCTTCAATTTTTCTGTGATTCTATTCAAACGAAACGCCGTATTGCGGTTAATACGGTCGTTATGGATTTATTGTTAGTCATTATGAATCGGAACTGCGAGAATATAACCGACGCCTTTTTCACCGTAAAGTATACATAGCTTCTTTTCCGTATTCGCGTAATAAGAAAAACGGCTATTCTGACCGCAAACGACGCTCGGCTTGCGCGATTATATTTCCATAACGGCTATACATACTGTTTTGCCGGTTGTTCAAAAACGTTTTAGCCTTAGCTCTTTGACTTCAATTTCATTTGAGCGAAAGCTTTCGCGAGGTTCGCTTTGCTCAGCATATAATCGCGGTAGCTTTTGCGCGTTCTGATATTTTCCTCTTCCTTTTCTATTTCCCTCTTGATATTCGCCAGCTCAAGTTCCTCGGACATTTCAACGGTATCGCAGAGGACGGTTACCTCTCCCGGCACCACCACGGCAAAGCCCGCGCTTGCCGCCGCCTCTTTCCATTCGCCGCCGTCGTTCAGAAATTTCATAATGCCGGCGCGAAGTCCCACGACCATAGGCATAGTATTTTTGAGTATGCCGATTTGCCCGTCCAAGGACTCGACGATCAGCTCCTCGATCATGCCCCTGTAAAATACCCTTTCGGGCGTAATTATTTCGATATAAAATTTCGGATACATAAAATTCTCTCCGTTGTTATTTGGGGGAACTTTTGGATTTCAGGAACTGTTCGCGTGAAACTATTGATAAATAAAAGGTTTTCCCAGCGCAGTTTTTAAAATAAAAAAACATACTCTAATTCAACCGCGCTTTTTCAACCGCTTCCTCGAACGCGCCTATGAAATAGAACGCGCTTTCGGGCAGCTCGTCCGCCTCGCCGTTTAAAATTGCCTCGCAGCCGTCCACGGTTTTTTCAAGCGGGACGTACTTGCCCTCGTTGCCGGTATAAATGCTCGCGACAAAGAACGGTTGGCTGAAAAACCGTTGCAGTTTCCGCGCTCTGTATACCGTTTTTTTGTCCTCCTCGGACAGCTCGTCCATGCCGAGTATGGCAATTATGTCCTGTAAATCCTTATATTTTTGCAACGTTTCAACGACGCGTCTCGCGACGCCGTAATGCTTTTCGCCGACTATACGCGGGTCTAGGATTCGCGAGGCGGACGCGAGCGGATCTACGGCGGGATAAATTCCCATTTCGACGACTTTCCGCGACAGCACGGTCGTCGCGTCGAGATGTGTAAAAATTGTGGCGGGCGCGGGATCGGTGAGATCGTCCGCCGGTACATAAATAGCTTGAATAGAGGTTATCGAACCGTTTTTATCGGTCGTAATACGCTCCTCGAGCTCTCCCAGTTCGTTAGAAAGCGTGGGCTGATACCCGACCGCACCGGGCATTCTGCCAAGCAACGCGGAAACCTCGGAGCCCGCCTGAACGAATCTGTATATATTGTCTATAAAAAGCAGAACGTCCTGCTTTTTCACGTCGCGGAAATACTCGGCGACGGTAAGCCCCGCGTATGCCGCGCGCATTCTCGCGCCCGGCGGCTCGTTCATCTGTCCGAATATGAGCGCGGTATTTTTAATGACGTCCGACTCGCTCATCTCCTTTATCATATCGAAGCCCTCGCGGCTTCTCTCGCCCACGCCCGTAAAAATCGAATAGCCGCCGTGCTCGGCGCTGATATTTCTTATAAGCTCCAAAATAAGCACGGTTTTACCCACGCCCGCACCGCCCAAAAGCCCGATTTTACCGCCTTTCGGAAAGGGTATAAGCAAATCGATTATTTTTATGCCGGTTTCAAAGACCTCGGCGGAGCTCACCTGACTGTCGAAGGGCGGCGGATTCCTATGAATCGACCAATACAAATCGGTTTTAATCTCGCCCTTGCCGTCAATCGGCTCACCCAAAACGTTCAAGACCCGCCCCAGCGTCGCCTCGCCTACGGGTACGGAAACGGTTTTACCGGACGCGAACGCGTCCGCGCCTTTCATCATTCCTTCGTTCGGACCCAGCGCTATCGCCCGGACTACGCCGTCCCCCAACAGCAACAGCACCTCGAGCGCGACAAAACCGTCGCCTATACGCGCGTCCAGCCTTTCGTACACAAAGGGCGCATAGCTCTCGAATTTCACGTCCACAACGGGACCTATGACCTGTATTACCGTACCCCTATTTTCCACAATTCGCTCCTTGAAAGAGGGATTTTTTATTTTTTGTTGAAGTTTATACGCGGGAAACCTTTCCGCGGACTTACCGAACGCGGCGGAAAAACTTGCCCGAGGCTGCGGCGACGCGCTTTCATTCACGGATATTTCGACAAAAAGCTCAGCGCGCGTTTGTTTCCCTATCTCCGAAAAA